>JAYXVG010000196.1:0-505 GCA_036021875.1 Thermoplasmatota archaeon | reverse complement strand
CAAATGTTGCTTGGGTTGCATCAACTGCCAACGCTTCGCTACTAGAGTCGCCAAGTGATAATACCTCATCCGTTTCGGTTGTCTTCCCAGATAATACCACAGCTCACCAGGTCATCACCGAATACAACGGCTGGCACCTAACCAGTTCGGCCTTCGACGGGGCAGGCATCAGTTTCTCAGCGCCAGACTCACAATGGGGCCATTACATGGAATCTATTGCTGATGGGTCACCAGCCGCCGACAACTACAGTTGGTGGTGGGAACTACATCAGTGGAATGAGACCTCAACATCATGGGAATCAAGCGATGTGGGTATGGATTCAGTTGTTGACCCAACCTATCTAGCATGGGCGCCAAATTACACTGATGAGTCGACAATCCCAGCACCAGGAGCCTATTCCGACAACGACGGAGAGGTTTGCAACGGTCAGGGTTGGGAAATGGGCAGTGGTGCAAATAAACACTGTATGTGCAATGAGGGCTATGAGTGGCCGGAAGACTCGAT
>JAYXVG010000195.1:0-507 GCA_036021875.1 Thermoplasmatota archaeon | reverse complement strand
AAAAAGTTTTCTCAGAATGTCCATCTTATTCCATTGATGTGGCAGTTATGGAAAAAACTAAAATTGGTTCTGTTGTTCCCTTAAATATAGAATGGACAGATATTGGCAGTTGGAAATCTTTATGGGAATATGAGAAGAAAAATGGAGATTGTATAAGTTTAAGATATGTTGATAGAGAATCAATTAAATTGGAAGAAGGAGATAAAGTTCATCGTCATATTTTGAATGGTGATGCTGTATTATTTAATCGTCAGCCAACATTACATAGAATGTCTATGATGTGTCACACAGCTGTTATTATGAAACAAGGTGACACCTTTCGTATGAATGTTGGTGACACAAAACCGTATAATGCTGATTTTGATGGTGATGAGATGAATATGCATATGCCACAAAATATTATGGCAGAGACTGAATTAAAGAATTTGGCTGCTATTCCTTACCAAATAATTAGTCCTGCCAGTTCTTCCCCTATTATTGGTATATTTCAAGATTCTATGTTGGGTT
>JAYXVG010000194.1:0-524 GCA_036021875.1 Thermoplasmatota archaeon | reverse complement strand
TGTCAAAGTTTTCAATTAAGCCTGGCCTTTTTTCGACTGAGAACCGACAGGTGACATCGCCACCATCATCGTCGAAACTAGCTGAAGCATCAATCGTCACATTCTCAAAAGTGTAAACACCATCAGAAACAGTCGCTTGGGCGGTTGGTGTCCGGCCAATAAATATCTCAATATTTGCCAAGTTATTGCTACGGTTTGAATCCTCAGTAACTAGCTCATCTGGGTCTACCTCAATACCTAGGTTTTGAATGCCGATTGGTTCATCTGCAGGAACAGTCCATTCAACATCAACTCTTGATTCTCCATAGGATGGTATTGATGGGAGTGGTTCACTGATGACGGTGCCACTTGGGGTGGTGACATCGATGGTTGTTGGCGATGACGCCAACAGGCCACGATTTTGAGTTGGTATCGAGAATGATAGTGAATCACCTGGTAGGGCATTATAACCAATTGATTTCGTTAGGATTGTTTCAACACCATCCCTCGTCCTGGTAACAATAATTGCATCTGATTGTGCGATT
>JAYXVG010000193.1:0-525 GCA_036021875.1 Thermoplasmatota archaeon | reverse complement strand
ATCATTGACAGAATGTAGACAAAATAATATGCGCCTTGGGGCGGCTCCGAGTAACTATTCTCGCTTTCTTCCATGCTGCTCAGTGTATGCTAGACTAAACCCCATTTTAACATATTGAAAACTACATTACATTTAGGAATGGTTCAAGGGTTACGACAACGGCTAGAGGTATTAGTAGCATTGTGGCATTATCGTCAATATAGCGCAATCTAGGAGTCTCGCTAAAAACCGCAATAGGGGCAACAATTAGACAAGCCACTAACGGTGTGTCAAACATATACCAACACAACAGCCAGATTGCCAACACAAGGACACAAGCATAAGCAATAACTGAACTTGATTCAACTCCACGGCGCCTCAGTTCCCCCATGAACGGGTCGCCAAACGTCAAAGTCAGAATTAAAGGATAAGCATATGCTTTGGTTGGGGTAATCAAAAATACCAAACCTATAGCTAAAGCGCCCCATGCAAGAGCTGAAACTTGTTGCGATTCATACTCTCTTTGTCCAAAGACGGTGAAACCCA
>JAYXVG010000192.1:0-528 GCA_036021875.1 Thermoplasmatota archaeon | reverse complement strand
AGTATTCAGATTTAGATGGTGACGGATATGGGGATAACCAATCAGTTGGAGCAACTATGTCGGATGCTTTCCCGAATGATGGAACTCAATGGAACGATACTGATGGAGATGGTCACGGCGATAACCCATATGGCAATCAAGGAGATAAATTTCCTAATGATGCAACTAAATGGCAAGATTCCGATGATGATGGATATGCCGATGAAGATGATGCCTTCGTAAATGATGCAACACAATGGAATGATAGTGACGGTGATGGTTATGGCGATGAGGCTAATGGCAACCGCCCAGATGCATTTCCTAACGACCCATCAGAATGGCAGGATTCTGATGGTGATGGTTACTCGACACCCGAATTGAGTTGGACTGAAGCTGATGGAGCTGATTTCTTCTACAATGACTCGACACAATGGAGAGATTCAGATGGTGATGGATACGGAGATAATGCAACTGGAGTCGATCCTGACCATTGTCCAATTCTATTTGGAACCTCAACTGAAATGGGCCATTTAGGCTGTCCTGATTCAG
>JAYXVG010000191.1:0-531 GCA_036021875.1 Thermoplasmatota archaeon | reverse complement strand
AATAAACAGGCCAAATAGCCACCAGTCATGGAACATATTTTCCCAAATTGCCAGCTCAATATCAACACCAGCAGTTTCAGCCGCCTCAGCCAGAGTTTTACTATCGCTGAGGAGAATCTCATTACCGCCACACAGGATTAGCATTCTAGGTAGGCCCGAGAAGTCGCCGAAGGCTGGTGAAATCAACGGATTGGTTTTGTCTGTGCCCTCTGGTGCGTAGTAGTGTGAGCAATCTCTCGGCATTGCGGGAGTAAACATTGGGTCAACCCTTGCTTTGGTGACATATGATTCACCTTGACAAGTTAGGTCTGTCCATGGTGAAAATAGGACGACCGCATCGGGTAATACCCTTCCCTCAGACCGCAGGCGCATCATTAAAGCCAGTGACAAACCACCACCTGCAGAGTCCCCACTAAGTATGATTTTGTGTTCAGGATGTGAGTCAACAATGCCTTGCCAAGCGGTTAACGCATCATCTAATGCTGCTGGGTATGGATGTTCAGGAGCTAAGCGATAATCGATCGAATGACA
>JAYXVG010000190.1:0-534 GCA_036021875.1 Thermoplasmatota archaeon | reverse complement strand
TTTGCTTTTGTTTTTGCTTTTGTTTTACTTTTGCTTTTGCTTTTTTGCTTTGCTTTGCTTTGCTTTTGCTTTTGTTTTGCTTTTGCTTTGCTTTTGCTTTTGCTTTGCTTTTGCTTTTGTTTTGCTTTTGTTTTTGTTTTACTTTTGCTTTTGCTTTGCTTTGCTTTGCTTTTGCTTTTACTTTTGCTTTTGCTTTTGCTTTGCTTTTGCTTTGCTTTTGCTTTTGCTTTTGCTTTTGCTTTGCTTTTGCTTTGCTTTGCTTTTGCTTTTGCTTTGCTTTTACTTTTGCTTTTGCTTTGCTTTTGCTTTGCTTTAGCTTTGCTTTGCTTTTGCTTTTGCTTTGCTTTTACTTTTGCTTTTGCTTTTGCTTTGCTTTTGCTTTTGCTTTGCTTTAGCTTTGCTTTGCTTTTGCTTTTGCTTTGCTTTTACTTTTGCTTTTGCTTTGCTTTTGCTTTTGCTTTTGCTTTTGCTTTGCTTTTGCTTTGCTTTTGCTTTGCTTTTCTTTTTCTTTTGCGTTTGCTTTGTTTTAATTTT
>JAYXVG010000189.1:0-534 GCA_036021875.1 Thermoplasmatota archaeon | reverse complement strand
CAGTTGATGCTGGTAAATGGCTTTAGCCGGGTATTCGAATTAATCTTCTTTGGAGCGTTAACCTTGGCAGCATTTGCTTCAATGAACCGTTTAGAAGTTAAGGGAGTAGGACCAAAACTCTCTACCGGTGATTTATACAACAACCGTCGACAAGCAGATTTCTACATTTTGATGCTAACATGTGGTCTTGGTATGTCAGTTGTTGCCTTAGCTCAAGATTTGTTCGTCTTGTTCATCGGTTTAGAGTTGGCTTCATTCTCGACTTATGTATTGGTCGCATTCTACAAAGAAACCAAAGTCGGAACAGAGGCAGGTATGAAATATTTCATCGTTGGTTCCGTTGCTTCAGGAGTCGGCCTATACGGATTATCGATGCTGTATCTTTGGGCAGGTTCTCTACAGTTTGATGCTCTAGCGGCTCAGTTTGTTGTTGATGGAACTGAACCTCTGCCGCTGATCGCTATGGGCTTTGTCCTAGTCGGTTTTGGTTTCAAAGTCAGTGCCGCTCCATTCCACTTTGCTGCCCCTGATGCT
>JAYXVG010000188.1:0-546 GCA_036021875.1 Thermoplasmatota archaeon | reverse complement strand
GGCTGGACAGATGTTCCAACCTATTGCAATAACAAAACTGGAGAGGTAGTGAATATTGCAATTAATCAATATGTTAGGTGTGAGATGGAGATAGACGAAGATCGTAAGATTTCTTTATCATACTCGACTGACATGCCAACCGGTTCGGGCCTTGGGACTAGTGGTGCTATGAATGTCGGTTTTATCACAACGATTAGTAGTCAGTCACAATCAATGTTAGAAACCGCAGAAATTGCTTATCAATTCGAGGCTCTGTTAGGTAACAAGGGTGGCCGGCAAGATCAATGGGCAAGTGCCCTAGGAGGTATCAATCATCTTACTTTTACTGATGATAATGTGTCTGTAAAATCGATTGAGGTGTCAACAGAATTCTCAGACTGGTTGGAACAGCATCTTCTGCTATTCAACAGCCACATAGCACACGTTTCAGGTGATTTACACAAGAGCGTGTGGCAACGATATACAAATGGTGATGTTGAAATTATCAATGGACTGGATATCATTAGGGATGCAGGCCTTATGATGGCAGAAGGTATGGCTAATGAA
>JAYXVG010000187.1:0-552 GCA_036021875.1 Thermoplasmatota archaeon | reverse complement strand
AACTGCAGATGCCTTGTTTAATCGGGCCGTCATCTCATTAGTTAACTTACCATCATTCTCCATCAAAAAAGTGTAAATTAGAAAATAAATTGCTTGAAAAGGTAGTGCTGCTGCAATTATTGCTAAGGCAATTTCCCGCAAAAATTTGGGATTTTCTGCTTGCTCAATCCCTTGAAAAAGCATGACTGCAGTATTGGTACCAAGTAGTGCAGCCATTATTGTCCAGCGCTTATCTTGGGACGAGGTTCGGCTTTCTACATTCACTGAATCATCGGCCATGGGTATTTTTTCAATAGAGGGATTATTACTTTCGCCCTTATTTTTGAAGAAAAAATTACTTTTATTCGCTACCATTTATTATCCAATACGACATTTTTGCTTCATCAACAAATTAGTAATGTTCAAGAGTCTGCCACTTGAGCATTAATTATGGCCTTTTGCCCACTTGATTACAGATACGGTTGCCAAGAGTTCAAACATATTTGGTCTGAACTTGGAAGACATGAGCGACAATTAGAAGTCGAACGAGCACTAATTTGGGCGCACATGCAA
>JAYXVG010000186.1:0-556 GCA_036021875.1 Thermoplasmatota archaeon | reverse complement strand
ATGCAAGCCAGAACGGCTCAATGACCCCGTCATTTGATTCTTGTAAACCATACATCAGCGAAGCAACGGTTATGCCGATGATTATGAATAATGTAAGTGTCCTGCGGAAAAATCCCAGCACTGCGTTGCTTGTTGACGGCTTTTGATTTCTTGACAATTGGGCATTCATTGTCTCCCAAGGTGAGATAAGTATGGGAATTCCAACTAATAAACCAATGACATAAAGTGATGGTAAATAGAAAAAATCCGGTTCGAAAATAAATTCTCCAATCAATATCAATACTCCAGTCATTCCCATCATGTAAAGGCCGAGACCATAGCCAACCGAGCCCTCTGAAAGTAAATCTCTAGCATCATCCAAATCTCTAGTAACACGATGAACTTCATACAAATCGTCATCGATCTCAAATGCAACTTGGAGATTTGCTAGTTGAATTGGGATAAAAAATTTCCACATTAAGCCTGCTACCACCAAGGCTGCTCCCAGTGGATACAGATAACTAATATCAAAAGACTCAGTTTGATGACCATCAGCCTTAGCGACATCCAAGAATGT
>JAYXVG010000185.1:0-562 GCA_036021875.1 Thermoplasmatota archaeon | reverse complement strand
AAGCACGAGAGAGAAAAATGAACCGTATTATTGATGCTAAAAGCACACAAAACCCTTCAAATGAAAGTGAATAAATACTCACATGCCACACTGTAAGCAATATACTGGATATTTCTGCATACTTAGTAAATAATACATTTGTAGGGTTTTTACAAGCAACGGTTATACGATGTCGGCGCAGCCCGTTAGACATGGGCAACTGCCCTTATTGCCGGAGTGTCACCTTACCAGGGGATACTATTTGCTATTCATGCGGCAGGGTGTTGGCCAACATTAAATCAAAACAGTTTGCTGCGGAGCAACAATTCAATCAAGGCTCCCTCGATACTACATACATGAAAACTAGGAAACCCAGCAAATCTGGAGTGGTAATGACTCACAAAGGAAAACGAAAAAACATACTGAAACGACGAAAAAACAGGTTTAGAAGCGTAGTTATGTTAGCATTAGTGGCATTTATTATGCTTTCACCTCAAGCGAGAGAAGTGGTATTTAACAAATGGGCTGGAATAAATGAATACATAATGTTGGCAGCTGCACCATATCACTTATATCCGATAGA
>JAYXVG010000184.1:0-566 GCA_036021875.1 Thermoplasmatota archaeon | reverse complement strand
TGGTCAATCACCAACCACGGTGACTATACCTCCGACCCAACAATCATCATCGACGGCCCACAACCCAACGGGGTCAATGGCAGTTTATCTGTAACAGCAAGAACTACAGTGATTAATGCAAATCTAACCAATACCGGTTCAGTAATTGTTCCGATTGATGAGGTCTGGCTGTTCTTAGATGGAAGCAATGCTCGTAATCTAGCAACCTTGGCCCCAATAACTGAATCTGATAATCTGTATCCAAGCGATACAGTCGGTATAGAGTGGCGCGGCCTTGGCAATGGAGTGTTTGAAACCTTAGCGATATCGATAAATGGTTACAATAGTGCAAGAATATTACAGTGAGGTATCAATATGGCAGACGGCGGAGCATCAACATTCATTTTCTTGGCCACTGCATTATTGGTCTCGGGAGCAGTTTCGGCTGTATTGATTAGCCAGTATGGCGATATTACCACAGCTATGGAACAGGAGCGTAGGGAAGACGAGGCTGACGCTAAGACATCGTTTGACTACGCAGGCGACTTGTCCAATGTTGCTTACGACAACGATCCAGCGAATCCAAC
>JAYXVG010000183.1:0-583 GCA_036021875.1 Thermoplasmatota archaeon | reverse complement strand
AAGTCAATCCGTCCATTCAGCGGTTCCATTCTGGTTGCTAATTCAGCAATTGTCAGCGCTTCAAATTCATCTTCTAGGATAGTTGATTCACCCGGCAATGGAGTTTCGATTAAACTCTTCAATGCTGACATGTACGACTTTTGGGTATTCTTGGATTTGTTTTCAGATTTTAGTTGTGTCGAGTAACAACTCAACCACGGTAAATGTTGTAGATGATTGAGTCTTGGAGGAAGAATAACTTGATTCTCATTATGGAGACGTAACTGACTCGGCTTACGGGCCATTGGTTGTCTAATTCTATCCCCTCGTTCATTCATTGGCGTCACCGCCTCTCGCCGTAGCGAGTGTGCATCCCTTGCCCTAAGGCAAAACGACGAAGGTGGTGTTAGATAAGAAACCATCGGGTAAAATGTCTCTGTAGCGAGCCTAGTTTTTGCCGTAATTTATCCACTCAGAGCCGTTCCACCACAATATGGTTTGATCAGACATTTGACGCCACGAGTAGCCTTTTTCATCAGTCCACTGTCGCAAGACCACCGGCTCTAGATTGATTGGAGCAGGCATGATTGGTGGGAGGGTAATT
>JAYXVG010000182.1:0-583 GCA_036021875.1 Thermoplasmatota archaeon | reverse complement strand
GTTCCCTACCTAGGCTCTGCCTATAAGGGTTCTTACTCGGTGAGCTTAAAGGGGCCGGGCAGTGGAACTCACCCCGCGCGGTTCCCCCGGTTGCGCCCCCTGGGTGCCAAGCAAAAGCAAAAGCAAAGGCAAAAGCAAACGCGCGGTTCCCCCAGTTGCGCCCCCTGGGTGCCAAGCAAAAGCAAAAGCAAAGGCAAAAGCAAAGGCAAAAGCCAAGGCAAAAGCAAAAGCAAAGCAAAGCACCAAGCAAAAGCAAAAGCAAAAGCAAAAGCAAAGGCAAAAGCAAAAGCAAAAAGCAAAAGCAAAGGCAAAAGCAAAAGCAAAGAGCAAAGCAAAGGCAAAGCGAAAGCACAAGCAAAGCAAAGCAAAAGCAAAGCAAACGCAAAAGCAAGCAAAAGCAAAAACAAAGCTAAAGGAAAAGCGAAAGCAAAAGCAAAAGCAAAGCAAAAACAAAAGCAAAGCAAAAGCAAAAGCACGCAAAAGCAAGAGCAACAGCAAAAGCAAAAGCAAAGCAAAAGCAAAAGCAAAAGCAAAGCAAAAGCAAAGCAAAAGCTGAAGCAAAGGCAAAAGCAAAGCAAAAGCA
>JAYXVG010000181.1:0-595 GCA_036021875.1 Thermoplasmatota archaeon | reverse complement strand
AAAAAATTAAATACAACAATCACATACAATCTAAAGGATAAAATAGATTGGATGGGTAAACCAGTGGAGATCGAGAAGTTCAACGAACACTTATGCAATTGCTTGCTGAATTGGATGGTTTTGACGAATTAGAACATGTAAAAATCATCGCTGCTACAAATCGGCCAGATATTCTCGATGATGCACTATTGAGGCCAGGTCGATTTGACCGGATTATAGAAATACCAATCCCGGATGAAGAATCACGTCTTTCAATTCTTGACCTCCATTTAAAGAATATGAACACCAAAGGCGTCCGTGTAAAAGCAGTAGCAAAAGTGACCGATGGTTTCAGTGGTGCTGAATTAAAGGCAACTTGTGTCGAAGCAGGGATGATTGCGATTCGTTCTGGCCGAGATACTGTGGTTCAGAGTGATGTCACGAAAGCAGTAGAACGAATAAACAAGAAGAAATCGCAATCTGGTAGTTCATCATCCCCTGAAGGTTTGTATGGATGATATGTGAATGTTCAAAGTCCGACTAACGAACCAATATTCATGTCAAACATCATTGTGGAATGTGTACCAAACATTTCCGAAGGTAGAGATACAGCCAA
>JAYXVG010000180.1:0-595 GCA_036021875.1 Thermoplasmatota archaeon | reverse complement strand
AGCCATAGCAGTGTTGATGTCCACCATTAACTGGTGCGGATGACTCCAAGTGAATGAATCCTGTGGTTAAAAATCGCTCAAATTATTGAAATTGAGTAAGCAGAATTTGCCGCATTATTCAAAGAGGGGTGTACGGTGGGCGAGTTGCTTGCCGGGGTGGCGTAGTTGGTGGCGCGTCGGACTCATAGGGCAGTTCTAACGAACTTTTTGTGACGTACCAAAGCCCCTTCACATGTCTGAGACATCCGAAGGTCGCGGGTTCAAGCCCCGCTCCCGGCACCTACATCCTAATGCATTGGTAGCTTGGCTTCGCATGTTGATTGCTCAGCCCCCGCTCCCGGCACCTAATCTCGACTGTTGTTTGGAAAGATTGGGTGTTTTTGAAATCATGAAAAATAAGTTAGAAATCAAACAAGAGAATATAACTGAGAAACTTCCACTTCTACTCGGTTAAGAGTATGAAGAAAATATTCGATGGAATGACAAGCTTCAGTACAGAGAGACCAAAAACCACTATTGGAATCATCCTAGTCTTCATTTTTTCACTAACCCCAAATGCGATGTTTATCGACTTTGATAACAGCCAAGATGCCTT
>JAYXVG010000179.1:0-612 GCA_036021875.1 Thermoplasmatota archaeon | reverse complement strand
CCGTCATGTTCGGCGAGTGTCTTGACATCATGGTGCATGACGGCCAAGGTGTCCTCGGGTGCATCGTAAACCAGCGGCATCGTCGCAAAGCCACCCTCATCGCCAACGAGCGCTGACTTGAGGCCGGGATACACCGTGTTGCCGTCGTCGAAGTGGACAAGGTATTCCTCGAGCGTCGATAGCGCTTCACCCACTTTGAGTGCCGTGAGGGTTCGAGAAACATCACTGGAGACGCCTCCGTCTCGATTGGTGTCCCATCCATCACCGTCCGGGTCCTCAAGCGCATTTGATCGATTCAACGGGTCAAGGCCAAAGTGCACTTCCCAACCATCGGGAATACCGTCACCAAAGGAGGGGTAGAGTGGGCGGATAGAGAACCCATCCCACAGGTACCGGTCAGAATCATCCAGCAGCGGGTCGGTGCCCAGCCAGAGGTCCTCACCAACCGGATTCACCGCCCGAGACGTGCACGCGGGAAGCAGGTTGTGGAAGGTGGCGTTGGCGCCTGATGGAAGGTAGGGCCAATTCTTGAGCACCGCCCCCTCAGGCAGTGTGGCATGACACCACAAACCGTCAAGTTCTGCTGTGAAGTTGGAGGGGGTGCCGTAGGCG
>JAYXVG010000178.1:0-623 GCA_036021875.1 Thermoplasmatota archaeon | reverse complement strand
GCCCACTTGAATACTATTGCGCTTGATAGTTGAATGTAATATACGTATTTTCAGGCTTTTCTATCAGAGGACTTACTTATCAGTTTCACCGGTAAACCGCCCCAGACCTCACCGGCTGGTATCTCTTTCCATTTACCGACTAGGCCATTGGTTGCGATAACTGCACCTTCACCAATTCTAACTCCAGGCTGTATTGTTGTTCCAGCCCCGATTAAGCAATTTTTCTCGAGGTGAACTCGTGCTAAAACTAATTGGCCTTTTTCCACCAGATGCCCGTTTATCACTGACCTGCCACCAATCACTACATTATCACCAACTGTTACTGCAGAAGGATCATTTAGGTTGATGGTATTTATTTGGACACCTTTGCCTAGTTTTGCTCCAGCTAGGCGATAATATGCATTGCAGATTGGCGAGGGTATGGTGTGGACTAATACCGGATGTGTGCATCTGTGCAAGTGGGCGCAAATTGCCCACCTCACAGTATTCCATGACTCTAGTTTGTCAACAATTTTATCCTCCGGTATCCTAACATGAATTAGTCGTTGAGTCATACCCGAAAAAAACAGTAGTGACAATATATAGACCATGAAACAGACACCAATAGTTAAACCATACACAAT
>JAYXVG010000177.1:0-623 GCA_036021875.1 Thermoplasmatota archaeon | reverse complement strand
GTTCAGGCTTTACAGACAGTTTGCAGGTTTAATTGGTGTCAAATTGACCTACGTAAAATTCGATAGTGTTAGCAAAACATATGATGACGGTACAGAGGCAGTCAGTAATTTTAATCTAGAGATTCAAAAGAAGGAATTTGTTGTCCTAGTTGGCCCCTCAGGTTGTGGTAAATCAACAACACTTAGGATGTTAGCAGGATTGGAAAATATGACTTCAGGAGATATATTGATTAGTAATAAAATAATCAATGATTTACCACCTAGCGTGAGAGACATAGGTATGGTTTTTCAATCATATGCACTTTATCCTCATCTAAATGTTAAGGAAAATTTATGTTTTGGATTAAAGCTTCAACAAGGAAAGAGCAAAATTGATGAAGCAGAAATAGAATCTAGAGTACATGAGTTATCCGAAATTTTAGGCCTAAGTGAAATATTAGAAAAAATGCCTAAATCTCTTTCCGGAGGTCAGCGTCAAAGAGTGGCTCTAGGAAGAGCACTTGCCAAAAGGCCTAAAGTGATTCTAATGGATGAGCCTCTTTCTAATTTAGACGCTAAACTAAGAAGTCAGATGAGAATTGAAATTCGCCGTCTGCACGATGAGTTAGGTATGACGACTGTTT
>JAYXVG010000176.1:0-632 GCA_036021875.1 Thermoplasmatota archaeon | reverse complement strand
TTCTGAATTAAAAGTCATCAGTTTCCAATACCAAGAGTAGTCAGCTGGTGAGTCAACTCCTTCGATGCCGGTTAGCATAGTTCCAAATTCTGGGTGAACCGAATAATTTAGTTCCCAACCAGCCTCATAGGCGGCGAACTTGGTAGTTGACCATGCTGTGGGCGTGTTCATTAACTCGGTAGCGACGCCAGATTCGTTAACGAAGACAATTGTTGAGTCGGCAGACTGATGGCCGTTGATTTCGCCTAGGTGGGCTTCAAGAACGTTTTTCTGGACAACTAAGCCAAAACTATCCCATATACCTTCCATGTATTCTAGCTCACCTGTTAGATGAGGCCAGTCTGCACCATGCATCTCTGTGTATGATTTCAGTTGCTCCGGTGTATCATAGCCTGGGTCAACAGTTACTGAAATAATTGAGACATGTTCTTGATATTCTTCGCCAAGTTCGTCTTGCACGCTTCGTAGTAGTTGCGTGATAATTGGACATACGTCCGGGCACTTGGTAAAGATAAACGCAACCACAACTATGTCGCCACGGAAATCGGATAAATTCATTGATTCATTATCTTGATTAGTAAGGGTGAAATCATCGACTGGACCTCTTGATAGTTGATACCCTTTGTAAGCAG
>JAYXVG010000175.1:0-652 GCA_036021875.1 Thermoplasmatota archaeon | reverse complement strand
GCCTGTTGAAATTGAAGTTCAAAAACGAATGGACCTAATGTCAAATGAAGCAATTGAAGAGTATGGCATGGATAACTTCAACCAGGCCTGTAGAGAATCGGTTTGGACTTATGAATCAGCATGGCGTGAAATGACTGAAAGGATGGCATATTGGGTCGACTTGGATAACCCTTATGTTACGCTTCACAATGATTACGTCGAGTCCTGTTGGTGGGCAATCAAACAGATGTTTGACAAAGGTCTACTGTACAGAGGTCACAAAGTTCTTCCTTACTGCCCGCAGACTGGGACATCTTACTCAAGTCACGAGGTGGCTTTGGGTTACAAAGAGGTAGAGGAGCCTTCTGTGTATGTGAAATTCAAATTAATCGATGATGATTCATCCGTTTTGGCATGGACAACTACACCGTGGACACTGCCAGGAAACGTTGGCTTAGCGGTTGGTCCGGATGTAACATATGTCAAGGTCAAGGTAACTGAGGCAGCTGCCAACTGGACTGGTTCTGGTGGCGCAGATGTTGGCGAAACCATGATCTTAGCCAAGGATTTGATGAAGGAGGTCCTGCGACACAATGTCGAGATTGTGGAAGAGTTTTCTGGCCGAGAACTTGTTGGGCGAGCTTATGAGCCACTATTCCCGGATGCTGTTCCC
>JAYXVG010000174.1:0-665 GCA_036021875.1 Thermoplasmatota archaeon | reverse complement strand
TACCATCATCGATTTCATCTTGGAACTGATAATGGTCAGCTCCTAAGACATGCATCCAATGCCATGCAAGTTGTTCTGTCGCAGAGATGACTGGTAAATTGTCTTGGCCTCTAGCAATTTCATCAACTGTTCCAGTCATAAACAGTCCAGTTGCTGGGCTTGCTGGATCGATTTCCCAATCAGTAGGTTTGACATTCTGCCAACCATTACCGCCGCTCCAGCCGGAGAAATCAATCCCAAGACCAAACAATGACCTAGGTGGCTGAATTTCATCTGCTAAGTCAGATTCTGGCCAAAATGGGAATACTGAATATGCTACTGCTGCTCCAGTACCGTGACCTGATACACCCCAGTGATTCATATCGACATTACCATATGCTGAGGCAATAAGGCTGTTTGAGCTATTGGTCTGATTCATCAAATCAACTACAGATTCAAGCAATGCAAGTGAATTTTCTACGCCTGTAGTTGTTTCACTATCAAACCCATTGGTAACCACAACAATAGTTCCTCGTTTTACTATCTCGGAGACAAAAATGCCGTAATCATCGCTTGTTTCACCATCATCACCAAAGAATACAGTGAACGGAAACGGTCCATTTCCTGCCATAGCCTCATCTTCACCTGCATCCATTGCCGGATAAACAACCCGCACAGGTTTACCA
>JAYXVG010000173.1:0-704 GCA_036021875.1 Thermoplasmatota archaeon | reverse complement strand
ATGATTGACTTTATTATTGAACAGGTAAAAGATAACGAAAGTGGGTTTTCATCTGTTGATGTAGGATGCGGTAATGGTTGGGTTGTCAGGCTATTATCTAGTCATGAAAAATGCAATTATGCTTTAGGTTTAGACGGTGCACAAGCCATGATAGAAAAGGCATTGAAAATTGACCCAACGGGCAATTACGAAAAAGTGGTGTTGCCAAATTATACTCCCCAACAAAAATTTGATTTCATCCATTCAATGGAATTTCTATATTATTTAGATGACCCTGACGAAATGCTAAAATTATTCTTTAATGATTGGTTAAATGAGGGTGGTTGGGCTGTTATTGGTATCGATCATTACCTCGAAAACGAGGAAAGTTTGTCGTGGCCAGAGCATGTTGGCGTCAATATGACTACCAAGTCAATTCAGCAGTGGCTCGATAGTTGGCAAGATGCTGGATTTAGGGACATTAGTCATTGGATTGCCGGCGGACAAGACGGCGTAACTTTGGTAATCGCGGGTAGGAAATGACGGATTTCATTCTACCTTGCCCTTCCAACAATTCATTGCATGGCTCAAGCTCATTCGCGACGGGTCTGTCGGCGAATATGGTTCTGCAGCAAGCCTTGCAATCCAGTCCAGTTGGTCAATTAATTGAGTTTTACAAAGTTCATAATCTTCAACTGTCATCTCGATAGATTTCCCTGAAGCAG
>JAYXVG010000172.1:0-729 GCA_036021875.1 Thermoplasmatota archaeon | reverse complement strand
ATTGTCGTAGTTGTCTCCCCATCCGTCACCATCAGTGTCATTCCACTGAGTCGGATTCATCGGGAATGCGTCGCCTCTCTGGTTGATGTGAAGTTCAGTGAATTGTTGAACGTCATAGTAGTAATTATCACCATATCCGTCAGAGTCGGAGTCTACCCATTGTGTAACGTCGCTAGGGAATGAGTCTCCTTCATTTGAATATCCATCTCCGTCTCCATCAGGGCATCCGAATCTGTCTTGGAAACTAGTTCCGTATGTGTTGGGACATGCATCACCTTGGAATGCAGGAAGTGGATTATCGCCATATCCGTCATTGTCAGAGTCTTGCCACTGAGTGCCTTCATCTGGGAAAGCATCGACCTTTCCATCGCCTTGATCACTTGAGTTCCATCCATCACCATCAGGGTCTAAATCTGCAAACCATAGGTAAACTCCTTCGTCATCTTTACCGAATGCTTGGGCTATGCGCGCGCCGTCTGGCGACCATGACAATCCGTTATTTTGTCCACAATTGTTACCACCGCCAGTTGAGGTGCAACCCCCTGGACGTGGTTGGACAAGGTTATCGACACTATTTCCGGTATCGATATCATATATTTTCGCAGTAGCACCGTCTCCAGCATACCATCCAAATCCAAAAATGACTTGAGTTCCATCAGGAGAAAAGTCTGAGGAATAGCAGGATGTTGACCCAGATTTTGTCCATTTGTTTGTCCAAACCGGATGCAC
>JAYXVG010000171.1:375-735 GCA_036021875.1 Thermoplasmatota archaeon | reverse complement strand
AGTTCCATCGTTGTCATCGTCCGGACAACCATAAAGGCCGACATTGGAATAACCTTCGACAGCTGGACAATCGTCTGCTTCAACTCCCGTGGAATTATCACCATAACCATCACCATCGCCATCAGCCCACTGGGTTGGTTCCAGCGGGAAAGCATCAGCACCATCGCTAACATCCCATCCTAGATTGTTGTCCGAGGGTAAGGTTACGTCAGAATAGCCATCACCATCACTGTCGGGACAACCTAACCGATCGGTTGTAGAACTGCCAGCAACTGTTATACAATTGTCTTCCAAGTCATCAAAACCGTCTCCATCGGTATCTTGACTGCGATTTGGATCGTTTGGGAATGCATCATTTAG
>JAYXVG010000171.1:0-365 GCA_036021875.1 Thermoplasmatota archaeon | reverse complement strand
GCTCAGTTGGGCAAGAGTCAGGATCAATTCCAAAGGCATTATCGCCATAACCGTCGCCATCTCCATCCAACCACTGGGTTGCATTATTCGGTAATTCGTCTTGAATGTCATCCCAGCCATCTCCATCACTGTCAGGGCAACCTAGTCTGTTTCCTAAAGTCGAGTTTCCAGCTTGATTAGGACATGCATCGGGGTCAACTCCTGCAAGATTGTCACCATAACCGTCGCCGTCTGAATCCAACCACTGAGTCGGTTCATCGGGTTTTGCGTCGTCAGAATTAGCCCAGCCGTCACTATCGTTGTCAGGACACCCGAGCCTATTATTTCGCCAAGAATCACCATAGGTATTTACACAACTATCTGGG
>JAYXVG010000170.1:0-779 GCA_036021875.1 Thermoplasmatota archaeon | reverse complement strand
GTTATGACGACTCTACTGGATATTTCATCCACCCAACTACAATAGTATGTAGCAATCCAGACTACGAAACTATGAAGGAAGAAATTTTTGGACCTGTATTATCAGTATACGTCTATGAGGACCATGAATTTGAAAATATCCTAACAACTTGTGATAATACTTCAGAATATGCACTAACGGGGTCAATCTTTGCGACAAATCGTGAAGACATCATAACTGCTATGGACGCATTAAGATATTCTGCTGGTAATTTCTACATTAATGACAAGCCAACTGGAGCTGTCGTAGGACAGCAACCTTTTGGCGGAGCCAGAGGTAGCGGAACAAATGATAAAGCGGGCTCTCCACTTAACTTACTCAGATGGATTTCTCCACGCTCAATAAAGGAGACTTTCGCTCCGCCACATGATTGGACCTATGGATTTTTAGGAGAATAGATAATAAGTAAGTTTTTATTTACTTTCAACATTGCCAACTGCATCGATTAATAATTTTGGTTCATAGCGGTTGCTCACTAGAGAGATTAACCACCAACCAATAGAAAGCGCAGGAGTAGAAATTAGCATTACAAGGCAGCCAAAAACAACAATGTTACCATCTGCTAAATTCCAACTCCAAATTGATGTAATTATCATGATCACAAGTAAAAATATCCTTGCAGCCTCACTTGGAGTTGACCAACCGCGATGGTCTTTACGGGGAGCAAATAACGATTCCATCAGTGGCATGGCCCCCTAGCGTTAATGAAATAATAAAAAGCAGTGTATTTCCCCGATAGA
>JAYXVG010000169.1:0-798 GCA_036021875.1 Thermoplasmatota archaeon | reverse complement strand
ACGCTTATTCCAGATAGAAATATACCCGTCAGCGGGATATTGCATGAGAGTGATTTACACCAGTCAAAACGATGCCCGGATGGGCGCCGATTGTTTCGATTGATGGTGCCACACAGCCGATGGGACGGTGATGAGCAATCCATACTCACCTGCGCAGAATCATTGCTTGCTGAACAACCAGAACTTTTTGCCAAGATAGGTGAGCGCAGAATACCCCAATATCCTCCAGGCTACATGGATGAAATTGCTCAGATGAACTATGATTGCTCGTATGTTGGTTGGTCAGTTAGTGGTGTATCTATAACTCACGTTGTTGATGAGGCGGAAAGGGTGGCAGAATTATTCTAAGCTGCTACTGGATTGGTGAACTTTTTACTAATCAGTTTGCTTAATCCTTCAACCCAGTCTTCGTTATCATTGAGACATTTGATTACGGTCAACTCCTCTCCACCTAATTCTAGGAAGTGCTCACGGATTCCGATATCTAGCTCTTCAAGAGTCTCTAAGCCATCTGCGAGGAACGCAGGTGCAACTATTGCTAACTTTTTGACTCCCCGCTTGACCAATTCCTCTACTTTATCCATTGTAGATGGTTCTAGCCATTTGACCGGACCGAGCCTGCTTTGGAAACTAAGCGACCATTGATCTTCGGAGAGTCCGAGTAAGCCTACGACCGTTTGCGTCGTATTCATACAGTGATGCCCGTAACACAGTGAGTTTGCTTCGGACTTGATTGAACAGCAATCGTCGATTTTTTGGCAGTGATTCTTACTCTTGTCAATTCTCTTGACGTGAGAT
>JAYXVG010000168.1:0-861 GCA_036021875.1 Thermoplasmatota archaeon | reverse complement strand
AAGCAAAACAAAAGCAAAGGCAAAGCAAAAGCAAAACAAAGGCAAAGCAAAGGCAAAGCAAAAGCAAAGCAATGAAAAGCAAAGCTCTGCAAAGCAAAGCAAAAGCAAAAGCAAAGGCAAATCAAAGGCAAAGCAAAAGCAAAAGCAAAGCAAAGCAAAAGCAAAGCAAAGCAAAAGCAAAGCAAAAGCAAAAGCAAAGCAAAGCAAAAGCAAAGCAAAGGCAAAGCAAAAGCAAAAGCAAAGGCAAAGCAAAAGCAAAAGCAAAGACAAAACGCAAAGGCAAAACAAAAGCAAAAGCAAAGCAAAGCAAAGCAAAAGCAAAGCAACGCAATGCAAAGGCAAAGCAAAGCAAAAGCAAAAGCAAGGCAAAGCAAAGCAAAAACAAAGCAAAACAAAGCAAAGCAAAGCAAAGCAAAAGCAAAGCAAAAGCAAAGCAAAACAAAGCAAAAGCAAAGGCAAAGCAAAGCAAAAGCAAAAGCAAAGCAAAGCAAAAGCAAAGCAAAAGCAAAGCAAAAGCAAAAGCAAAGCAAAAGCAAAGCAAAGCAAAAGCAAAAGCAAAAGCAAAGCAAAAGCAAAGCAAAAGCAAAAGCAAAGCAAAGTAAAAGCAAAGGCAAAGCAAAGCAAAGCAAAGGCAAATCAAAGGCAAAGCAAAAGCAAAGCAAAAGCAAATCAAAGCAAAGCAAAGGCAAAGCAAAGCAAAAGCAAAAGCAAAGGCAAAGCAAAGGCAAATCAAAAGCAAAGGCAAAGCAAAAGCAAAGCAAAGGCAAATCAAAGCAAAGCAAAACAAATGCCAAGCAAAAGCAAAAGCAAATCAAAGCAAAAGCAAAGCAAAGGCAAAGCAAAGTAAAGCAAAGCAAAGCA
>JAYXVG010000167.1:0-869 GCA_036021875.1 Thermoplasmatota archaeon | reverse complement strand
TGTTAGAAAATTACCAAATGCGACTAAAAAAAAGCAATATTAAGGTAGAATATCACAGTAACAAAAAATCGGTTGATGCTTTTGTGGCTGATATCAGTAAAACAGGCAAACTATACTTGCTTGATGAACGAGGTAAGCAATATACCTCAACTGAGTTTGCTAGTCTAGTTGGAGGTTGGTCAATAAGCGACCAGGATGTAAATCTAGCGATTGGACCCGTTGACGGTTGGCAGAAATTTAGCACCATCACCGAGGACCATATTTCACTATCAAAATTTACTCTGCCCCACGAATTAGCCGCAGTTATGCTTGCCGAGCAAGTCTATCGAGCCACCGAGATAATCAAGGGAACAAAATATCATAGAGACTGAGCAAATACTCAAAGATGACCCTCATGTGGCGTGTGTGTAGATAGAATGATATTAGCCGAGTCAACTATTGTTTGGATATTACTGTTATTTGACGCAGTAATCGGTATTGTGCTAATCCTCGGCTCAAGAAGTCAACCATTTCCTAGGCCTGCTAAACGCTTTGGGACGTTTATGTTGATCATAGCAGGGTTATTGTTCATGGGACAATCCGCAGAGAATCCAACCAGTCTTGAGGCTCACTTAGGCATACTCTCGGTTGTTGGTGCGTTTGGGCTAGTAACCGGAATACACCACATGTTGAATACTCGGCGAGAGGTACTTGTTGCCCCTATGGCTGGATTCATGTTTTGTGTAGGCGTAACCGGATTAATCACCCAGACATGGGATGATTTAACGCAATTTGAACATTGGGCGGGATTCCTTGCTTTGGTAGTTTTAGCTGGTGGGCAGACATGGTTAGTTTTCCGCGGTTTGCTAATCGGTCGTCTACCACTAGCA
>JAYXVG010000166.1:0-940 GCA_036021875.1 Thermoplasmatota archaeon | reverse complement strand
GGCTGGTGGTCAAATCATCGGCCTAGCAACGACCAATGGCGGTTTGCACGGAGCAATCTCTACAGCACCGGATGGCACCGTTTACGTGACTCCAAGGGTTGAAACACCGTCGGTAATCGTTTCGAAGGACAATGGTTTCTCCTGGTTTACCAGAACGATGGGTGAAGATGTGGGAACTCCATACCCTCGAAAAAATTCAGAGATATCGACTGATACAGAATCCAATGCTTATCACGTGTGGACTGGCGGCGATGAGGGGGTATACATGTCGAGATCTACTGATTCAGGCGAGACATGGGAACAAGAAAGTATTAGAATTTCACCAGTAGAAGTCATTTCTTCAGTGTTCCCACAGACTGATGCCGGAGACCCTGGAAGAATTGCCGTTACCTACTTGGGCAGTGAGAACGCAGAAATGCTAAATCAATCCAACATTGATGGTAATCCTTGGGACGGGAATGCTCACTATGCACCAAATAATGTCACCTACCACCTATACATTACTTACAGTCTTAACGCTCTAGACCCCGAACCAACTTTCCACACCTACCGTGTAACAGATGATCCCGTCCAAGTCGGCTCTATATGCCTCAATTCAGGGGACTGTCGAGATATTGGCGGGTCAAACCGTAATCTGTTGGATTTCAACGATTTGCATATTGACCGTGAGGGTCGAGTTTATGTTGCATTTGCTGATGGTTGCACTGGAGATTGTGCAGCATCCAATAATTCCTCAGCGGAAGATTCCAGAGATGGAAGAGGTTCGGTGTATTATCTAGCCCAAGGGCCAAGTTTGCTCGTTGAATACGGTGAGCTTTCTCCACTAATGGCGATTTCTGAAAGCGAACTTACTACAGATTGTTCCGCAACGATTCAGTGTGCAACAGTTGAGCGTAACGATGATCAAGATTAAACTGCAACTGCCTTAGCATCGCTTGAC
>JAYXVG010000165.1:0-1067 GCA_036021875.1 Thermoplasmatota archaeon | reverse complement strand
CCAAGGAAGCTAAGCAAGCAAAGGAAGACACGCACGCCAAGCAAGCCAAGCACGCAGAGCAAGACAAGCAAGCCGAGCAAGCCAAGCAAGCTAAGCAAGACAAGGATTCAGCAGGAATAATGTTCCACGATTCCATGCAATATGCGGTAAAGATTCTCATGAATACTTTTTACGGAGTCTTTGCTAGTGGTTTTTATCGCTTTACACATCGTGATTTAGGCTCTTCAATCACTGCTTGGGCGCGCTTCAACATCAAAGACATCATCGCTCAACTGGATGCTGAAGGCCATCATGTTGTCTACTCTGATACCGATTCGATATTCGTTCGTTCACCAGTTCCTGAGGGCTCACCATCAACCATTAGACCAGATGAACAAGCCGCAGCAGATTCTGGTGATGCAACAGCAATTGCCAAGATAGCGGCTTGGGAAAACGCCAAACAGAGTATGATCGATTTTGGTTTGGAAATCGCCGAACGCTACAGTAAAGATTCTGCGGTATTAGAGTATGAAAAAGGCCTCTCAGTTTTCTTTTCTCATGGAGCAAAAAAGCGCTATGTTGGCCAAGTTGTCTACCCCAGTGATGAGATGTTAATACGCGGATATGAGACTCAGCGCACCGATTCTTTTGCCTATCTCACCAAGACAATGAAGGAATTATTCACCTTTGCTTTGGCAGACCAAGAAAACGAGTTGGTCAAATGTGCGCTTGATAGGGTAAAGGCACTCAAGAATAACGCGGTCAATCCAACAGAATTAATCTTGGCAAAATCCTGCAAAGGAACGGTAAGAAAAGACGGTAGCGTTGATTTTTCCAAGGCTTATGCTAATCCAGATAGTATGGCACAAGTGAGAGTTGCTAAAGCAAGAATTGCCCTTGGATTGGGTTTCACTTCTGGCATGAAGGTCTCATACATAGTAACCGATGCCTCTCGCTCACCAATGACGGTTGAGCCGTGGTTAGAATCTGAAGAAGATGGTGGGATTTCTGAGTATGATGGTAAATTCTACGCCGAGCGACTAGCTGCCGCTTTAGGTCGGATTACCGAAGCATTTGGTTGGAACGCC
>JAYXVG010000164.1:0-1275 GCA_036021875.1 Thermoplasmatota archaeon | reverse complement strand
TAATCAAACATCTAATTTAAGTACACTGTAAATATATTTATAGTCATTCGTGTAATGTCATATATATTATTCTAGTATTACTATACGAATACTAATAAATACACTACTGTCAAGAGAATTCTATGCCCAAGATTAGTTTAGATATGCCTTTAGAAGTTATTTCAGACCTTAAACTTCATGTTGGAGACGACAAAAAATACGTTAGTTTAGCAGATGCAATCAGAACAGCTTGTCGACGGTTACTAGATCAATTAGATGAAATTGATATGAGAAATGGAAGATGATGTTATGCCTACTAGACACGATGCTAAAGCCGCAGTAAAAACCCTACTAAGATACTTAGAGGAAGATTTTGAGAGAGAAGGACTTCTAGACACACCTGAGAGAGTAATCGACTCATGGGATGAGATATTTAGTGGCTATGAAATGGATCCGGAATCGATTTTAAGCTCAACTTTCAATGGTGAAGGATACGATGGAATTGTGTTGTTGAAAGATATTGAGTTCCATTCTACTTGTGAACATCATTTGCAGCCATTTAATGGCAAAGCACACGTTGCTTACATACCAGTTGACAGGATTGTTGGAATATCCAAACTATCGCGTATTGTAGAATGTCATGCAAGAAGATTACAAAACCAAGAACGTATAACAAAGAATATTGCCGATGATTTAGAACAGTATCTTGCACCATTAGGATGTGCTGTAATTATTGAAGCGGCACACGGCTGCATGAGATGTAGGGGTGTTAAACAAGCAAATGCTTTGATGACAACATCTGCAATGCGTGGTGTATTTTTTGACAAAGCTGAAGCAAGACAAGAGTTATTTCAATTAATTAACAATTAGGTGAGATAATGACTAAAACCCCTCGCACAAAGAACCATGTGCCTAACAGCACCTCTGATTTAGATTACATCTATGAAATTGTAGAGGTGTTCCATTCTGTTCAGGGTGAGGGTAACAGAGCGGGTATACCTCATGTTTTCATCCGGTTCGGCAACTGTAATTTACGTTGCGAGTGGTGCGATACCGATTTTTTAACCTATGAGAGTTATACGTGCCAGGAAATAATCGATATCGTGGAAAGGTATGATTGTAAAAATGTTATTTTTACCGGAGGTGAACCAATGATACACAACTTGTGGCCACTACAACGCCAATTAAAACTTAGAGATTACCATATATCCGTAGAAACAAATGGAACTATTGCCATCGATGATGGGTTAATAGATTGGATTTGTGTTTCACCTAAGGATCAACTATACCCGAATA
>JAYXVG010000163.1:0-1278 GCA_036021875.1 Thermoplasmatota archaeon | reverse complement strand
GGGCTTTCTTGCCAGAATCTTCTGACGCAGTAACATCGGCAGTCCAGGCACCATTGATGGCAGTCGTCGAGTAGACGGTGCCATCAAACATGACACTTACCGGACAATCAAAGTCTGGTCTTGTGTTGGTCTCATGGAACAACACGTCACCTGAAACTTCGAAACTACTGCCCGGGGCAATTCTAGCTCCATCTTCCACGACTGTTCCTTGATTGATTACCAATTGAATGGTTTCGTCTGGAATATACATGTCACCTGAAGAACGCCACCTTAGTGTAGGGAACGCTTGTTGATCCGTATTTCCAGCACGATCCATGACAATTAGTTTGGGTTCCCGCTTGGTATCACCCAAATCAGGAATCGTCCAGAGTAAGTGAAACTCAACGTTCAGAGTTATGTCTTCTTCGTATGGTCCTGCTGGACCATTTTGTCCAATCATCTCACAGTCCTCAATCACAAGGTGTGGGCTTGTAGTTGTGCATTCCCCAGTTAGGAAATCCCAGGATATCGGCAATCTGTCACTGTTTTGCTGTGATGCAAGTTGCACCTCAACCACGCTCAAATCTGAGCCACCGTTCGGTTCATTCATCATCACATCGAACTCGTAAGATATCATCGGGTGTAACCAGGTTTTTCTGCCATCATCCCAAGAGAATGCTGCGGCTGGAATCGATGGTGGCCCGTCAGCTTTGAGTTGATACATGAATAGATGCTCACCTTCTTCCCCTGTTCCATTGTTTTCCAATGGGTGACCTGCTGGGTCATTACCGGTCAAATAGACTGCAACTTTATCACCGATTGAGCCCCCACTATCATCCAGTAATATGGTATATTGTCCAACGAAAGCAGTCAAATCGTTAGGGAGTAGTACATCGGAAAATGATTGATATTCATCGGGACTTGGCAGGCCGTTGAAATCGTAATCGTTGATCCACTGACGCCAAACCATTGCTTCTACATTCGATGGTAGGATTGGCTGGTCGGTAATTTGCACCTGAATTGTTTGTGACGATGAAGGCACTCGGTGATCGTATGCAGCAACGCTTGACCAGTATACCGATGGAATCACCGAGTCAGCGAAGAACGTTCTCTCATATTCCGCATCATCAGTTACTCCGCCGCCTTCGAGTGGTATTACCTCAATGCGCCAATTCAGGACGCCGTTGGTAAATGGCACAGAATCTGTATAATTCCACACATCAACATCTAAGGATGTTGTGTTAACAACTTCATTGCTACCTTGATAGAGCACCACTTGAGCGTCACCATCAGCAAAAG
>JAYXVG010000162.1:0-2180 GCA_036021875.1 Thermoplasmatota archaeon | reverse complement strand
ATCTTGTTGCTTGTAGTAAACAACAATGGAGCAGCGAGCACCTAGGGTTGCAAGTGCCGGGAAGATATTTGGCACACTAGTTATCCTCGCTTGCATCGTCAACCTAAATATCGACGCTTTGGGATTTAACGGCTTATCTGTCGAGGAATACATTGGATTATCTATAAGCCTCGTTTGTTACATAACTGCATATTTTGCCTCTAGAGAGAGACAGATAATTGGGTTAAATAGCAACCTATCACTTGAAGCACAGTTGGAATTACTTGAGAGCACTCCCACAAAGTCTAGTGAACATAAGTCTGCACCTATCCCACAAAGCAATCACACTCAGTCGATTATTGACTCAATAATTGGCGAACAAAATCTAGTGGATGAGAGCACCATCGATCGAGCAATTGACACACTAAGTTCTGGTGTGTTCGGCGAGACTGCACAATCAATCGCTGAGGATTTACCAGCACCACATAGAAATGCCACGGTTGTAACTCCTGCACCGAGCCCGAAGAGGGCAGAGCCAAACGTACCGCTACCAGAAATTGTATCAAATGTAGACACTAACCCCCTCGATAGTGATTCGAAAGAACATGAAAATGGACCGATGGAACGAGAAACTGAGACTGTTTCAGACCTCACATTGCCAGACTTAAGCGATCTATTCACTGATAATTCGGTGGCTGATGTCGACAAGGAAAATGATGATGCTAATGCTGGAGTCAGTGAAACCCCTGAACTGCCAGATTTAGACGATTTGTTCTAATCATAACTTAATACGGGTGCACAACGGCGCACTAAATGTGTGGACCCAACAATATGACCTACACAGTCACTCGACCCATAGCGATGGTGAGCATAGCGTCGAATTTGTTGCAGGTCTGATGAATGACAATGGAGTAAAAGTTTGGTCACTTACCGATCATGATACTATAGCAGGTTGGAAAAACGGCGAGGAATCAGCAAGAGCACTAGGTCTAACTTTCATCCCAGGAGTCGAGATAACCTGCGAGAGGGGCCTGAATCCAAGGTCTGAAGAACTGATTCGTAACAAGCGAGAGCGGGCCTCTCGGTCATGGCACCTCCTTGCCTACTTTCCAAAACTTGCATATGATGATAAGCATGCAATTGAATTTGCCAAGTGGCTGAAACCATTGCAAGATAATCGAGTCCCACGGATGCGCAAGATGGTAGATAAATTGGCAGAACTTGGTATGCCTGTTAATTTTGAAGATGTTCTAGCAAAGGCAGATGGTTCTGTTGGTCGACCGCATCTAGCGGAGGTTATGGTTGAGAAAGGCTATGTAGATTCGAAGTTTGAAGCATTTGAAAAGTGGATTGGTGATGGTTTACCAGCGCACATCGCACAGCCAAAGCCTACCATATCCGAAGCCGTTGCAATGGTCAAACAATGCGGTGGTGTTACATCACTAGCCCACCCACTGTATTATGGAATACCACCACAAGAATTAGCCAATTACTGCTTAGATGTTGGAATTGACTCAATTGAAGCCTTCCACCGAAGTCATTCCGATGGTTATCGGTTTGAATTATGGGATACCTGTCGAGAGCTTGGTTTACAGGTCAGTTGTGGCTCTGACTTTCACGGTCAAACATACGGACAAAATCCGGGGAAGATGCCCATACCAAAAGCAGACTTATGTATTTGAAAAATTCAATAATCTATCCAGTATTAATGCAATCTCAAACAAGACGACTACCGGCATAGCAACGAGAAATAATGACACCGGATCTGGTGGAGACAAGAACGCACCTAGAACAAATGCTGCGAACCAAATATGTTTTCGATATTGTCTAATATGGCTTGGGGAAGTAAGACCATAGCGAAGGCAAAGTATTGTTATTACAGGTGCTTGAAAACCAACCACACATGCCAATGCGAGGTTAACAATGAAGCCGACATAGCCTGATAACCTCCATTCTGTGGTTAAACCCGCACTCTGAGCATCGTCTGTTAGATACTGTAAAATCATCGGTGTTAAGAAATTCCACGCATACAATAAGCCACACAATCCCAAGGCAATGATTGCGAGTAGGGTTGCTACAAATGTCACACTAAATTTTGGCGGCTTTAACTCTAATTCGGCAAACCTCTGAAGTATCGCTTGATTTGTTGAACCACTACGAGCCAAAGCCAACAACAGATAAATTACTACAACAACCACTCC
>JAYXVG010000161.1:0-2256 GCA_036021875.1 Thermoplasmatota archaeon | reverse complement strand
ATATCCGAACAAGTAGATGCGATAATTCTAGATTTACCTGACCATGAGCCAGCGATAAATGCAGTAGCACAATTGCTTGCCGATGGTGGCAGAATCGCCTGCTATTGCCCGGTGACAAGCCAAATAGAACGGGCTTGGGAGGCTTGTGAAACTAACGGCCTCACAGTGGAGTGGGCTGGCGAGATTATCGAGCGACAATGGGGTCGAGCCTCAAAAGGCGGTATTCGACCGGTCAATGGGCCATTTGGGCATACTGCCTTTTTACTGATTGCTCACAAACGCTGATTAGAACTTTTGATTCTCTACAACTCTAATCTTTTTGTCACACTGTGGGCAGGAAAATTTGAACGGTGGAGTACTACCTCTAGGCACGCCAAGTTTTGCTTCACAGAACGGACAGATAACCTTGTTATCGGGCGTCATACGGCATTCGTTGGATTTTAGTTTGTGAGCAGTAACGGTCTTTTCTTCCTTTTTCTTCGGTTTCTTATCCGGTTTATCAGTTGCACCACCATCGCCTGCTTGTTCAACTGTGGCTGCCACTGAGGCAAGTTTCCTGCGTTTGCGAAGCGTGTTCATCAATACCAACAATAACACTGCTAATGCCCATCCACCAAACATAATTGAGACGGTTTGTTGTTCATCAAATTGAATGCCAAATGGCAACTCTACACCATTTGGAGGGAGTTCGGGGCCATCGACTGTTATCGCAAGTTGATTGGTTGAATTTTGCGGATACGTTATACCATCAATTTCGATTGATGCAGAAATTTCTAACAGCGCACTCTCGGATTCAGAAATTCTCGAATTTATCAGCAGTTTAAATTCCGTAGATTGACCGTTGCTCAGGGTAAATTGTTTTGATTCAGTTTCCGAGCCTGAAGGAGTAATTATCACATCAAACAACGATTCATCAATTCCGAGGAGCATTATGTTCCCATTTATTGGTGCATTAGCAAGGTTCCTTACTGTAACAGTTGTTGAGGAACCGCCGGATGAAGCCATTTCAAGAGTTTCATCGGCGAATGAAATTTCTGCGATACCGTCACTATTCCAGTTTGGTTCAACTGTGTAGAATTCAACAACTTCTAAGACATAGTCACTGCGTGCGTTGCTAGTTACTCTGAAGGTAAATGATGAGAGTCCAGCATCCTCATCGGGGTCTACAACACAATTCCATGAATAGGCTTGTGACGATGTGCCAGCCGAAAGAGAAAATATTTCTGACAGATCACAGTCTTCACCAATGGTCGTCAAAGTGAACTGGTCTTCTCCTGTCCCAGTGTTTGTTACAACAACATCCCCGGTAATTGTTTCTCCTGGCTTAGCACTGTCATCAGCCGATAATATTGTTATCTCTGCACTGGCTTGAATCGGTAGAATCTTGAATCCTATCCCAGATGAGACTGTCTCGTCATTAGATGAGGTTACTACGATATTGACATCACATCCACTTGAGGGTGCTCCAGCAGCTCGCTCTCTGACAGTAATAGTAACCGCCTGTGTTGATGAAGGTTCAAGATTTACTGAGGTAGTGGATAGCGCAGTATCAAACCAAATTGTTGCATTGTTATTACCTTCCTCAAAATCAAGCGATACAAAGAAAGTATCTGAGGCAGACCCTAGATTTGTTACTTCAAAGGTGTAGGTTACTTCAGATATTGGACCAGCAGCGATGTTATTGTTAATTGAATTCACTGTCAAGCCAACACTGTCTGCAACCTGCAACTCTAGATTCAATGATTGAGAATAATCGGCTGAAGAATATGATACAACAATTGGATAGGCTCCCGATTGGGCGGTTGAAATCATACTAACACCCATAGTCACACTCAATGTATTGCCGGCGTTTAGGTCCACCTCTACATCTGAGAATGTGACTTCAGCTCCAGTTGGTAGACCGGATACAGAGGCACTCAATATCAAGTCCATTGTACCTGTATTATCTAGATCCAATACAACATCTACAGATTCGCCGGGTTTAGTAGAAATTCTACCGTCGAGTGGCCCGGTTAGACCGAACTCAGCAACCGGTTGAACATCAAAGCCAACTGTTACTGCACTAGATGACGAGGCATAGTTGACAGAAAATGTCTGGTCGAACAATCCAACAACACCAGTCGCTACATCTGTAGCGATAGGAGTTGGTTTAATCATTTGGTTTATCTATTGATTACTCAACAAGAGACCCGCTGATAAGCGGGCCTTCAAGTCAGTTCCACTGCTCCCAGACGCGCCACCTGGACGTATAGGTCC
>JAYXVG010000160.1:0-2271 GCA_036021875.1 Thermoplasmatota archaeon | reverse complement strand
ACTCTTACGTTAGCAAATCCGTTCACATTACTGCCGCTTGGAAGGTTACCAGTAAACGGTATCGAGATGTCTGCTGGACCAGTCATGGCAAACAATAACCGGCGATCTTTGGCAGTAATACCCATCATGTCGCCGATGAATCGATTAAATCCTCCCGCAATATTACTCACGACTTTTTCCGTTAGGATATCGCCAATTCTGCCATCGACGATAAAAGCGCAAGCCTCATTTGGTTTCAGGACAACTTCCTGAGCTTTCCATGTGTTTAGGTTATTTGCGTCAATTAATTTTGCTAATACATTCGGATTATCGCGCCATCGGAATTTTTTCGTCATTTCATCACCTATTTCGTCTTCTGCCTGAGGCCACCTAGAATTTTGTTTCTAGAATTAAAAAAACCTTGACAACTGGTAATCATCTGTTGGCATTGTTGTACTAGGTTCTTTACTTCCTCATCTGGGGTGCTAGTACTGAAAGCATGTTCGGCACTATTGGCTATATTGATGGCTTTAGTAACCATCTCGATTACATCATGGTCATGCTTGATGAGTTTTTTGAGGTCAGAAACTTTCACTGAACGGGCACCGGAGAAAAATGCATGATTCATCCCTGTTACTGATTTGTCAACATCTTCGATGAGATTATCAATTTCACTTGTGGCAAGTTTAGCAATCTTTGCGATATCCATCTTGTCTGACTTGAACGCAATATCTTGGATATTAGACAAGTGATTGCGCGCTCTTGTTCCAGCACGTTTGATTTCATCGCGAATAAGTCCGTCAGCCTCTCTACGTTTACCTTTAGTGTAGCCTTCATAACTCGATAGAACTAATTGAATCCCTCTAATGTAGGGCAAAACCTCAATCGGGACTGCGGGCATTGGGCTCAGTTAATACTTAGTCATGCTCGTTATTATTGCTTGCGTTACTTGGTTCGCATATTTTATCCCAGTATAGAATGCGATCAGAAATAATTTCAGCCTCTTCAATATCATGTGAAACATGGATTGCCGCTATGTTTTTGTCTTTCAATATGGTATTGACATCTCTTGCCAATTCTCGTCTTGAGTCTAAATCAAGGGAGGAAAATGGTTCATCTAAGAGGAGTAATTTTGGTTCCGCCAACAGGGCTCTAGCAAGCACTACGCGCTGGGCTTCCCCGCCGGACAGGGTCGTAACCTTTCTGTGGGCGAATTTTGGCAACTTGACCAGTTCTAGGGAATTACTAACAGTAGCCAATCGTTCGTGTTTATCCAACCTAGCTTTACAACCCAATAGTATGTTTTTGCCAACATTCAGGTGTGGATATAGCACTGGCTTTTGAAAAATAAAGCCAATGTTGTTTTGATAATTGCCGGACAACACAACATCGCCTTCAGAAGTTTGTTCTAAGCCTGCAATCATCCGTAAGAGAGTGGTTTTGCCGCAGCCGCTGGGGCCAAAAATGGAAATAATCTCGCCGTTATTCACTGATAATTCTAGGTTGGAAAATATTGTTTTAGAATCAAACTTCTTTTCCTTAACATCTATCCTCAGAATTGTGTTGACTTCGGTCATTAAAATCCACTTCCTTCGTCAGTATGGCGAAATCTTTCTGCGATTAAGAACAAGATGAATGTCAAAAACATCAGAGTAGCAGCAGCAGCCATCGCCATTGGTTGAATTAAAGGGTCGAATTTTGGTCGCCCCATTAGTTGGTCAACTAACACCGATAAACTATCCCAACTGCCAGAACGAACCAAGATCCAAGACGCACCAAATTCTCCCAACGAGAACGCCATAGTTAGAGCCGCAGATACGATAATCGGCGCACGTAGCAACGCGATTCTACCGTGCCACCAAGCCTTTACCGGAGAAAGTCCCAGCAGCATCGCCTGCTCATGGTACTGTGGCTCAAGTGACCTAATCGCTGGCAGCATAATTCTCACTACAAACGGAGTGGTAATTATAATGTGGGGGACTGCAGGTAATATCGCCCAACTGAACAAATCCGGAGCCCATTTTAACACCCCGATTAGTATTCCCAGCCCAATCATTACAGCAGACAAGGCAAGTGGTATCATTGATAGGAATTCAACAAAACGTGCTGTGTTCTGTTTATTTTCACCTTCTAGCCGGGCAATAGTTGATGATATCATATATCCAACCGGCAGAGCAACAATCAGGGTAGTAATACAGTAAATCAAAGAATTTGTCAGGGCATCCGGAATAGCAGTTGCAGAGTAACTACCGTTCCAAGCTTCAATCCATGCGTCAAATGAGTAGTAGTGGT
>JAYXVG010000159.1:0-2336 GCA_036021875.1 Thermoplasmatota archaeon | reverse complement strand
GGTACTGGTATGAATATTATCAGTATTGTACTCATGCACCTACATGCTTGTTACATGTATGTGAATTGGAATTTAGATCTTGCCTACCTGGGTACATGCTATTGGTGCTCTTCCTCTTCGTCTTCATCATCAGCATTTTTATCCCTCTATTTATGGCTACAGGTTTAATTCGTGATGAGATGAATTCAGGCACTATGCATTACATGCTTACCAAACCTATTGCAAGGACTGAGGTTTTCTTTTACCGGGTTATTGGATACCTTGGCATCGTCTGGCCATATCTGATTATATTGACCTTAATTTCGGCCATAGTCACCGGATTTGCCGGGCCAGGAGACTCATTATTTCGGTTCTCAGAATTTGGCATATGGCTTGCAATACTATTTGCTGCAATGATGGCAACCCTAGTCTATGGTATGCTGTTTTGCTTCCTTGGTGTAATGTGGCGCTATGGAATAATTTTGGCGATACCGTTTGCTGCCTGGGAATTGGGTATGGCACTACTATCTATGGGAGTTCCCGATGCTCCGATACTTCGCTTCTCAGTCATTGGCTGGGCACTAATCATTGTAGATTCAGCAAGCATGATAGTTTGGCCAGACATGACGTTACTGATTTATTCAGGGTTTTCAGTTGAGGGAACTGACGCTCTTGGATTTGAGAGTGAGGAGTTAATCGGCTCGGAACCACTGCAATATTTCTATGCAAACCCTGGTCTTGGAAATATTAGTCCATTTCTCTCTATGATAATTGCTACAGTTGTTTTGCTTATTCAAGCAACAGCTTTGCTGTTTCTCGGTGGAGCAATATTCAAAGGGAAGGAAATAGAATGATTGACGGTATGGAAAAGTTTGCTGGTGATCTTTCTCGAATGTGGAAGTTGCAAGAGCGCCCTCCGTTGCACCACCTAACTTGGGACTGGTGGTGGTGGTTGCTTATGCTGGACGATGAAAATGGCAATCCTAGCGGCAAACAACTGATGGTATTGTGGTCAACAAAAGATAACCCCAAGGTTCTGGTCAGTGGCACAGAATGGACTCCTAAAGGCCGACCAGGATTCGATGGCCATGGAGGAATATCTCTAGATGGCATGGTTTGTGCGTGGTGGTTCGATGGAAATCGTATGTTTGAGCCTTACATCAAAAAGAAGTGTAGAATGATCGTTATCGACGATGAACACCCTGCATGGCCGGAGAAGTCGTTTGACTCTGGTGCAGGGGGTGGTGCGGTGATTCCGTTAACCGATGAAGATATGTCAATGGGATTAAAGAGCGATTTGAGTGAATTTTGGCTAAATCTTCATTCTGATGAATTTTCAACACATGAAACCGTTCCGAGTAAAATGGAATTCTCATTAACACCTTGGAACGAAGCAATGTCCACTGCGCGACATGCAACAGCGACATATGCTATGGAAATGGGTTATGATATTCTCAGATTACACGGGTGCAAAGTTACTGGTAATCTAGATGATAAGGCTATATCTGGGACAGCATATTTTCAGAAAGTCTGTGTCCAAGCGCCATCAGTTCCATGGTATTGGGGCATGCTCCACCTTAGCGATGGTTCCTACATTGATTGGTTTTTACCACATCTTAGTTTGACGATTTCTTCCAGAGATAATCAACCTTGGAGAAAACGCGATGTCAGTCACATGAGTTTGTCACAAGGAGGTCTATTTCATGATGCAAAATCAGGACATAGTATCCCATTTACCAAAGTCAGGGTTGAGAAATATGCTTGCACATCAGTCGAAGGCAGTCACGGAGCGAGTCCGGGTAGTTATCTCCCCGGTTTTAAAATAGAGATGGCGACTGAATCAGTGAAGATAAATATCGATGTTGAAGCGATTGACCGCGCTCATTGGGCGTTTGAGCAACCGACAATCGGTGGCTTGGTTTCTAATTTTACTTACAACGAGTATCCACTAAAAGTTGTAGATTTATTGATTGAGGATGCCAATGGAAAGCGTATCGCTAGCGACTATGAGTGGATACGTGGCAATGCTGAGCATTCATGGGGTATATTGCACTGATTCTCAGCGGCACGGGGTAACATTCATTTGGGATAAGACCCTAAACATATACAAGAGGGGCAATTATGAGCGATGAAGATTCTACTCAGGATTCGACGGCAAGTGAAGAACTTGAATCAAAAAATGCCGAAACCTTAGCCAAAAAATTCCGCTTAATTCCTGGTGAAGAAATCCACCTGACAAAGAAACCTAGCACGTTCGCATTTGTTGGAATGTATGCACTAGCACTACTCGTGCTGTTTGTCCATCTATTATTCGCTAGGGTTGATAATCTTCAAAGTGAAAACTTCTTGCTGGACCT
>JAYXVG010000158.1:0-2367 GCA_036021875.1 Thermoplasmatota archaeon | reverse complement strand
AGCAAAAGACAAGCAAAGCAAAGCAAACGCAAAGCAAAGCAAAAGCAAAGCAAAGCAAAGCAAAGGCAAATCAAAGCAAAGCAAAGCAAAGCAAAGCATAGGCAAAACGCAAAGCAAAGCAAAGCAAAAGCAAAAGCAAAAGCAAAGCAAAGCAAAGCAAAGCAAAAGCGAAAGCAAAAGCAAAACCAAATCAAAGCAAAGGCAAAAGCAAAGCAAAAGCAAAGGCAAAGCAAAAGCAAAAGCAAAAGCAAAGCAAAGCAAAAGCAAAGGCAAAGCAAAGCAAAAGCAAAGGCAAAGCAAAGCAAAGCAAAAGCAAAGCAAAACAAAGCAAAGCAAAAGCAAAAGCGAAGCAAAGCAAAAGCAAAAGCAAAGCAAAGTAAAGCAAAGCAAAGGCAAAACGCAAAGCAAAGCAAAGCAAAGCAAAAGCAAAAGCAAAAGCAAAGCAAAGCAAAAGCAAAGCAAAAGCAAAAGCAAAAGCAAAACAAAAGCAAAGCAAAGGCAAAAGCAAAGCAAAAGCAAAGGCAAAGCAAAGCAAAGCAAAAGCAAAGCAAAGCAAAAGCAAAAGCAAAGCAAAGCAAAAGCAAAGCAAAAGCAAAGCAAAGCAAAGCAAAGCAAAAGCAAAGCAAAGCAAAAGCAAAGGAAAAGCAAAGCAAAGCAAAAGCAAAAGCAAAAGCAAAAGCAAAAGCAAAAGCAAAGCAAAGGCAAAGCAAAAGCAAAGCAAAGGCAAAGCAAAGGCAAAGCAAAAGCAAAGCAATGCAAAGCAAAGCAAAGCAAAGCAACGCAAAAGCAAAAGCAAAGGCAAATCAAAGGCAAAGCAAAAGCAAAAGCAAAGCAAAGCAAAAGCAAAGCAAAGCAAGAGCGAAGCAAAAGCAAAAGCAAAGCAAAGCAAAGGCAAAGCAAAAGCAAAGCAAAGCAAAGCAAAAGCAAAGCAAAAGCAAAGCAAAGCAAAGCAAAAGCAAAAGCAAAAGCAAAGCCAAGCAAAGCAAAGCAAAGGCAAAGCAAAGCAAAGCAAAGCAAAAGCAAAGCAAAGCGAATCAAAGCAAAGCAAAAGCAAAGCAAAAGCAAAGCAAAGCAAAGCAAAAGCAAAGGCAAAGCAAAAGCAAAAGCAAAGTAAAGCAAAGCAAAGGCAAAAGCAAAGCACAGCAAAGCAAAAGCAAAAGCAAAAGCAAAGCAAAGCAAAAGCAAAGGCAAAGCAAAAGCAAAAGCAAAGCAAAGCAAAGGCAAAAGCAAAGCAAAGCAAAGCAAAAGCAAAAGCAAAGGCAAATCAAAGCAAAAGCAAAGGCAAAGCAAAAGCAAAAGCAAAGCAAATCAAATCAAAGCAAAGGCAAAGCAAAAGCAAGGCAAAGCAAAGCAAAGCAAAGCAAATCAAAGCAAAATCAAAAGCAACAGCAAAAGCAAAAGCAAAAGCAAAGCAAAGCAAAAGGAAAGCAAAGGCAAAGCAAAAGCAAAGGCAAAGCAAAAGCAAAGCAAAGCAAAGCAAAAGCAAAGCAAAAGCAAAGGCAAAGCAAAAGCAAAAGCAAAGCCAAGCAAAGCAAAAGCAAAGCAAAGCAAAGCAAAAGCAAAGCAAAGCAAAAGCAAAAGCAAAGCAAATCAAAAGCAAAGCAAAAGCAAAGCAAAAGCAAAAGCAAAGCAAAAGCAAAGCAAAGCAAAAGCAAAAGCAAAAGCAAAGCAAAAGCAAAGCAAAAGCAAAAGCAAAGCAAAGTAAAAGCAAAGGCAAAGCAAAGCAAAGCAAAGGCAAATCAAAGGCAAAGCAAAAGCAAAGCAAAAGCAAAGCAAAGCAACACAAACGCACAGCAAAGCAAAAGCAAAAGCAAAGGCAAAGCAAAGGCAAATCAAAAGCAAAGGCAAAGCAAAAGCAAAGCGAAGGCAGATCGAAGCAAAGCAAAGCAAATGCCAAGCAAAAGCAAAAGCAAATCAAAGCAAAAGCAAAGCAAAGGCAAAGCAAAGTAAAGCAAAGCAAAGCAAAGCAAAAGCAAAAGCAAAGCAAAAGTAAAGGCAAAGCAAAGGCAAGGCAAAAGCAAAGGCAAAGCAAAAGCAAAAGCAAAGCAAAGGCAAAGCAGAAGCAAAGCAAAAGCAAAGCAAAAGCAAAAGCAAAGCAAAGCAAACGCAAAGCAAAGCAAAAGCAAAGCAAAGCAACAGCAAAGGCAAAGCAAAGCAAAGGCAAAGCAAAGCACAGCAAAAGCAAAGCAAAGCAAAGCAAAGCAAAGCAAAAGACAAGCAAAGCAAAGCAAATGCCAATCAAAAGCAAAAGCAAAAGCAAAGAAAAGGCAAAGCAAAGTAAAGCAAAGCAAAAGCAAAAGCAACAGCAAAGCAAAAGTAAAGGCAAAGCAAAGGCAAGGCAAAAGCAAAGGCAAAGCAAAAGCAAAA
>JAYXVG010000157.1:0-2458 GCA_036021875.1 Thermoplasmatota archaeon | reverse complement strand
CTCATCACCGGAGTTTGATTTCGCAATAGCCGGAATAAAGATCTTACCAAGCAAAGTAATAACTCCTAAAAAGACGAAATAAGATGTCCAAATAACAGCAATGTAGGAGCCTATTGCGCGATTCCTTTCACCCTCAAGGAATTTGATCTCCCTTGAATCGTTGGCTGCAGTAACCAAAATATCCGAAATCTTACCTCCAGCCCTATCGGCTTCAGCTATCAAAGTAATTGCTCGTTTGACGAGTGGAGTACCAACTCGTTCTGAGAATTGCTTTATCACATCGCTAAATTTGATACCCCAGCTCAACTGGTCTGACATCTTTTTTACCTCATCATTGAGTGCGCCATATTCTGACTTGACTAATGTCTGGACAGCAACGGTCATTGATAGACCACCTTTCCAATACTCTGCCATATCTCTTAGGAAATCAGGAAACTTTTCTTCAATTTCATTCTTTCTCTTTTCTACTCGCTCCCAGTAAAAAGACGCAGGATAGAGCAGGAAGAAAAAGGTCAATCCAAAGAAGTTCAGGAAAATCATTGGCCTCAAATCAAATGGCCCTAGGTCTACTTTTGGACCAAGCCAGTATGACTTGTTATTCATATTGGTCGGAATCCCATCATAGAATGCTAGGGATACATCAAACTCAGCGGAGTTCAATCGCTTGCCATCCTCATTGGAAAATATCGCAACCTCATAGCCTCTGTCGGGTTGGAGATCTTCAATTTCTATGGCGCAAACGTCGCTGGTTTTACCGGTAGTCCCATCAAATCGGCCCTTGATATCTAGGTCAGGGTCTCTAACCACGACGGTATACTGTGTTGGTGTTGCTGCCTCAACATTACAAGTAAGCGTCATAGGTTGTTCTATTACCACATCACCTCTAACAATATCAGGCATACCCGGAACATCAAATGATTTGGCTTTTGACAAGAAATTCGTCCACGGGTTTTCCGACCATTCAAGTTGGTCTGGGTCATCCTTGAGAATTGCACATGACTCATTGGCTTGATATGATGGCTTCATAGCCCCGCTAAACTCAGCTGAGTAATCGTTACCCAAATCATCTTGAGCGGTTGCACCACAGTAAACGTTAGTAAACATGGGTTCGCCATTCGCTGTTGGAATGAATCCCGAGTTTGTTACCCACATAATACCAGATGATAAACCGAGGATAATTGAAAAAAATATGATAATGTAGAGATTCTTGAGTGTTCTATCATCTTTCGGAAGATCTAGTTCTACGACTAGTTTTTTCTTTTTCTTCCTAGCCATATTATCAACTCACATTTCTTGTTCCTTACTACTGGTATAAACCAATACAGCATAGGCGATATGAATCATAGGGATAAATCCAAGAACGATTCCATACAACATACCTTCTGACATCTGTGCGCCTGAACCCGAAACCCAGAACATAATTACCAGCATGACAATTAAGAACAGTGGCATTGCCACAGCCACCACGATATATGACTCAGCAAGTAAGGCAATAGATTCAAGGAATTGTTGCAAGCGTGTCCTATTTTCTCTCATGTAGTGCTCTGCACGGTTCAGGAAATACAACTTTAGATGGCCACCAGAGGTCAAAGTCCCGACCATCCCTTGGAAGAATTCAGTCAGCCAAACTGATGCTGCTCTATCTACACTTAGCTTGATTGCTGTGATTAGATCATAGCCCAGAAGGGTAACATCTCGATAGATCAAGCCTGCGTCTTCTGAGACATCGCCATAGATGTCTTTGTTCATTGCTAGGGAACGGAAAATTTTGGCAGGAGTTGCATTCGCTGCTGACATGGCAGCGGTGTAAGATGCTGCATATGGAAGATATTTTTCGATTTGGGCACCTCTTCGATCTGCTTCTCGTTTGGCACCGCCACGCACAAGGAGAAATCCAGAGTATGGAATAATTGCTCCAAGCATTACCACGATAATTAGTTTGAGTGGTGGTGGGAAAATTCTGGTAGCATATTCTGGGCACCCATTACCTGGCTTTGACTTGTCTACTAATTCGGGCTCCCAGTATTCCCAATCCAAGCACGGGTTAATGGTTGCAGGGTCTTGCAGACTCTCCCAAAATGCGATCACTCCAACTTCTGGCATGAAGAATATACCAATTATCCCCCAACAGACTAAAGCGATTGCAATAGAAGTAAAAATAACTGTAGAAAGGTATACTTCTGGCATTATTCCCATTGAACCTTTGACTAGGTTTTCTGACAGAGCAACGTCTCTTCTAGCACGCTTTTTGAGAATTCTCCCAAGAATTCTATTGCAGAATCTTTGCCATGCGGTTAGTTCCATACAAATCTCTCCGATCAACGTAGTCCGTCGACACGAGCGAGAATTTCATTAGGACGTACATAATATTCTGTAACAATCTGTGATACTTGGTCTGCTTTCCTAATATCATTCAGAACCATCCATTCGAGGATTCTTTTTCTTGTTCTGAGTTCCC
>JAYXVG010000156.1:0-2534 GCA_036021875.1 Thermoplasmatota archaeon | reverse complement strand
AACCACTTCACAGGTCCAATTCTACTCTGGTAACTTATCGACCACTGGTCTGGTTGAAGACCCAGCAAACCAACCACGGTAAGCGTAGTCTCCATGCAGTGATGACCGTAACACAATTGGTTCGCTTCTGCTTTTATTGCACAGCAGTCACTTACTTTCTGACAGTGTGACTTTGTTTTGTCAATTCTTTTTACATGTGAAACTGGCAGGCCATGATATGAGAAAAGAAGATGGGTATCTTTGTCTATGTGTGGTTGTATAGATTTTGTAAGAGGTATGACATATTCTTCGTCAGTTTCGAAGTGACCCATTTCGATAATTTTTGGATTCCAGTCCATCTTTGACAACTGCTTGTATGAGTGTTTCAAAGACGATTCAGTGGTTGCTTGGGCATAATGCGGGAACATTGGCAGGAGCAGTAATTCGTCGACTCCCTTACCACGTAAATTTTTCAGGCCTGCCTCGATAGATGGATTCCCATATCGCATAGCAAAATCGAACTCAACATCTTCAATCATATCATTGAGCGACTTAGTGATACGGTCTGAATAAACTCTCAGTGGAGAACCCTCGTCCATCCAAATCTTTTGATATAACGGGGCTATTTTCTTTGGCCTAACTCTTAGAATTATGCCACGAACCAACAATTGCCTGATTATGTAAGGAGCGTCAATAACGTCAGGGTCAAGAAGGAATTCACGCAGATAGTTGCGGACAGATTTGATGGTTGGTTCATCAGGTGTACCGACATTAATCAGCAACACACCTTTCTTAGCCATGATTCTTTGTCTCAACAGGCTCTCTTAATGATTTGTCTTATTCCGCTATCTTGTCACTTACCGGCAGGCCTGCCGCTTGAATACTGCGCCAGCCACCCCACAAGGATAGCACGTCGTTGTAACCCATATCCTGTAATGATTTTGCAGCAATAGCGCTTCGAAAACCACCGCCGCAGTAGAGAATGAGTTTTTGTTCCGTGTTAAAATTGTGTTTTTCGATATCTCGCTCAATTACACCTTTTCCGATGTGAATTGCACCGATTAAGTGACCGGAATCGAACTCATATCGTTCTCTTACGTCGATTATCACGCCACCTGAATCAATCAATTCTGGTAGATCATCTGCTGAACACTCTCCAATTTTACTGCGTGCTGATTCAACAATTGCCAAGAATCGCGGACTATGCTGCTTCGCCATGGTATGCCATAGTGGACAGGCTCATGAGGGTAATCCACCACAGATTCCCATGGCCGGCCAGATAACGGGCGCAGATGCGGTTTATCAGGCCCTGTTATCTGGAGAATCAATCGACCGTGTTCTTGTTGACCGAGATAAGGACACTGCTTTGATTAGACAGTTGTGCGAAGCAAAGAACATTCCGCTTGAAGAGGGGTCAACCAACGATTTGTGGCGAATGTCAGCTGCGGGCAATGTCGATGCTCTTGCACTGATTGGGCGATTCCAAACCGATTCAATTGACGAATTGATGTCTCGAGGCGGAACGATCTGGTTTTTTGATGGTGTAACTTACTCAACTAACCTTGGATTTGCAATTCGAACTGCTGAGGTAAGCGGTGCGGATGGAGTGCTGTTGAATGTTCCGAAAACACATGAGGAAAGACGCACGATCAGAAGAGCTAGTATGCGCGCAGACCGGTTTATTCCAGTCATTTATACAGATACTGCGGAGATAATTAACAAGGCCAAGCAATACCAATTGGCTATTGTAGCAGCCGAGGATGTTGGTGACCGAGGCCCCTGGGATGTTGATTTGACGGGTAATGTATTACTTGTTGTTGGCGCTGAGCGTGCGGGAGTTAGTCAGGAAACCCTAGATGCGGCTGATTATATTGTCAAGCTACCAATGGATGGATTTGTTCCATCGTATAACTTGCAAGTCGCAGTTAGCGTTTTAGCAGTTGAAGCCTTACGGCAGAAACTAGAGTAGATTGCCAAATCTCTTTTATTTATGCGGTTTAGAGGGTCAACCATGCTCGGAGGCCCCTCTAAGGCATTGTCAAAACGAGGGGCCCTTGTTGTAATTTTAGCATTAGCATTTCTGAGCCCCGGCTGTTTAGATTTTGGTGGTGATAGTGATAATGAAAACACGTCATCAGATGGCCCAATCACGATTGAGGTCTGGCATACCTTTGCTGCTGAAAGTAAAGAAGAACAGGTGTTCACTAATTCAGTGAGAGATTTTGAGGCCTTGAATCCTAATGTAACGGTCGAAATCACCATGGTTCCGTTTGCTAATGCTGATCAGTTATTTATGACCGCAGCCCAAGGCGGCGAGGCACCAGATTTGATGCGATTATCAAGCGACCAACTTGGTGCAATTGGTGAAGTGCGAGTAGACGGATTCCCTCTCCTAGAAGATTTAAGGCCCCACTTAACTCCTCAAGACCGTTCATTGTTTGAGGCCAGAGCGCTTGATGCAATGCGCTATGGGGATGAATTGTATGGCATACCAGCATCGCAGGATTGCCTATCCCTTATTTTCAACAAAGCACTGTTTGATGCGGAGGGATTGG
>JAYXVG010000155.1:0-2574 GCA_036021875.1 Thermoplasmatota archaeon | reverse complement strand
GAATGTCAATATCATCGATGAGACTGCAGCAACACTAGCGTGGTCAGTGTTCGATAATGATGGCGTTGGTGATCATGGTATTGAAATTGCATTGGATGGCACAATTCAGAACAATCTGCAACCGTCGTGCATAGTCGATGATTCAGGTATTTCGAAAGAGTGTGTAACAATGCTTGAAGTGCCAGAAAACCGCAGTGCGACTGTCGAAATAAAAGTAACAGTCTTTGATGAAGATTTTACCTCCGGTGTAGTTGAGTACACCGTTATTGATTTCAACTCAACGGTATCAGTTACTGTTGATTCTGAAGAAGAAGAGGACGGTTTTGCAGTTTCGACAACCATTGTTGCTGCCGGGGCTTTGGGATTGATAATTATGGTCTTGTTACTATTGATTATTCTCCGCACCATGCGTAGTGAGCCAGTTAGCAGCAGTGACGCCTTGGTTGAGAATGAGCCTGAATTAGACGTGGTAGAACAAGAGCTTGGTGTAGACTTATCACCGAGTGGTTTACTTTCACGGATAAACCAGAATAAGTGATTACAGCGGTATGTTGCCGTGCTTCTTTGGTGGACTCCACTCTCGCTTTGAGCGCAATATGTTCAGCGCCCGAATTAATCTCATCCTAGACTCACTTGGCTCAATTACATCGTCTAACCAACCGTTTCTTGCTGCCACATATGGATCGCCAAATTTGGCTTTATATTCGTCAACTAGGTGGGCACGAACATCTTCTTTGTCAGCATCTTCGGCGGCATTAATCTCTCGTCGATGAATGATGTTAACTGCACCCTCGGCGCCCATAACGGCTAATTCCGCAGTTGGCCATGCAATGTTATAATCACTGCGCAAATGTTTGCATGACATGGCTAAATAAGCACCACCGTAGGCTTTTCTGGTTACTAGAGTTAACTTAGGCACTGTGGCTTCAGCATAAGCGAACAACAATTTTGCCCCATGTCGAATTATCCCTCCCCATTCCTGAACAACTCCAGGAAGGAAGCCGGGGACATCCTCTAAGGTCAGTAAAGGAATATTGAATGCGTCACAGGTTCGAATAAAACGAGCCGCTTTAATCGATGCATCAATATCCAAACAACCAGCTAGAACTTTTGGCTGGTTGCCAATGACACCGACCGTTCTACCACCCAATCTAGCAAAACCTATGATGATGTTATCTGCATAGGCATCAAATAATTCCATGAAGTGTCCATCATCGACTATCTCCTCGACCACCTTGACCATATCATACGGTCGATTAGGATTATCAGGGACTAGGGCTTCTAGGTCAGGATTAGTTCTATCGTGAGGGTCACCAGTTTCAACAAATGGAGCAATTGCTCCATTGTGGTCGGGCAAAAACCCGAGTATTTCAGCGGCCATTTCACATGCATCCTCGTCGTCATCGGCAATTAAACAGGCAATACCAGACCTTGAGGCATGTAGACTAGCACCCCCAAGTCCTGCAGCATCGATTTCCCCTTGGATAACTTCAGGAGTTTCTAGTGGTGATGATAGAAATAATTGACCATGCTCTTCTCCCAAGATCGTAAAGTCAGCAAGACTGGCTGCTAATGAGGACACACCAACAACAGGTCCCAATACTAGACTAATTATTGGCACTCTGCCACTGCACTGAACCAGTCTGTCGAGTAATTCACCCGTGCCGGCAAGTCCGGATATACCGTCGTGTGCCCGTTGTCCACCACCATCCCACATCCCGATAATTGGGACTTTGGCTCGCTCCGCCATTTCTACGACTTTACTGATTTTTTTCGCATGGGTTTCGCCCATACTGCCACCGTGAACGCTAAAATCTTGGGCAAAACAATACACTCTGCGCCCGTCGATTGTTCCATGGCCTGCAACCACCCCATCTCCCAGAGTTTGGTGGAGAAACATATTGTGGTCGACAGTTCGGTGAGTGACAAAAGAATCTATTTCGATAAATGATTCTTCATCTAGTAACATGCTAATACGATCTCTAGCGGTTCCTCGTCCGGATTTACGAATTGCTTCTTGCTTCTTCAAGCCACCACCTAAACGGGCTTCGTCTCGCCTTTGACGTAACTCGTCAAGTTTTTGATTGGTCTTATTTGGCAACTCTATCACTCCCGCAATGTGTTGATATTCTCGCCACATAAGTTCATTCCTAGGACCTTTGCCACATCTTTGTTATTGGATAATGCATAGTGTATTTTTACCACAGTTGAATCAGGCGAGGTAACGCTACCGTGACCTAGTAACCCCATCTCCTGCTGCTTTCTTCCCTTGGAATATACATTCATATCTATCGGTCCATTAATGCACTGCGAGGTCACTACCACCGGAATATTTCGATTGACGCATCTGGTTAGTGCACGCCATACTTTGATATTTTCCGGGGCATCGTCTCCGGGGTCATCAATCGGTAGATGGCCTAAACCAGTTCCATGGATTACTATTGCCTGCACTCCATTGGCAACAATTGCTTCAATCTCCTCTTCATGGAGGTATGGTCCAGCGATAAATTGAGCGATGCGGACACTCTCTGAGTATTTTCTTGGCTTATTTGTTATCTCAAAACTGGTTTGTGC
>JAYXVG010000154.1:0-2679 GCA_036021875.1 Thermoplasmatota archaeon | reverse complement strand
GATTACCAAGCATGGTGTTGCAGTTCTAAGGCACATGGAACAGTTGGGGATTTGGACGGCTAATACCGGACAGGGCATCTTACAGAGCAGAGATAAATTACACGCTTCACAAATTCTCGCCCGAAACAAGATTCCAGTTCCTAAAACTACCTATGTTAGAGATACTATAGATGTTGAACCAGCAATAGACTTCGTTGGCGGATTACCAGTGGTAATCAAAGTCACTCAGGGAACTCAAGGCCAAGGTGTATTCCTACGTCACACAATCCATGAATCGCGCAGCCTAATCCAAGGTCTACTGCTTACCGGAAAATCCGTTCTGGTGCAGGAATATATCGCTGAATCCCACGGCAAGGATATCCGTGCATTGGTAGTTGGTGACAGAGTAGTTGCGGCAATGAGACGCAAAGCTCGAGGAAGAGAATTCCGCAGCAACTATCACCTCAACGGCACTGTCGAAAAGGTCGAAATCAGCGAGGAGTTTGAAGAACAAGCTTGTAGAGCTGCTAGAGTTTTGGGTCTGAATATTGCCGGAGTAGATTTACTTGAGGGGAATAATGGACCACTTGTTTTGGAGGTAAACTCATCGCCTGGATTGGAGGGAATTGAGAAAGCGAGTGGAGTGAATGTCGCCGGAGAAATCATTGATTATGTCATGGGTGAGACCGCATTTTCTGAAGTGGATCTTGACCAGTTACTCCGAACTGTTCCCGGTTCTGGCGTCCTTTCCTTGCAACTGCGCAATCATCCGATGATGGTTGGTAACAAAATTGCGGATTTATTCAAATCTAGTCATGAGATTCCAGTATTTGCCCTCTCAAGGGAAAACAAGTTAATTTGGAACCCAGAGCCAGAAATTCAGTTAAGATATGATGATGTAATCATATGCTACGGAGAACTGAATCAACTTCGTTCATCGCTAAAAAGTGCAATACTAGGAGTGGCAAAACAGTCGCTTAGTGCCATTAAAAGAGAACAAGAGCAAGCATAAACACCCTTCACAAAGTTCAAAAAAGGATATGTAGACATTCCGGTGTATGCAGAACAGGTTAATTGCCGGTTTGATGGCTGTGCTCATCCTGTCATCATTTACGGTAACCTTTGATGAGAATACTGAAGACTTACAATTAGAATCGGTCAATTCAGAACATGCAGCACGGGATACATCTGCAGAAATTAAGATGCACAGACCAGGTGAATCGATAGATTCCAGGGAAACACTGACCTGGTCACCAAATAATATTACTGAATCCGCAACCATTCAGTTTACTGTCTTAGTTTATGAACAGACTCACACAGATAATATTGAACAAATTAATATTGTTGGCAGTTGGATTGGCAATAACGGACAATTCTATGAACAATTCAGATTGGAAATTATTCAGGTCTATGCTCAGGAAATAGACGGTATGTCAACAATTACTGAAAATTATACCTACCCTAACTCTGTATGGGGTGGTGATTATTCGCTGTCAGTCACTATAGTCTTTGAGGAAGCAGAGCCAGTATCATTTGAGCGTAATGATTTGAAATTTGAGACATATGGATATCAATTCGGGCATGCAGATCAAAAAGCAGAGTCTTATGTGTGTTCTTGTGAACAAAATACTATTTCCCTAAAACTGATTAACACTGGCGAGGATGAGTCCAGTCTTTCATACAGGCTAAACCTAAATCAAACATCATCGAATACTAAGTATGAATGGGATGCTGATTCAACGGAGATTACAAATGGTGTGTTTGTCGCAGGAGAATCGGTAACCCTGTCGGTAAAGTTACAAATATTCAGTTCATATAAGTATGATTTCATAGAGATACCAGTATATTTACAAGTATTTTATGAAAATGATGATGGTGAGTTAATTTTTCTAAGTGATGAAAATGTTTACATCAACAATACTATTTTACCCAGTCAAGCCCCACCAGTTGTCAAAGTTTCTCTATCGAATAGTGGGTTAGAAATCCCCACTTCCGATGATATACCTCCATCAGATACCACCCCAAGGAATAATTCTGTATTTACTTTTGATGATGATAATCTACTTTTATCAGTAAATATTAGCAATACAGGTTTTTACCAGAAATCGTTAGAAATCATACCATTGAACCCTACATTAACTTACGGAGTAATTTACAGTGGCGGGAGCTACACCATTGCCTCTTTCGAGAATTTCATCGGAGAGCTTAGCTATTTGGATTATATCCAGTTTGACCTCTTAATCTCAAATTTCGGGGAATACCAACATGAGACAATACCTCTTGAGTTTGGCTTCAACGACACGCCAACTACATTGGTATCACTTGAAGTCGCACCAATACCAATAGTTTCAGAACCAGTAATCTCGGTAATCCCATCATTCAGTGAGTCGCTTGCACTACCAGTAGATGAAATTGAAGAGATTCAAATCGATTTGTCGCCATATCAAATATTCTCGTTCTTCGAGAATAGTTGGCTAATGGAGTGTTCACAATCGCCCCAGACCAAAATCACAATTATCAGTTTCGAGACAGTATGTGATGAATCTGCAATAATGATTAATCATGATAACGACTCTCAACTAATTTCAAATCTAAAAAATTAATACCAGATACAATTACTATCACAGATGCTGGTGATGATCATACTATAGCGTTAATTAATCCACCACTTAATTTGACAAGAGGTTATAAGGTTGGATT
>JAYXVG010000153.1:0-2775 GCA_036021875.1 Thermoplasmatota archaeon | reverse complement strand
CATTTGCCATGGCGAAAGTTATCGAAAAAATGAACATCCCCACGTTAATTATGAGCCACAATAAGACCCTTGCAAGGCAATTGTATCAAGAAATGGCTGGTTACTTCCCAGAAAATGCTGTTGATTATTTCGTCTCTCACTACGATTATTACCAGCCAGAGGCATACCTCCCAAAGCGAGATTTGTATATCGACAAAGAGCTGTCAATAAATGAGCGCATTGAACAGGAAAGGTTCGCCTCCGTTGCGTCTCTTGTCAGCAGACCAGATTGCGTAATCGTATCATCTGTTTCCTGTATTTATGGTCTTAATCCACCTGAAACCTTCCTTGAATCACACGTAAGATGCCATGTCGGGCAACAGATTGAACCGACTGATTTACTAAAGGAATTAATCGGTCTTCAATATATTAGAACCAACACCGATCTAGCAAGAGGCAATTGTCGCTTACGAGGTGAAGTGTTAGACGTTTGGATGCCGTCGAGAGACGACCCTTTGCGCATCCAGTTCGATTTTGACGGCGTCACCAAAGTGCAGGTTTGCGACCCGGTTTCTTGGGAAGTCTTAGATGACTTGGATGAAGCATGGATACATCCAAAAGAATTTTTCATGACTAGTCCCGAAAGATTTGAAAAAGCTCTAGAATCGATTGAAACAGAACTCGATGGCCGTATCGCTCACTTCAAGAGCTTGGGTAAAGATTTGGAAGCCCATCGTATTGAGCAAAAAACTCGCTACGACCTGGAGATGCTAAGAGAAATTGGTCACTGTCAATCGATTGAGAATTACTCGCTTCATTTTGATGGTAGAGAGCGGGGACAAAGGCCGTATTGCCTGCTGGACTTCTTCGCGGCGTGTGCAAAGCAATTTCATGGCGATCCAGACAAGTTTCTCGTAATCATGGATGAATCGCATGTCAGTTTACCTCAAGTTGGCGGAATGTATCATGGCGACAGGTCGAGGAAAGAAAGCCTCATTGAACACGGATTTAGATTACCTACAGCCGCAGACAACAGACCACTCAAGATTCCGGAGTTTCAGTCACTCGTCCCCCAAATGGTATACGTTTCGGCCACCCCGGGAGAACGAGAGTTACGACACTTGTGTGAAGTAACTAAACAACCTATACCCAAAGGTTTACTGCACGCTCAATCCAGTGGCGGGGCAGGTCCACCAGATATAAACAAAAAACATCCTGAATCAGAGAGTATGTATGACATGATTCAATCTATTCAACATATTTCAAAAATGGAAATTAGACCAACCGGGTTGCTTGATCCAAACATAGAAGTTCGTGGAACAGAAGGACAAGTAAGTGATTTGTTATCAGAAATTAATCAGCGTGTAAGTAAAGATGAGCGGTGTTTAATCACTGTACTAACAATAAAATTTGCTGAAGAGGTATCTGAATATCTGAATAGTATGGGGATAAAATCCCACCACTTACATTCAGAAATAGATACAATCGAGCGCTCAGAGATTATCAACGCTCTGAGAATTGGACACATTGATGTAATAGTCGGAATCAATTTATTGAGGGAAGGTCTAGACATTCCGGAAGTCAGCCTTGTAGCGATTTTTGATGCAGACAAGCAAGGATTCCTGAGAAATGAACGTAGCTTATTACAGACAATAGGAAGAGCGGCGAGGAATCAGAATGGAAAAGTCATATTGTATGCTGATGGGATGTCGCCTTCAATGTCTGCAGCAATTCAGCAGACTCTTGAAAGACGAGCCAGACAGGAATCATATAACGTCGAGAATAATATTACTCCTATGACTATCAAGAAAGCCCTGCCAGCAATGTATTCGAAAGATGATGAATTCATCACGGGCACAAACACTTCTGCTGGGAATAAGCGGTTAGTCGGCAAAAAAGGTGGTCGTGGGGATGGTGACTGGGCACAAAAATTAGGTCTTGGTGCTGGTTCTTGGAGTCGAACCGCAAATGAGGTTAATAAATCAATTGAAAAATCAAATTTTGAATTGGAAAAAGTATCAGATGTTGATTTAGATGACAATTTGTCGGACGAACAGATAACAGAAGTATTGCTCGAGTTGAAAGCGGAGATGGAAAATGCCGCAAAACAACTTGATTTCGAACAAGCAGCCAAGTTGAGAGATCGTGTTTTCGAACTCGAGCAGTTGTTGTTACGATAAACAGGTTCATGTTTAAGATAGATTTGGCTATATTATGGCGCTGTCTCCGGATGACTTCGATGTTCCGGTAGAAGACTATGATTTTACCACTATCACCTCCCCTAAGTCACTGATTGACCAGATGGCAAAAGCCGGTGGCTTCACCGCAACAAAACTAGCTGCAGCAAGAACAATCCTAATTGATATGAAAGCCCAATTAGAGGCAGCTGATGGAGACATCAACAAAGTCTGTAACTGGCTGTCTTTCCCAGCCTGCCTCTGTGCTACAGGAACACGAGGATTCTTTGTCGAAGCAGCCAAGCACAACATGTTCAACGTTATTTCGACCACGTGCGGTACCTTAGACCACGATATTGCAAGATCATATCAAGACTATTACCACGGTGCCTTCGAACTAGATGATATCGAACTAGGTGAGCATTCATTGATGAGACTAGGTAATGTAATCGTGCCAAACTCGTCGTATGGAGAAATAATCGAACAGGTTGTCATGCCTGCTCTGGAAGATATATACCATTCAAGGCTACAAGAAACTGGCCTTACTGGTGCTGATGCATGGATAGGATTCGGGTCAATTCACCTCGTGTGGGAATTAGGCAAAAGAATAGGTAAGCCA
>JAYXVG010000152.1:0-2777 GCA_036021875.1 Thermoplasmatota archaeon | reverse complement strand
CGTTAGAATAGCATGTAGATGCCTCTTTTAGCATGCCCTGCCGTTGTTTGAGTGTCCCGAGGTTAAACCATCCCTTTGGATTACCTGGGTCAAGTTTTTGCGCATGCTCGATGGCAGATATTGCATGTTCTTCTAGGTCTAGTTTTGCCATTGCCCCTCCAGCAATTAGCCACGACTGAGCATGCTTCGATGCCTCTGTTTTAAGATGGGGCTTAAGCAATTCCAGAGCGCCTTTGGCGTCACCTGATTGTATCATTTGCTTGGCTTGGTCTGCCATTGCATCTAAATCGAGTTCGTTAACAATTTCAGGCTCTATTGGCACTACTGGTAAATCTGGTATAGCATTAACAACCGGCTGAGTGACTTCAATTCTTTCTTGTATTTCTTCTGTTGCTACAACAACTTCAGCTGCTGAACGCAACTCATCTATATCCAACTGCTGATTATCATCCGCATCATGATGCACTGCTTCATCAAGCAGGGCTTTGACGTCACTTAAACCGGTTTCTTCAACAACAGTTGCAACATCTTTTTGATCGTAAGCATCTATATGCTCCACCTTGGGCATACTAGCTATTGGTTTAGAAGCAGCACTGCCAGAGCAACGATTTTTGACATCGACTATTGAAGGGTGGCCCGGATAGAATTCTAAGGCTTTGATTGCCATGTTATATGCACCAACTTCGTCGCCGATGCGCTCTAGTAGGATGCACAAGTTGGCGGTTGCTGGTGCGTGGTTAGGGTTTACATCGAGACATATTTGGAATGCCTGTCTCGCTCCTCTCGCATCTTGCTGAGCTTCCAGTAATACTCCTCTGTTAAACCATGCCATATCAGAGGATGGGTCCAATGATATTGCCTTATTGAATGCAGCTAATGCTGATTTTGCATCCCCTGTTCTGGACGCTTCCTCGCCACTAGTTAGAAGAGATTCTACTTGCCTAGCAGTATCATCACTAGCGCTTTCCGGTGCCGCATCGGTATAGTCGTCCATAAGCCTCAACCTAATGCCGTTAAATCCAAATCATAAGGGTTACTTATCTATGTATGTAATGACACTTACATTCAATAACCATGATTTACTGGGGTAAATATGGCTACCTATCCATACAAAGTTATAAGGCTGAGTGGCGAATATAGACCCACATCCAAGTGTGGTATGCTGGTTAATCACGCGCTAGAAATTGCCAAATCGCTGGGTGCTGAAGTTCACTTCTGGGATCTTGATGTAAAACCACTTCCCCTTGTTGGTGAGGAAGGCTGTTGGGAAAATGAGAATGTAAAGGAATTCCAAGAATTAGCAAGTGAATGTGACGCATTTTTAGTCTCGTCACCAGAATATCACGGCACTATGTCTGGAGCTATGAAGAATTCCTTTGACTGGCTGTATAGCAAGCATGTTAAAGGCAAAGTTTTCGGATTAATGTCAACCTTAGGCGGGGCACAAAACTCAAACACGTTGAATCACATGAGAATCATGCTAAGATGGTTGCATGCTTGGCCAGTTCCCGAACAATTAGCAATTGGAAAAGTCAAACAGGCATTTGACGAAGATGGTAATCTTGTAGACGATGATACGAAAGAAAGGTTGGAAAACCTAGTAAAATCAGTGTTAGAAAATACCAGAAAATTAACTCAGTAGGTGTTCCTATTGTCTAGGCCAAGATTTGAGGATGATTTTGGTGGTACCTACATTTTGATAGAGCCTGGCAAGTTTATCATGGGCGATGTGGTTGGTGATGGATTATCACGCGAGTGTCCATCGCATGAGGTTGAGATTGATGCGCCCTTCTTTATTGGTCAGAGGCCAGTGACGCAAATGCACTGGGAGACAATTATGGGCTACAATCCTTCAAAATTTCAGCAAGGGTGGAGTTCTGGATTACGTCCGGTAGATTCGGTGACTTTGCAGGACTGCATTGAATTCATAAGTAGGTTGAACCAATCACACAATATCAAACAGAGATTATCACTAGACGGTATCTGGCGTTTACCCACAGAGGCTGAATGGGAATACAGTGCTCGGTCTGGCTCAGAAACAAAATGGTGTTTTGGGAACTTCGATGGAGACTTGGATGATTATGGATGGCACGCAGGTAATTCGGGGGCTTCAACACGCGAGGTCGGCTTAAAAAAGGCTAATACATGGGAATTGCATGATATGTATGGTTTGATTTCCGAGTGGTGTCAAGATAATTACCGACCAGATTATACTATCAAATCACAGCAGAAACCATACCTAGACGGTGCAGACATCTACTGCGTTCGTGGCGGAAGTTGGTTTACGGAGAGTGACTCAACTAGGAGTTCTGCTAGGGGGCAGGCAAAGTCAAACAAGCGTAGCGATGGCATTGGATTGCGTCTAGTTTGGGAGCCATTGTGAGAATTACTCATCCTCAAGAGTGATTTTTAATTCCTCATCAAGGGGTGTTAACACCTGATTTTTTGGAGTAATACCTTTGTCAATATCCCACATACCGGTAAATTCTTGATCGAGAATTGTCATTAAATTCTTGGTTTTCATGAGATTTACACCTGCTGCAGTTCGGTGTATCACAGGAGCTATATCTTCATGATACAAACTATCAAGTATCTTACAAATATCTTGGAACTTTGTCTTCCCGTCACACAATTGCCAAAGCATACTGTTTTTGGTATCCAACGGTCTCCTTATTTCTCTCGGTGCGCGAAATAATCTTGCTAGAATTCTTTCTAATCTGTTGAATCTTTTCTCAATTCTAAGTACTACCTTTCTACCACTTATGCCATTAATATCT
>JAYXVG010000151.1:0-2810 GCA_036021875.1 Thermoplasmatota archaeon | reverse complement strand
CCAGGCCAATGCCCAAGCCAAGAAGCATGGGACTGTTCAGCTGCTGGTTGGAGAAAGAACCTACGCGACAACACCGTCACAGGTGTCACACCAGTTCCAGACCTCGACGAAACAGTTGACGAAGGATGCGACGGGGTAGACCTGAACCGCAACTATCAGTTTGAATGGGGAGCTCCGCTTGGTGCCACAGGTCCTCTGTTCCCGGGGGCATGTTATGCGGGTCAAAACAACGATGTATACAACGGTCCGGTAGACGATAAAGACAACGATGGTGACGGTCAGATAAATGAAGATCACGTCGATGGCAAGGATGATGATGCAGACGGCGTTACAGATGAAGACTGGTGGGGTGGCAACACAGAGCCGGAAACTAAATTCATCCAAGACATGACCGAAATGAACGATGACAATGGAGACGGCGCAAGTGAATTCAAGTCAACTCTAACTCACCATTCATATTCCGAATTGATTTTGTGGCCATGGGGACACTGCACAGATTGCCAGAGTCCTGACCATTATCAGTTGGAGTATCACGGTCAGAAGATGGCTGACATGACACTTTATGCAAACCTTCAATCCTCTTCTTTATATCCAACGTCTGGTGATTTTTGTGATTGGCACTATGGTGTTCATGGTTCATATTGTTACACGTCTGAAATTGGTACTGCCTTCCATCAGCATCCAGATGATATTGACCACATTGCGGTCAGGAACCTTGGAATCGGGTTTTATATCGCTGAAATTGCCGATAATCCAAGAGAACGTGCTGACGACGGATTAGCCAATTTATCTGCGAATCTACTTGACGAACCTGAGGACATTCTTCCACTTAGCAAAGGTGACATACCGGTTGATATATGCGTAGCCACTGGTTTTGATTATTCACTTGAAGAAGATGTGTCTCATGTGATGTATAGGATAGTAAAACCCAGTCGCGCTCAAAGTGATTACGGCCCTAGAGAATGGTCAACTACTGCATGGTCTAAATCTCCATTCAAAGTAGATTCTACTGACACATGTATGTTAGGTAACGGAGATAATGGGACAGTTTTAACCTCAAGTTTACCAGTCCCAGACAACGTTGCCGGAGAAGTGCACTACAAGGCTATGCTGGGTACACTTAGCGGGGGCAACTTGTATCTATTCCCCACAAATGGAGACTACTATGTGTTAGAGCTTGACTACAGGGCGGATTACGGCGGTCTGTTCGGCGCTCTATTCATGTTCTTAGTTGTGGCTGGTTTCGTTTGGGGTGGATTAGCAGTTTGTTTGCGTATGATGTTGGTAGATGAAAATGACAAAGATTTCTTGGCCGATGCCACCGCGGGGGACGGCAGTTAGGCCGAGGTGTTTGAATGGCACAATCAGACCAATTCAATGGCCGATTAGGGCTCATATTCGCTTCAATTGGTGCGGCGATTGGAACTGGAAACATTTGGCGATTCCCAAGAATGGTTGGCGCTAACGGCGGCGGGACATTTCTCATCCCGTGGCTTATTTTCCTGTTTGCTTGGTCAATACCACTGGTCATTGCTGAGTTTGCCATGGGTAAGCGAAGTAGAACTGGAACAATAGGCACATTCAGAATTTTCGCTGGTAAGAAATTTGCATGGATGGGTCTGTGGACCGCGTGGATTTCTACTGCGATAGGATTCTATTATGCAATCGTTGCTGGTTGGACAATCAAATATTTCCAATTAGGGATTACCGGTGGATTGACTGGCGAAGGTGTTGATACTACAGAAGTGTGGAACTCATTCTTGCAATCACCAGGTCAGGTAATATTCTTCCAATTTTTGGTAATACTACTCACCCTAGCCGCTATTTGGAAAGGAGCTAAAGCAATTGAGAAGGTAAACGTCGTTTTGATGATATCACTGTTCATCCTGCTATTCATGTCACTCTTCCTGTCATTATGGATGGATTTCGAAGACGGCAGCCTTGATGGTGCAACTTTCATGTTCTCAGTTGACTTTGATTTACTGTTTGAACCGGAAATCTGGATTAATGCTCTTTCCCAATCGGCATGGTCTTGTTCGGCTGGTATGGGTATGGCAATTACCTACGCAGTATATATGAGGAAAGACGAGGATACAGTGCTGAATGCGTTCACTATGGGATTAGCCAACAACAGTATCTCGATTATTGCTGGACTTGCGGTGCTTTCCTCGATATTTGCGGTTAGTAGTGATCCTCTAGCAACCGTTACTGGCGGTTCATCTGCGATAACCTTCCTCGCTCTACCAGAAGTGTTTGCCCAGGCGCCAGGAGGCGCAGTAGGGCCATTCATCATGATGTCAGGATTTTTCCTAGCGCTTTCTTTTGCTGCCCTAACCTCGATGATTTCCACAGTCGAATTGTGTGTTAGAAATTTTGTCGATCACGGATATAATCGTGAACGCTCAGTAGCAATTACCGGTTTAGCTCTGTTCATTTTTGGATTACCCTCTGCAGTGATATGGATCAAACTTGACTCCTCAGGAGTTGCCTTCCCAGAATTTTTGGAAGTACAAGACCACATTTGGGGCTATGGTTTGATGTTCTCTGGTTTATTCATTGCGTTTTCCATATGGAAATATGGCTTCCTGCGCTGGAAAGCGCAAGTTGAGGCCGGTGAGGCTCCACCAGGCCTGAAAGGCTACCTGGGCGTCGGTGTCTCAGCCTTCCGTGATGACTTCATCAACACCGGCGACAATGATATCGAGGTTGGTCGCTGGTGGGATGTACTGCTATACATTGCGTTCCCGATATTGTTCACAGTATTGATGGTGTCTTACTTCAGCGACATGATCGCTAATACAGAGGATGTT
>JAYXVG010000150.1:0-2856 GCA_036021875.1 Thermoplasmatota archaeon | reverse complement strand
TGCAAACCGGGGGCGCGTGTCAAGCCCATACTGGATAATTTGTCAGCAAAGTTTCGCAAACTCGGGAAGTTATCTACTTGAAAGGGCATATCGTCGCCACCGGCCTCAAATTTCGCTCTATTTACCGAGCGTCTAACAAAGAATGTTGCACCGTCACCTCCTTCCCCTAAACTTGCCATGGAGTTGGCAGCAGGCACTATCATGGCACCGTTTTGTCTGCCACCGGCATAATAATACAAATCAACGGGGTTTTGAATTAATGCAGCCTCTATACCGGCATCTGCTAAGCGTTCACTCAACTCCGCAATTCTCGACTCCATTTCTGAAACAGGAACCCGCCAATCTTCTCCATTAGGGCCAAAGAAATCATCATTAGACCAAGACGCCATGATACCGGCTATTGGTCTATATTGAAAACCCTACCCGAATTAAATTCATGTTGGTTGTGTTTCCGGTTTTTTTCTCATTATTCACTTAGGAAAAGATATCAAAAACTGTCAACGATTGGGCTTAACATGGCAAGGGTGCTAAACTTGCGCGACTTCAATGTCGAAAGCAAGACCGTGCTGGTGCGAGTCGATATCAATAGCCCCCTTCAACCAAGGAGTCAAGAGTTTCTTGATGATACTAGGATAAGAGCTATCATCCCGACTCTCAATTTACTAACGAAATCCAAAGTAGTTATTCTTGCTCATCAATCTAGACCTGGAAAGAAAGATTTCACCAATACACTTGGTCATTCTAGAGAACTTGGCCGAGTGCTTGGCCGTAATGTGAAATGGGTCGAGGATATCCACGGTGAAAAAGCAATGAAGGCGATTGAGGAATTAAATGATGGAGAGATTTTGATGTTAAATAATGTCAGAATGGATCCCGAGGAGGTTTCTGTCAAGGGTGATTTTGAGAGGATGGCTGAGACAAGAATCATTCAACGGTTATCGAGTGTCGTTGACGTATTTGTCAATGATGCTTTCGCCTGTGCCCATCGTAACACTCCGTCAATCGTTGGATTTACCCACACATTACCTTGCGTAGCTGGTGAATTAATGAAGCGGGAAATCGATGCATTGGACGTTGCCTTAGATAATCCTGCACGACCATGTATTGCAGTTGTTGGAGGGATTAAGGTTGAAGATTCTATTTCTATCGCTGATAATATGCTGAGAAAAGGCATCGCTGACCAAGTTTGGCCAACCGGTGGTGTAGCGAATCTACTTATCGAGTATTCAGGAATAGATATTGGGCAAGGAAATCATGATTTCTTGGTAAATGAACTTGGGGATGCTTACCATAAGACTGTTGAAACTGCTAAAGCGATGCTCAACGACTTTGGCGAGAAAATTATGCTACCTACCGACTTAGCAGCAAATGTAGAAGATAACCGAGTCGATTTATCGATAAGCGAACTGCCTATTGATGCACCAATATTCGACATCGGAATAAATTCAACAATGAATCTATCATCAGCAATAAAGCAAGCAGGCACGATAATCCTGAATGGTCCAGCAGGAGTTTTTGAACTAACTGATTTCGCACTTGGTACCATAGAAATGCTGAACGCATGTGCGGAATCAGATGGATATGTTGTTGTAGGCGGCGGTCACACTGCGACATTGATTATGAATCGTAATCTGAATGACAAGATGGGTCATCTTTCTACTGGCGGCGGTGCCTGCCTGAACTACCTAGCCGGCCGTATGCTTCCCGGCATCGCAAGTCTAGAGTATAGTGCTGAAAAATTCAAACTTAAAATTTCGCAAACCATTACTGACAATTAAATAAGAAAATCATCACCCGTCAACAGGGAATGATGAGTAATGACCTCAGAATACGCAGCACGATACACCAATACTGTGCTTTATGATGAAGTGGGTCAAAAGCACCTTGGTGACTTCCTTATTCATGATGATGGGTCATGGTCTGAATCGAATGGTGACGAGGATGTTAGACAAATTTTGGATGGGTCAAGAAAATTGATCACTCGATCACTGCAAAATTGGCATACACACCTTGCTATGCAACTTAATGCAAGAGATTTTAGCGACGGTTATACCCTAGACCGATGGCTTAACCAGGCTATCTTTCCTACCGAGGCTAAACTGAATCCTGATTATGTCAGAGTCGGTGCAACTGCTGCGGCGGCTGAGCTTATTGCAACCGGATGCAGTTTTGCTGCAGACATGTATTTTTATCCAGCAATTACTGGTAAAGTGTTACATGATGCAGGGATTAGAGGGTTAATTGGCGGACCAGTTAGCGATTTCGCCCTCCCGTCACATCCAAATGCAAAATCTGCACTTGATGAATTAGATAGTTTGCTAAAACACCAATCTGCAGGTAATAGGATTCAGTATGCTATTGCCACCCATTCAGTGTATCTATGCACTGAGGAAACACTACTTAGGGCTGCTGAATTAGCCGAAAAGAGGGAGGCAAGGTTACACATTCATGTTAGTGAAACACGCGAAGAAGTCGCAGAATGCCATGAAAAGACTGGTAAGTATCCAATTGAATATCTTGATAGTATCGATTTTTTCAAACCAGGCACTATATGTGCTCACGCTAGTTGGGTGAAAAAGAATGAAATTAGATTGTTGAAACAACATAATGCAACTGCTGTTCACTGCCCCTCGTCAAACATGAAATTAGCATGCGGGGGAACTTTGTCACTACCCGCATACCGTGCAGAAGGAGTCGATGTTCGCATTGGCACAGATGGTGCTGCTGCGACTTCGTGACATGGAGGAAGCGAAGAAAGGTCGCAATTTGAAAAAGGCATGTTCACATCAGAAAGATACACAAACGTTGGCCAACGTGGCCTTAAACGATAGTACGAATTTGCACGAAAAGTTTTTG
>JAYXVG010000149.1:0-2895 GCA_036021875.1 Thermoplasmatota archaeon | reverse complement strand
ATCAATAATTTAACCATGCGAACATGATTATCATGCCAGAGGTTATTGCTAGAGCATTAACTCCGCCTTTGGTTAGGTATCCACGATTCTCGAACCAGGCGCCTAGCAGACTATCAATTTGGCATCCAATCCAGCCGATTGCAATTACTGCAGTCATCAGTGATATTCCATCACCGATTGATTTGTCCATATTGGTGGCATACCATGCGCTGAATGTCATCAATCCAATAATCAAGGCTCCAACAAGTGCTGCTAGTTGCCCAGTCTTTGAATAACCACCATTAATACCGGGCTCGCATTTTTTCAATGTCGTTATCATTCTTACATTATCATCTAAGCAACCGAATTCACTGGCAAATGTGTCAGCAGCAGCAACTGAAACAGCAGCGCCAAACATCCACAAACCAAATTCCCACTCTTCGGTGACGAAAGCTCCTGTAGCAATCAATGCTGGAATTCCTCCATTAGCGAACACATTAATCCAACCACGATGCCCATCTTCGCTTTCTGACATATTTCTTGCTTTTTTCTCCTCAAATTTCCATTTTGTCGCTAGATGGGAGAAAATCAAAAATGCTAACAGAGTTAGCAACCATGTCCAGTGGCCGAGTAGTCCAACTAACAGGCCAACTAATACGGCAGCGGCTACACCTGCGGAGTCGAGGACACGTGCTTTAGTAGAGGCAATTACCAAGAAAATCATGATAATAGTGGTGATAATCAAATTGCCTTGGTTTATGCCTTCAGCAAGGTAATCCATGACTTTCCCCGTGTTAATGGCCTCGAAGGTGACTTAAATGCACTTCCCTGATATTTTACAAACAAGGCCACTTATTAGCTCATATGCTCTTCATGTAATACTGCGAATGGTATCAGTCGACGCAAAATAATCCATAAAACGAAAATAAGCAGTATTATAGTTGCCATGTTCGCTAGTAATTGCCACACTATTGAAGCATCCTGCATGACAACACTAACTAACCACAAGGAACCATTCCAAACTGCATGAGATAACACTGCAACCCCAATTGCTTTGATTGGATTGCTAGTAATGTGTATCATACTTTGCTTGCCAGCAGATAGCCATAGTGGCAGGTTTGGGATTTTTCTGGTTTTTGAGGAAATCATTGGTTGCCCAGATTTGTTATCGAACAATATCCATTGACTGTCTTGATGTGATCTAGATTTATCAAAAATGCCTAAACTGCGCTTGTTCCAGCGCTTTTCTACCACATAATGGCCAATAGCATAGCCAGAAATTGCGGTCCAGGTTGCGTGGCCTGGTATAGAGCCAATAGCTCGAAGAATTGCGGTGAAAACAAAACTAATTGCAGCTCCTTCTCCGGCGAGCAAGGAATCAAGGATATAGCTCATATTTTCCAGCAGGGCAAATCCGAGGCCGACTGAAAAACCAATTTGAAATCCACGCTTTGACGAATCTATAAATCTAGCTAAAAGCAGCACTGCGAGAGCTTTTGATATTTCTTCACCGATAGGAGCAGATAAAAATAAAATCATACCATATCCAAGGCTATACTCATCTGTGACAGATAATCCTAGTATGCCAATAATAATTGGCGAAATTAACGAATTTATCAGTAGTGCAGGCAGGGTGGAGAGCATACCTGCAATAAGCATCCATTCACCCTGCCTTCTTGTTGTGCTTAGACCAAAGTATTCATTCGACGTTGACCACCAAGCAAACACCGGTGTTGAGAATCCTATTATCCAAGCCGGCAACGCAATTATCAGGAATAGCGACACAGTGATAACATTGACACTTGTTATCAATAAAGGTGCCATGAATACGCTAGATACCAACGTACCAAATACGAAGATAAGCCAAAGCTGACGGACACTGGGCATTTCTAATGGAGCTGTATTGTGAATCAAATGATGTTGCAGAATGGTTGGATTTGGTGTTTGAATAAGAGTTCCGGGTGTAATATAGTGTGCATTATTTCCTACTGGATCATAATCTAACCGCACTACGTGAGCAAGTTTTGGCTTTCTAATCAGCAAGAACAATACTAGGAAAGGAGCGGAGCAAAGAGTTCCAATAATAACCAACAATGGATCCATCGGTCCGAGATCGCCATCCATATCACTATCGACGAAACCAAATACCACAACAACAAATATTTGAACAAAGAAAAACAAGATCATTACCGAGGTAAGCATTGAAAAAATAGTTTTCCATGGAGATGATTTTTGAGAAAGATACAGATTATCGGGCGCTGGTGAAAGGCCAGTTTGTGGAACTCCTTGCATAACTCTCCCTGACGATGAATTGAATTGTCCCGCTCAGTTCGCCCATCACTCGTCACTGAAAAATCAGCAGTCGGCCATAGCAATCATCACAGCGGGGTTGACCCTAGGCGTTTGATTTCAATAATACTCCGGAATCGAAATCTCAAACAGGCATTTTTAACACAGCGAGACGGACTTTTCACCATGGGCGTCATGGAGTTCTTGTTTGCTCCAAGAAAAGACCATCGAGGGTGGTCAACTCCGAGTGAAGCAGCAAGATTATTTTTCATCATTGCGATGGTCGTGTCAAGTTGGTATTCGTGGCACCTTTCACAGGGCAATGTAATCGTATTTTTATGCGTATTAATGTTAATTTCAACACCACTACTTTCCTTAGGTTGGTGGTTAATATCACTAGTCAGCAATGGGTTTGAACCAAGAGTCTTGACAGAATCTGTTAACAATGTTGACAAGAGCAAAAAATTACCACTTCACTCATTCAGGAAACCATAAGTCCAATCATGCGGCGGGGCAAATGTTTCCTTAATTGAACGTGGGCTTACCCATCTTAACAAATTTAGTGGCGAACCAGCCTTGTCGTTAGTTCCGCTACCTCTGGCTCCACCGAATGGTTGTTGTCCAACC
>JAYXVG010000148.1:0-2915 GCA_036021875.1 Thermoplasmatota archaeon | reverse complement strand
AGAATTAGGTCAACTACTCCAGGAAAAAGTCGAGCCAATACTTGCGAAACACGGTAATCCAATGCGTCTAGTAAGACGAGGTAGCCTGTTCTGGTTTTCTCCAGGTTCAGATGCACCACCGCCGAGAGCAGATATGATTCCTAGTAATGCCGGCGTCCTTTATTCAGATGTCCATCGAGGCTTGTTAGATAAGGGATACATGCTTGCCCCATCAGCCTATGAGATTGGTTTCATAGCCACAGTGCATAGTGAACAACACATCCTTGGCATGGTCGAAGCACTTGATGAAGTGTTGACTGAGTTGGAGGTGTGACATTGAACGGAAAACAAAGAATAGTTTCCGCATTGAATCGTCAACCTGTAGACCGCACTCCAGTTTGGTTCATGCGCCAAGCAGGACGCCATCTGCCAGAATATCGAAAGATTGCTGCCGAGCACAATTTTTGGGAACGTTGCATGGACGTGGACCTTTGTAAAGCCATAACATTGCAACCAATCGAGAGATACCAGAAGATTGATGCTGCGATCATCTTCAGTGACATACTCACCCCATTACCATCACTTGGATATGATGTAGAGTATGGTGGTGGCATCAGAATCAGTGAATTTAGTCTTGATGATGTTGATGACTGGACAAAATTCAGCGCAAGGAAACACGCTCCGTGGGCTGCTGACGGTTTGCAAGCGGTTGGTGAAGAAGTCGGCGACTCAATCGCTAGGCTGGGATTTGTAGGCTCTCCATGGACCATATGCATGTATTTGTTATCCGGCGGAACTGGCGACAAAGATTTTCACAATGCCCGAGCAAAAATCTACTCAAATGAAACCCAAGCAAAACATATGTTGATGCAAATGGGTGAAATTGTTGGTGATTTGTTAGCAGATCAGGTAATACATGGCGGCGCGGATGGAGTTCAATTATTCGATACGTGGGCTGGTCTGTTATCTCCAGAGGTCTATCGGAAATTTGCCATGCCAGCAACTGCTCGGACCATTGAGGTATTCAGGGAAAAAGTAGGTAATGACACTCCAGTAATTCATTATGCCAAGGGTTCAGGGCATCTACACTCAGCAATTAGAGAACTCGATCTGAATGCAATCTCTCTCGATTGGCGTGACGATCTCGCGGCCAATCGTCAACAGTTCGGCAAACAATTTGCCTTCCAAGGAAACCTTGATCCATCTCTTTTGCACGGGTCTACCGAGATGGCTAAATCAGCAACTCGCAAAGTCCTACAGGCTGCTGGAGACATGCCGGGCCACATAGTCAATCTTGGACATGGCTTTGCTCCTTCGGCAAGAATCGAATGTGTTGAAACGGTGCTAAGAGAAATTGTTGGTGAGTAACCATGCGGCAGATAATGGCTGACATGGTTCACCGAATCCAGGACGAAATCTGTGAAGCATTGCGAGAAATCGACGGAGTTGATTATCGACAGGATGAATGGACTCGCCCAGAAGGTGGTGGCGGTAGGAGTCGGGTTTTTTCCGGAGGAGAGGTATTTGAAAAAGCGGGAGTAAATGTCAGCGTTGTTCACGGAACACTAAGCCCACAAGCGGCAAAGAGCATGGGTGGAGGTCATGAATTAGAAGGCACAGATTTAGATTTCTTTGCAACCGGAATAAGTTTAGTATTGCACCCCCACAACCCAATGGCACCCACAGTGCATGCAAATTACCGTTATTTTGAACGAGGTGAAGGTAAGAAACCCGGTAGTTGGTGGTTTGGTGGCGGAGCTGACCTTACTCCAAGTTACTTGTTTGAGGATGATGCCGTACACTTCCATCAGGTTCACAAAGACGCTTGTGACCGTCACAAAGTTGCTGATTATGCAAAATACAAACAGTGGTGTGATGATTATTTTCATATCAAACACCGTGGTGAAAGGCGGGGATTAGGGGGTATTTTCTTCGATGATGTCAACGATGCTAGTAGAGAGGATTGCTTTGAATTCGTTACTGATTGCGCAGAGTCATTTCTCTCGTCATACCTACCGATTCTAGAGCGCCGGAAAGATATGCCATATACGGCAGAACACAAGGAATGGCAACAAATTCGTCGAGGACGATATGTCGAATTCAACCTAGTATACGATCGCGGAACGACCTTCGGATTGACTACTAATGGCAGAATAGAAAGTATCCTGATGTCACTACCATTAACTGCTCGCTGGGAATACTGCCACGAGGTTGCTGAAATTAGTGAAGAGAACAGATTATTACAAGTCTTGCGCAATCCAAAGGATTGGCTGTAATATTGAATCGGGATGTTAACATGTCAATAGTGGAACAGTGGGTTAAGCACGGTGATGAAATGCGCCGGCCTTTACTGGTGCATCCAAAACTTGGTGACTCTCGAACAGTAATTATTGTTGGTGGCGGGCTTTCAGGAATGTGCTGCGCATATCAAATTGCTACCAAACGGCCCGATGTCAACGTAGTGGTAATCGAACAAACAAACCGACTTGGTGGAGTGATAACAACTTGGCAAGACGGAGAATGGATTTGTGATTTAGCCGTTAATGCAACACGCCCACATCCTGCCTTTTGGCGGTTAATCGATGAGTTAGATCTAGCAACTCAATTTAGACCATCTCGCCATGAGGCTAAATCTCGTTGGGTTTTAATCAATGGAAAACCGCATAGATTATCTTGGCGCACGATGTTTAAGATTGGCCCGTTAAGCCTGTACAAATCAATTAGGCAATCCCGCCGTGGCGGATCATCAGTAGCCGAACTTATCCCAAACACCTCGATTGCCGATGCCTTATGTCTGGGCATTGTAAACGACACTGCAAGCAATGTAGATGCAGATTTCCTTATGCCCTCACTAACAAAATACGGTAGTAACCCACCGATAAAGAAATCAAAACTCAAGAAACTAATCTCTGAATCATATCCGATTTTTACTCCTC
>JAYXVG010000147.1:0-2978 GCA_036021875.1 Thermoplasmatota archaeon | reverse complement strand
TCCATGGTTGGGTAGGTGTCAGATCTAGAATCAGCATCAAGCATTAGAGCATCACATACAACCTTGGAGCGACATCCATGAGCCTTTGGATTCACTTTCAGTAATCCGCGGTATGATGACCTGCCACCATTTTTAGAGATTGATTTTGACAGTATATTCGAAGTAGTGTTTGGAGCGAGATGGTGAACTTTAGCTCCAGCGTCTTGATGTTGGCCTTCACCAGCATACGCTACGGAGATAATTTCAGCGTGTGAGCCCTCACCCTTCAGAATTACAGCAGGATATTTCATTGTCAATTTAGAGCCAATGTTGCCATCAACCCATTCTACGACAGCATTTTTGTGCGCAATTCCTCGTTTTGTAACCAAATTGTAGACGTTCGCTGACCAATTTTGCACTGTAGAATAGCGAATTTTGGCGCCATCCATAGCAATTAGCTCGACCACTGCTGAGTGAAGTGAATCTGTAGAGTAGGTTGGCGCTGTGCAGCCTTCGACGTAGTGTATGCTACTTCCTTCGTCAGCAATAATTAGGGTTCTTTCAAATTGACCCATATTTTTTGCATTGATTCTGAAGTATGCTTGCACTGGCATCTCGACATGGACGCCTTTTGGCACATAGATGAATGAACCACCACTCCAAACTGCAGTGTTGAGGGCAGAAAATTTGTTATCTGCATATGGTATGACAGTGCCAAAGAATTTCTTTACTAATTCTGGGTGTTCTTTCAGTCCGGAATCCATGTCTAGGAAAATCACGCCTTGTTCTTCGAGGTCTTCTCTGATTGAGTGGTAAACCGCCTCGGATTCGTATTGAGCAGTTACCCCTCCAAGCCATTTTTGTTCTGCTTCGGGTATTCCCAATCTGTCAAAGGTATTTTTTATGTCATCTGGAACATCGTCCCAGTTTTTCTCAGTTTGGTCTGACGAGCGCAAGAAGTATGTAACCTCGTCGAAATTTATAGATTCAAGCATGTTACAATTGCCCCAATCTGGCATTGGTCTCTCCATGAAGTGGTGGTAGGCTTTAACCCTGATATCCGTCATCCATTGTGGCTCACCTTTTAGTTCTGAGATATCCCTAACAACTTGTTCAGATAGTCCTTTATCGAATCTAATTGTGGCATTTTCTGGATCGTGGAATCCGTATTGGTAATCGCCAACTGCGTTTATTGCTTCATCACTCATAATTAAGCCTCCAACCAATCATATCCTTTGTCCTCAAGTTTCAAGGCCAATTCTGGACCTCCACTTTTTACGAATTTTCCGTCTATCATGGCATGGACAAAATCCGGTTTAACAAGGTCTAGCAATCTTTGGTAGTGGGTAATTACCAAAACTCCTGTGCCTTCTGCAGTTTCATTAATCCCTCTGGCTACTAGCCTCAGTGCATCTATGTCGAGTCCTGAATCGGTTTCATCCAGAAGTGCAAGATTTGGTTTTAGAAGCATCATTTGCAACATTTCTAACCGCTTCTTTTCACCGCCGCTGAATCCATCATTGACATACCTGGACAGGAAACTCTTGTCCATCTCCAGTTTTTCCATTGCAGTGTTGAGTTCTTTACGGAATTCTCTTGCTTTGACATTTTCTTGTCTAACGTTGTTGACAGACTTCTTCAAGAAGTTGCCCACCTGAACTCCGGGTATGGAAGGAGGGTATTGAAATGATAGAAACATTCCAGCCCTTGCTCGTTCGAAGACATCGTATTCATCAATTGATTTTCCAAGATAGTAGACATCTCCTTTGGTAATCTCAAATGCCGGGTGACCCATTAATACATGTGCTAGAGTAGACTTACCGGCACCATTTCGGCCCATTATAGCGTGAATTTCTCCCGACCTTATCACCAGGTCGATACCTTTGATAATCTCTTTACCATCAACAGAAACATGAAGGTCACGGATGTCAAGGACAATGTTAGCCATCTTCTCACCAGTCAAACTGAGATGATTCACCTTTATCAATGAGTGTAAAGAATTGCGGCGCAGTAATACGTTTTTAGGTTGGCCTAAAAACTACAAACACTGAAAAACTAGAGCCCATTACACCCTCTATGACTGATGATGACCTCATAGCAAAATATGCGGCTGAGGCAAAGAAATCATTAGATATGGAAGCAGAGAAACGGATTAAAGAAACCACTGACGCAGCATATGAAGCAAAACTTCGGGCGCACTCTCTTTTCGACCTCCTAGAAACGGAAGAATTGGTTCCGGCGCTTCTATCAAGGCTGGGAACTGTTAGGGCTGCACTTGATGGACACGGCGGGGGAATATTGGTAGAATCACATGAGAAAATCAACAAACAAGAAAATCAATCACTCGATTTTGTCCTTGACTTGACTGGTGCATGCCTGTCTTGTGGGGCGGCTCCAGGAACTCTAGACGGAATTAAGGCAGATTTAGAATCAGATCCTGAGATAACAAACATTAGGTTTTCAGCAAAACTGCTGGATACTTTTGATGAATTGGGGAGAGAATTTATTTTAGCCCATGGAAATGTAGATTTTGTATAGTTGGATTTGTTTTATAGTTGGATTTGTTTCTATTTGATAGGTTAATTCAAATTACTATTACTCTAGCCATCAACATGCCTGGGTGGTCAGACCTGCCGAGACCTGACCCAGAACCATGTCGTCCGGGTGATGAGGGCCTGTTTGAAGTTACAGCTAGAGATGGTAGGGCTAGGCTGGGCAAATTACATACCAAACACGGTATACTTGAAACACCTGCACTACTACCGGTAATAAATCCAAACATTCGCACTGTTGAGCCCAGAGAGATGTGGGACAGGTATGGAATCAGTGCTTTGATTACAAATTCCTACATAATCTGGAAACATGAGAAACTAAAAAGTAAAGCTACCAGTGATGGTGTCCATGCATTGCTAGACTATCCGGGGATAATCATGACGGATTCTGGAACCTTTCAGGCCTACATTTACGGTGATGTGGAGGTCGGGGTCGAAGAAATAGTT
>JAYXVG010000146.1:0-3020 GCA_036021875.1 Thermoplasmatota archaeon | reverse complement strand
CAAAATTCCAGTAGTCTCTGGCCATTCGAGCATCGAATTAAGGGCCACACCTCCAGCAGTAAGTTGTGCTGCGGCATATATTGCAAGGAAAAACACCGATAATATTGCGGCAATCTTTGCTTCATGAGCTCCGGTTTTACTCGATACAAGTGAAGATAGTGAACGCAGATTTCTATCACTACCCTCCTTCTGGATGTACTTGTATAGCCATATCCAAGCAACTAGTTGGCCGATGGTCGACACCAAAGCAATCCATATTGCTGAATAGCCTTGTAGAAAGATGAACCCAATAAACCCAATGAACATGTAACCAGAATTCCATGTGCTGACCGCAGATAGAGCGGCAAGAGCAGGATGCATGCCTCTTCCTGCAACCAGATAATCATCAGTAGTGTCTTGTTTGACCCACATTGAGGCTATTCCGACACCAGCAAAAATGCCCATGAACAATAGAAATGAGAATAAAATCAGCATCTCATTAGTTGACAAATTATCACTCCTCCCTTACCCATCGTAGAAGTGCCTTCTCTTCAACATCACTCGTGGATGCAGGGAAAACCAAACAATTCATGTTGCCGCCTGGCAAGTCACCAAGTTTAGCAAGGTTAGTGTATATTATCGACTGATTATCAGCCCCCATATCGCTACACAAAACCACTGGCCAATCAGTAAATTTAGTAGCTATTAGTTCGCCTATGGCCTGTTTTTTCAGCTTAGTCAGATTATCATTGTCTTCAATATCTTCAATTTCACTGGAAATCCTTTCAATCATTAAGCGGATTGATTCAACAGCATCTCTTGGCCTCATTGGCTGTTGTTCGCCAATACCGGCGCCTGTTGGGTCAAGATCTAGGAGTGCTAACGTGTGTTGACCCATGACTCGATTCATGGCTAATACCTCAAGTGGCGAGGTAGCAATCCAATTTGAGTATGAGTATGTGAGGGTGGTTTGCCGGCCAAATTTATAGTTCGATAACCCAATAGCCCCAGTCACGATATTGGTTATTGATATACCGTGTATTATTCGGCAATCGATCCCTTGCTCCATAGCTTGTAGTTGGAGGTCGACGTGAGTGGTAGCTTGTAATGGGTCACCGACGATGAGGACTGCCACTAGATTATCTTTTGATAAATCTAAAATTTCTTCAGGGTGCTCAATTTCCGGACGCATGACTTTCTGTATTAGCCCGATTTCTTTCTCTAAATGATTTAATTCTTCTTCTGGCCACACTGCAGTATATGCTTCATAATATCTACAATCAGCAGATTTGGCGGCAATTATTGCTTCGTTGGTCATGGATGCCAACATTCCGGGACCCATACCAATTAGCACTAGACCCGTTTGTTTTGGCTTGTGTTTACCTTCCGCCATGCTCAAACCCCAGTGGTGCTTGGACAGGGCGAAGCGTATGCGTCATTTGATAGTGCCGAGTGTTGAAACCCAGCATTGGTTTGAGATTATCAAATCAAATGATTGGGTGCAAGAAGGCATTGGTATACTGACAATAGATGAAGGTTTGAAGGCTATTCCAATTAATGATTATGCACCACTTGAAGATGATTTAATTTGGCAGGGGCTACCTATCAAAGTCTTCACACGCAGTAGTGTAGTTATCAAAAACTGGACGGATTTAATAGATCAAGAGTTACTTTATGATTTAGGAGAGTTTCTCCCACGCTCTCATGAGATTATTGGAGACATTTTAGTTGTGAAACTAGAGGATGAGGTATACGAATATCGGGAAACCATTGCCGACGCAATGCTCGAACGGATGCCTAATGTTAGAATTGTATGCGCGGATAATGGAGTAAAGGGCGAATTCCGCGTTCGTGATTTGCAACCTATCAAGGCTAGAGATGGCGTCCTAAGCACACTTACGCAAGTCAAAGAACACGGGCATACAATAATTATTGACCCAACTAAATCCTACTTTTCAACTAGGTTGTCGACCGAGCGCCATGGCAATTATTCTGCAGCAAAACGACTGTCAAGCCTACTTAATCGAGGCTTAACTGTTTGTGACCCATACGCTGGAGTTGGCCCAGCTATGGCTGGACTACTCACTGAACCTGGTTTAGTAGATCAAGCCCTAATTGGCGACTTGAATCCATTTGCTGTAGAATTACTCCAACAAAATATCGACAAATTCCTCAGAAAAAATAAGTCGCCTGCATCAGTACAAATATTGTGTCAAGATGGGCGAAAATGGCGTGAAACACCAGAATTTAACCACACAGTCGACTTACTATTGGTCAATTTACCTCATGAGGCGATAAACCATTTTACTGATTTGTTTCCCTTGATGCGTCGCAAAAGCCAATCGCTGATACGGGGCTGGGCAATCGTGGAAAAATCAGAGATACAGACAATTAGTAGTAAATTGACAAAGTTGTTTGCCGATAATGGTGCAACTAATCACGATATTACATGCAGCGAGATCAAAGGATTCTCTTCCAGCAAGAGTTTTGTGCGCATTGAATCTTATCAGGTGTTCCAATAAAGCGTTTAATTGATGAACAATCAAGTATTGGGTTTGCTAATGGGAACAGTAGTTAAGTGCGTTTGCGGAGTGTCAATAGATATAACCGGCGTCACTCCAAGAAAAAGCGGCACTAAGGTGTGGTGTCGTGTGTGCGGAGCAACCACTATCCACCATCATGATAAGTAACCAGCGATTTATTCAAAGGCCGAGTTTTTCAGCCTAAATCATGACCGATTTAGTTGAGACAACAGACGAGAGAGGGGTAACAATATCACCAGTCTTGCCTGAGGGTTGCAAGAATTTTCTAATTGATATCGATGGCACAATCTGTGAAGATATACCGAATGAAGAACCTGAAAGAATGGCTACAGCAGAATGTTTTGACGGAGTAGTGGAACAAATCAACAAGTGGTATGATGAAGGACATATGATTTGTTTTTTTACTTCACGGGTTGAAGAACATAGAAAGATAACTGAAGAGTGGCTAAGCAAACATGGATTCAAATATCATTCTTTATTAATGGGAAAACCCAGAGG
>JAYXVG010000145.1:0-3041 GCA_036021875.1 Thermoplasmatota archaeon | reverse complement strand
CTCTTGGATGTTGTATTTTTCATTCTTCATTTTTCCCATCTCCTTGTCCGGCTTTCCTTCCCGGTTAAACAAACCTCTATCGTGAGGGGTTTTATACTATTTGGTAAAATAAACCGGAAATCCAATTGAATTTGTCGTATAATGTATTGTAACCTAATTGAAAATCACAAAAAAAATCAATTTTTTGAATGTCGCATAATCTATTTTATTATATACCTGCAAAATAATTGGGTAAAGGCTGTAACAAGATTTCCAATTGGACATGATCTAATACGCGATTTCAGGCGTAAAAATCAGCAAATATATGCCGCCTGACAAGGAATCCGGAAAAAAGATTTCCAATTAGAATTTACAATTTTCAATTGAAAAATTTGTTCATTTTTTGGGTTTTATTAATCAGATAAAACAGATTGGGCGTGTTATGGCGAAGGGCGTTACCGTTCATTTTCTTGGTGAACTTAATGGCCTAGCAGAGGAATTGTTACTCAAGTTGGTATTGAATAACGAAAGTTGTAGCATTGACAAACAAAGCCATGCATGGATGACATCAAGAATATCGACAGAGCTTGAATTTGTTGACTATGCTCCACAAGTCTTCAAGGAATCAAGGGTAGAATCAAATGACATAACACTGCTTTTTGATTTCAATAGTAATGGATTAGTGAACAAATACCTGGATAGCCTAAAGGGTAGTAAGATAGTCATCACAAATAGCGAAACCACACAAGTACTCTCAAATGGAGATCATAAAATGATTATTATTAGTGATATGATTCACTACACAGATGAATATAATCTCAATAACAAGTTAGATTGGTTGTATAGTTGCTGTGTCTCAGGTAAGCCCATAGAATCAGAGGTTGATAAAAAATATTGGTGGGTGTCTCAACAAGATGTGGCATCATGCTTATACAGACTGATTGGTAGTCCCGAGAGTATCCCAGCGTTTCTCCATATTTGTGGTAGGCGAGGGTGGCCAATCAGCGAAACCTTCGATCAATTGAAACTATTATTCGAGCGAACAATTGCTGGTGCTACAGGTCAGTTTAATCCCACTAGTTTAGAACATAAGCCAGTGATCACTCAGTCATTGACAAAAGTTGACGATGTGATTAATTCATCCAGGCCGGATTTATCGCTTTTGGATGATACTTTACGGATTATCGATGGTCAACGGTGGCGGCCTATAGTCCCACTTAGAACGTCTTTGATGCACTACCTTGCGATGAAAGATATTTCTCACAGCGTTTGAGGACCGCCTTCTGGAATAACAGTTAGAGACGTCAAATTTCCATATAAGGTCGGGCCGTTGGTGAAAGTTCCGAATATTCCGGTATCTCCGTTTGGATTGTGGGACAGAGCTAGCCAAGGCCTACCATAAGCATCTATCTGCATATCAATAAAATCACCAAAGCCACCACAGCGCTCATAGCCACAGGTCGGACTAGCATTGTCTAGTGGATCCTCATCAGCATTTACTTGCACCGTTGTGATTAGTGGCGTCTCATTAAATGCATCAGTCATAACAGAGATGTAACCGTTCCAAAGACCATCACCATCCTCTCCTATGTATCCAAACGCTACTCTTCCAGGATCGCCAGCAATTACAACTGGAAAACCAGTTCCTTGGAGATGGCTTGGTGCCACCATTACAGCGTCAGACCAGGTTAATGCATCATCGGTAGAGTATGAGAAATATGGCAAGTTATCGATACCCATCCACATCGCATAGACATTGCTTTCTGTGTCCGTGTCAACTTGCGCCTCCTCAGCGTTCCAAGTATCAGCAGTACCAGATTCCTCGGTTGGTAGCACGTGCTCTGTCCACGTAATTGCGCCATCTTCAGTCTTATACATAGAATATCCTTCTCCATTGCAGCCAATTTGACCACGGTAGAAGTTACCATTTTCCGCACCAATTATGTGTGCTGATAACCCACCACTCTGACAGTCAACCGGAGCTCCGGGAAGCTCAGGCCCCCATGTGAAACCACCATCTTGACTGGCTGAACAGAGCGGGGCTGGATAGTTTCCGTTGATGCAAAAAACCCACAGGGTTTCGTGAAGCAGTCCTCCATATGGTGAGGAAGCAATTGTTTGGTGATCCTGAACCGAATAGCCGGTAGCGATTGACGGTCCTGTCCATGATTGACCCTCATCATCAGACCACTCAACCGTCATTCCACCCAATGCATGCATATCGAATTTCATTATTCGGTCTGTCCACGGATCGACATAAACATAAGGGTCGTTAGAATTTGCAACTGGTGGGACCGCGCCATAAACATCTTGACAGGTATAATCGGCTATAGAAGTCATCTCAACCATGTTACTGCATTGAACAATAGCCGTTGAGCCAGCGTTTCCATTCCCCCAACTAGTAATATACAGATTTCCAGATGAAGTAATACCCATTGTAGGTTCAAAGGTAGACATGCCAATGCTGTAATAAGATGATGTAGAGTAGAACGGGATATTTTCACCACCTAAGGCAGATGTGTTGTTCATGGCATTTATCCCGCCTGGGTAGTGATACCACGTTCTTCCATCTAGCATTTCTTCAAAGTCGAAGAAACCGGAAGTCTCCTCAATTACGTCTTTTTCTACTTCTCCGAAACAGCCTGACAACGACATGAAACCCATAATTAAGACCATCATCAAGGCATTGTTTTTCTTACTCATTTTATTTTCCTCCAAATAAATCATAACCGATTAATGGTAACAAGATACTAGCATCTCCTTCAACGCATACATTTGGTGCCTCAGGACGCATTTTTCCCCATGATATAGCCTCTCTTAATCTGGCACCTGAAAGACTGCCATCATGCTCCGGAGCCGTGGTGATGTAGACCGCAGAATCTAGTCCTCCACGATATTGGTTCCACCATATAACGTGATGCTTTGAGATGCCACCACCAACCATCAATGCATTTGATACTTCCACATCCCAAGTCAAGTCACTCATAACTTGCTCATCTGCAAGTGTATCGATGTGGAAGTCACGATATTTTTGCCTAAACATGAATAATTGTGCGCCTATT
>JAYXVG010000144.1:0-3041 GCA_036021875.1 Thermoplasmatota archaeon | reverse complement strand
ACTAATTGTGCCGGTTTTTTGCCAATCCAATCCATCCCAATTATTATTTGAGTCCTTCATCGACAACTGCTGATGTCGATACCCCTAGAGGCTGGCGGTAGTTTCTGCCCAGGTTCCCTAGATTACAAAAATACGGCATATCCAAGATTCTTAGACGCTGCAGATGGCATTAGCGCTGGTTGGGAGTTGAGTAATCAGGCTCAAGGGCCAGGAGTGTTATTGACCGCCGACGGTGGAAGATATACCGGCAAACTATTCGGTGCAGAGGGAATAGGTGAGGGCGAATTAGTGTTCACAACTGGGATGATGGGCTACCAAGAATCCCTTACTGACCCATCATTCGCCGGACAAGTGTTGACATTTACGTATCCGCTAATTGGTAACTACGGAATCCACACTAACCGTTCTGAGTCTGCCTCTGTGTGGCCTCGGGGAGTTGTTGTCAGACATGCAATGAGAAATCCCGACCATAGAGATTCAGTAGCGACAGTAAATGATTTTCTACGCTTACACAATGTCCCGGGCATCGAAGAAATAGACACTCGTGCGATCACCAAAAATGTCAGAGAACTGGGCACCGTTCTTTGCGTCTTTGGCCCGATTGACAAAGAAGACCAAATGCGTGAACGGCTCGCTGAATTAACCTCACCTGAATTAGATGATTTAGTTGACCTTGTATCAATAAAAGATGCAGTAGTCTTAAACCAAGAAGATACTGATGAACTCGGCCGATTGAAGCCGCGTTTGGCAGCATTAGACTGTGGTATCAAATACAACATCCTACGCAGCCTGTGCCAACATTTTGAAGTTGTTTGGTGTCCGCCTGACACACCTTTTGAAACCTTAACAAATGACTATCAAATAGACGCATTGTTTTGCTCAAATGGACCAGGGGATCCAGCTCATCCCGGCAAGGCATCTGCGGCACGACACACATTGGCACTCGCAGTAAAAGCGGGCTTCCCTGTAATGGGGATATGCCTGGGACATCAATTAATGGGACTTGCGTCAGGACTGAAGACTTACAAAATGCGTTATGGTCATCGAGGAGCCAATCAACCTGTTGTTGATCTGGTAACAGGGAAAGTCCAAATCACCAGCCAAAATCATGGATTTGCAGTTGCAGACCCCGAAGCTGGGATGCTTGCAGCACACCCATCTGGTGCTACATCACCAGACACCAAAAACCTACACGGACAAGAAGTTAAAGTCCGTTATGTCAATGCAAATGATCGAACTGTAGAAGGTTTGGATGTCACTGATAGGCCGTGTTTTACGGTTCAATTTCACCCTGAGGCCTGCCCAGGTCCGCATGACGCAGAGAACCTATTTTACCGCTTTAGAGAAATCGTGGACATACACTTGGAGGATCGATAAATGCCAAGGCGTAATGATTTGAAATCGATAATGGTGCTTGGCAGCGGGCCAATTAAAATTGGTCAAGCAGCAGAATTCGACTTTTCCGGTAGCCAAGCAGTTCGAGCTTTACGTGAAGACGGTTATGAAGTAATTTTAGTCAATTCAAACCCTGCAACCATCCAAAATGATCCTGAGATGGCTGATAAGGTGTATATTGAACCTCTGCTTTCTTCGTCGATTAAGCGTATTCTAGAAATCGAGAAGCCTTGCGCTCTGCTAGCGGGTATGGGTGGCCAAACTGCGCTAAATATTGCTAGTGAATTAGCCCATTCGGGGGTATTGGACGATTTAGGTGTTGAATTGATTGGTTCAGATCTTGATGCTATTGACAAGGCGGAGGATCGAGACTTATTCAATAAGGTCTGTGAATCAATCAACTTACCAATTAGTGAAGCAATAGCTTGTAATTCGATGGACGAGGTGATCAGTGCCTCAGAGAAAATAGGCTCCTGGCCTTTACTGATTAGACCAGCGTTTACGCTTGGTGGACTAGGTGGAGGAACTGCTTGGAATGTTGGTGAATTGGTAGAAATAGCGACCTTAGGCCTGAGGAATTCACGAATAAACCAAGTTCTAATCGAGGAGTCAATTTTAGGATGGCAGGAACTAGAATACGAAGTAATGCGTGATGAATCAGACAATGCCATCATTGTCTGTACGATGGAAAATATCGATCCTATGGGGGTTCACACCGGTGAATCTACAGTTGTAGCACCTTTGCAATCATTTTCAGACAGAGATCATCAAGTTCTGCGCGACCAAGCACTAGCCCTCATCAGAGCATTGAATATCAAAGGAGGCTGCAATGTTCAGTTTGCTTTTAATCAGTTCACGGGTGAGATAAGAGTTATCGAGGTCAATCCCAGAGTTTCTCGCTCATCAGCATTAGCCAGCAAAGCAACTGGTTACCCTATCGCACGTATTGCAGCCAAGATTGCAGTAGGCTATACTCTTGATGAGTTACCCAACCCAATTACTGGTGATGGAACCACCGCTGCTTTTGAGCCAACTTTAGATTACTGTGTGGTTAAGATACCTCGCTGGCCGTTTGACAAGTTCAGAACTGCAGATAGGACTCTAGGTACCTCCATGAAATCAACTGGTGAGGTAATGGCTATTGGCAGGAATTTTGAGGAAGCCTTCCTCAAAGCATGGGCCTCACTAGAACAGGGTTGTCCACATCCAAGGCCTCTTACTAGGGCTGATGAATCAGAAGGAGAGTCTATGGCGGAACGAGCAAGCGAACCACTTCCCGATGAAGTTCTAGTCGATTGGTGTAGTATCGCTACGGACCGAAGGATGGGTGCGCTAATTGAAGCATTTAGACGTGGGTGGAGTGTTGAAAAAGTGCATGAAATAACTCGAATTACCCGATGGTTCTTGTATCGTTTTGAGAAAATAGCCCAGATGGAACGAGAAATGATTGAACTCTCATGCAATCCAACCGAGATTGATATCGAATTGTTGCGTAAATGGAAATCTCACGGATTTGCAGATTCACACATTGCAGATGCTCTGAATGCTTTCCCATCAACAGGATATAAATCACTGCCCACAGGGCGTAATGAAGACTCAGTAATGAGACGCAGACATTCCCTATCTTTGCATCCAAACTACCGCAT
>JAYXVG010000143.1:0-3058 GCA_036021875.1 Thermoplasmatota archaeon | reverse complement strand
CCTTGTGGATGGCAAAGTGGTCAATCTCAGAAACGAAATTAGAGTTGAAGCCACAACATCTGCAGAATCTGCCAAAGTGATTGAAGAGTTTGAGTATATGTTGGGTGATATAGACAAATCTGGAACCTTGCGGTATAATCTTGCAGGTAATGCAAAACTGTATGTTACCGGTGATTTAGCTATGCTACAAACTGTGTTGGATGGTTTATCAAGTTCTCAAGTTGAATCAACACTTATATCTCTATCAGTATCTTTCCTGGTCCTATTCTTGTTAACCAGAAGAATAATGCCTGCGATTGTAATTCTGTTCCCCGTAGGAATTGCATCGCTGTGGGTTGTGGGATCTATGGCTGCAATTGGCCTCAAATGGAATGTGTTGACAGTAATGGTTACTGCGTTAACACTTGGTATTGGTATAGATTATTCTATCCACATGTGGCGAAGATTCGAAGTTGAGTTGAGAAGAAGAGAAAACCATTGGGATGCACTCAGAGCCTCTATATCAACAACTGGCGTAGCTTTGTTAATGAGCGCCTTGACAACTTCTCTTGGTTTCATGGTGTTATTATTCTCTCCGATGCCAATTATCCAAGATTTCGGACTTATCACTGCAATAACAGTGATTTTCTCCTTGGTTCTATCTCTGGTTCTCTTACCAGTATTGATGGAATTGTCTGCTAGAAGCAAAGAAGAAGATGTTATTGAAAGAGAGTATGCTCCTCAACTTGATGACTTAGCCTGATAGTGCTTTGATAATTTGTTCCATTTCTAGATTTTGCTCACGGGCAATTAAGGCTAGACAGACCCATTTAGCCGCATAATTCAGGGCTTGTTGTTTTCTAATTGCTCGGCGCTCGATTTCATCAATTGGGATTTCGGATTGGCGAGCAATGAATTTGGCTAAACGTTTGCTTAATCTATCTCTTGGATCTTTGCCATTAGAGGCTGTCGGGGGAGATTTCTCAGAGTTGGTGGTAAGATTACTTTCATCTCCAGAATTTACAATCATCTGACCGTTTTTTGTTTTTTCATAATCCGAGGGTGATAGTAACCTCGATGGTCTTGGAAACCATCCAATAGGTGTGGTGACACTCCTTGGATTAAACGAAGGAGCGAGGCTATCTCTGTCCCCTGTTAGCCAGCCTTTGTCAATTAGCTGGCTTACACAAGCCTCGGCCTCATCAGGGGACAACCATTCCATATCGAAGGACAAGATTCTCTCCAAATCCAAATCTGACATCGCCTCAGTTCCTCTGAAGCATATAGCAATGACTCGACGAACATCTTCTTGATTATCATCCGTCATGATTTCCATCAAACCGGTTATTCTTTTGAATCTAATTGTTCAGGTTTATGCTATTAATCAACACATTCATTGCTTCGGTCGCTTTGCCCGGTCTGACGAGGGATTTATCTTGACAAGGGAATATGTGGCAAGAGACCCGCGAACAGGTAAGCCATTAAGAGTCGGTAAATCACGCCGAAAAAAGCAGTATATCGAGGTCCGAGAAGGTCCCTGGTTGGCTATCTCCGACGCAGATATTATTCCACTTGCTAATGGTGAAATCTCTGATTATTCTATATCTTGGCGCTCAAAAAAATACAGTCTTCAAAGAGTAGATGGAATAATCGGACTAACTAGATTGAAAGGACACAAGGCGGTTTCTGCTCATGATTCTCTGCTAAAGGCACTGGAAGATAGTGAACCAAAAGTGCGCGTGGCTGCTCTGAAAGCGCTCCCAGAGGTTGCTACACAGAAGTCCGACGAACTCTTTGATTGGTTGTCAGTTTTGCTAGATGACGAAGATCTGGCAGTTCGGCAGGCTGCAAGTGAAGCATTATCCATCTCGGCACCAGTATTTCCATCCGGAGTAGACATAATCATCCACAACGAGTTAAGGTCTTTTGATACCAACCGAAGTAAACATGCGTTCAAGGGTTTAGAATCTCTGTGCGAAGCTTGGCCAGAAGTAGCATGTGATCACATCGATGAATTATTCCTTGAGCCTGATGCTAATCTGCGCCTTCGTGGTGCAAAATTACTTGGGAAAGTCCTACTAAAATCAGGTCATATAGGCTGGGATTTAGTATCATGGGCGCTAAACGACGACGACGCAAGAGTCAGAAGAGCTGCAGCCAAAACCTTGCCAAAACTTGCTAAGGCCGATACTAGGATTGCTACAATTCTCTCAGAGAGGGCCTTATCAGATAGTGATTCTCAAGTTAGAATTAGTGCAGTCAAAGCGATACGCTCCTTGGACAAGGATAGTGGTCGGGCAAGAGAGTTAATCCTCAAAGGAGCATCATCAAACGATGTCGAGGTTCGCCGTGCTTGCGTCGAAATGCTGCCTATACTATATGGTGAAGATGTGTTGAGGGGAATAGCAATTGATCTCCTGAAGACCGAGACCGATTTGCGTTTGATTAAGTCATTGAAAGACTATTCTACGGATGACTCCCTAGAAGGTTCTGAAGCACAAAAGAATCGGTTCTTAGCCCCAGCACCAGCAATTCCTAAACTTGACCGGGAAGTAGCAGAAGCCGCGGGTAAGAGCGTGGGACTTGAACCAATCAAACCATCGAATTTAGATACAGTTGACAAGCAGAATAAAACCCCAGACAAAAAACCCAAACCAAAAGTAACAGATCTTTACAAAAGTGTTTCTCAGGACGATATGATGGGCTATTATGATGATGATTACTGAACCATTCAGGTTAAGTCGGCATGGTTAAGAAGGGGCCTTCACTGGCCAGCCTGCTTAAGGTGTAGTTATGAGTGATGCACAGTTCAACGACAAAGCCGAACAATTCGACAGACTTTGGGATGGAATAACTCCAAAAGGAGTTAATAGAACTAAGGCTTTGAAATTCAGACAATACATCTTAGAGCACGTACGTCAAACTCGCAGAGCCCTAAATCGTGAGAATGCCAGGAAATATTGGATGGGCATTCTACAACAGGAAATCGCTGAGCAAGATAATTTCTGAAACCATGTAGGGCTGCCGCCGCCAGGTAGCCTGTTAAACTAACCAGGCGGGGTGGAAAAAATGTTCACAA
>JAYXVG010000142.1:0-3080 GCA_036021875.1 Thermoplasmatota archaeon | reverse complement strand
TGCAGGTCTTAGCAAGCCCATTGCGATTCTATTAGAAAGAAAACAGACTGGTTTGACCACTTTCTCGAATCAATCCTGCTTGTTTCAATTTCTCCATGGCATTATCCATTCGACGCTGACTAAATTGTCGGTCAACTTGGAGGAATTGTTGCAGTCCTGCAACGTCTACTTGCCCCATCTGCAACTTGTCATTGGCAACTTCATTGGACGGATGGTTGTGAAAGATTTCACGGATTTCCTCAAGCCGTTCTGGGATCTCTTTACCTTTTTCTTGACAAATCGTCTCAATATCACCAAACTGTTTGATAAGTTTGATTCCGGTTTTTGGCCCAATGCCCTTAATTCCCGGATGGAAATCGGTGCCAATCATTATTGCTAAGTCAATCAACTGCTCTCTAGTCAATTGATGTTCCGAGAGTAAATCATCCAAGATAATTTTCTGAGCCTTGACGATTCTACCGTGCGACTTGTTGCCTGCTGTCATCATATTTCGTATCAGAACCGGAGAACCGTATAGTAGCGCATCCCAGTCTTGGGTCGCAACTGCATCTAGTTGTCCAAGCGTAGCCATTACTGCTGCTTGGCCTTCACCTTCGGCTTTTGCGTCTACCCAAGGGACGCCAAGCAGGTCGAGCAATTGTTTAGTTTCTTCAACCATCTCTGGAGTGTAGGAAATTATCCGTTGCGCCATTTTCTGAGCGAGGGCAAAATCTCCAGCCTCAAGGGCTTGCTGGTGAACCGCCCTTGCCTCCTCACGACGAGCCTTGCGCATGGCGATTTCATCTGCTTTGAGTTCCGGTGCTTTACCATCAAACACGAATACTGGCTTTATTCCGGCGGCGAGAAGGGTAGTGGTTCGGGTAAGAAATCCCATAAGGTGAGATACGACTTTGCCGTTGCTGGATTTTAGTGGGCCACCGTCGCCCTCTGGTGAACGGTCTCGTATTGTAGTCAGGAATTGAAATGCAGTTAGGAATGCATCGACACCAATTTTCTGACCGGCAAGCTCGCTGAGTTCGAGAGTCTCTGGTTGTGCCAAATCACGTAGGTTACAGCCCATGGTTCAGACTAAAGGCAATGAGGTGTTAATATTTGCATCCGATTTCGTCAATTACTAGAATCGTTTAGTTCACTCATGGCGCAAACCTTGGCTTGTCTGCGTGGTTGGCACGTAGCGCTTGCTCAGGCCGAACTCAGCGCGCTGATTCCACAAGCGGAGTTCGCCAAATTGAGCCCAAGGCTATTGAGCACCTTTGGCGACCTTGATGGGAAGATGGTCACTACGCTTGATTGTTCCAGCGGCATTCAATGTTTTCTTCAAGATGCTCACGTTGTTGAGTATACGCCTGAAAATATCAGACAATTCCTAGATAATGTCTCTGTTAGCTTAGAGGACTTTGCGCACCGGGGCTCTCTTGCCGTCAGAACGTTGCGCATCGCTGGTAAAATTGCCGATTTCTCGACCAGAACATTGGCCGGGCAAATTGGTGGTATCGCTACTGATTTAGGCTATTCAATCAATCTCGATGAACCTGATTATGAAGTGGGCCTTATCGCTGATGGTGCCAGTAACATCGTCGCATGTGGCTGGTTAATCGGTGATTTTGACGATTCGATTGGCACAGCGACTAGGAGAGCAACAGAGCGCCCGTTCTTTCGTCCAATCAGTCTTGACCCGCGCTTAGCAAGATTGTGTGTCAACCTCGCATGCGGCCCTATCGATGATCAGGCTGTGCTAGACCCGATGACTGGAACCGGTGGTTTTGCAATGGAAGCGGTAACCATGGGAAGAAATTGCTTGGCTGTAGATATGGACGACATGATGGTTACAGGGACGATGGAGAATATTGCTTGGGCACTCGGAGACAAAACTGCAGGTGCAGATTATCAGGTAATAACCGGCGATGCCTGCCAACTCAACCGGATAGTCCCGGATGATTGGCAAAGCAGGATATCAGGTGTCGTGTTGGACCCACCATATGGTCGAAACTCACACGGCTCCCAAAGCCATAATGATTTGATAAAATCAACAATTATGAGTTGTCGTAGGGTAGTGAATGAAACAGCAAGACTCGTTTTAATTGTGCCAATAAAGCCAACAGGCAGCGATGAAATCACATTATTACATGGCAAGTGGGATGATTTCTCAAGGATGCTAAGCAAAGCTGGTGTCGAACTGATCAATCAGTGGCAGGAGCACGTACATGGAAGCCTGTCACGCCTTATTCTCCTTGCATCAGTCGCTCCTCTAGATTGAGGATAGTGATTGAGTCTTCTTCTGACGGTGCGGGAAAATCACTACCGTATGGGCAGCCGTCGTCGATTATTGCGGTATCTTGGGCATTCAAGACCATTGGATACATTTGACAACCTTTTGGCCTAATATCGTAAACAGAACAAATCCCAGGGGCATACTTCTCTGCGGAATCGGTTAGCAGGAACATGCAGGCTTTTGTCAAGTCGTTATTCATCAGAGTTAGAATCCCTTTGTTGCTCCAGGTAAAATCTTCGATACGCATTCCCGTGCGCCGTGATAACAGCGCTGCTTCTGCCCTTGTTACTGGCATAGTTGTCTCTCGACAGCACGCTGAGCAAGACCGTTCAATACATGGAAGTCTACGCGCCATGTAGATATGACCAACAATCCATTATTCAAACAAAGGGGTGGATTACTTTGGTTTTCATCAATTTGACAGGGCCAACATACTTCTTCAAGAAGGAGTTGCCTGTCGGGTAGACTACGGGCGATTAGGGTAGTCTGGATATCCTTCCGGCCTTCGGAGCCGGAGACGTGGGTTCGAATCCTGCATCGCCCGCCACGACATGCTATTAGAAGACAGCTTAGACCTCCCGTATCCAGTAAACTACTGGGATTTGATCAAGCTCCTGTAGGCCTCGCCACTCTTTCTCAGGGTCCTATCCTGAGTATCGAAATCAACCGAATAAAGCCCGAATCTCATTGAGTAGCCCTCTGCCCATTCGAAGTTGTCCATGAGAGACCAATGGTGGTACGATCTTATGTCCTTACCGTCTTTTATAGCCTCGGAGATCACCCATACGTGTCTCATAAGATGTTTAGT
>JAYXVG010000141.1:0-3082 GCA_036021875.1 Thermoplasmatota archaeon | reverse complement strand
CTTGCAGCATTAAAAGTTCAGATGGATGAAGATAATTAGCCTAGAATATAGTTATTATTCATCATGCCATTTTGGTTTATCTCTTTCCATGAATGCTCTTACTCCTTCTTGCTGATCTTTACTATCAAAAAGATTGGCGAATTCTTCAGCTTCTATTGCTATACCATCATCGAGGGTGTTATTCAAGGACGCTTTTACTACACGTTTAGCTGTGACTAGAGTGTGAACAGATTTACTCGCAATTTTATCTGCCAAACCCATAGTAAAATCGAACAATTCGTCATGCTCGCAAACGTGGTTTACTAATCCAATTTTCAAAGCCTCCAACGCATTAATCATCTCTCCTGTCATCACCATTTCTAGAGTTTTTCCGTAACCTACTAATTTTTCTAGTCTCTGAGTTGCACCATAACCGGGAATTAATCCTAGGTTTATCTCAGGGGTTCCGAATTTTGATCTGCTGGAGGCAATCCTGATGTCACAAGAACATGCAACTTCACATCCTCCTCCCAAAGCGAATCCGTCAATCATTGCGATAGTTGGTTTACTCAGTGACCATAGTGTTTCGACTGCATTGTCAGTAAATTTGATTCTGGTTGCACCACTATCCATCCCGACAAATTCTGAGATATCGGCCCCTGCAACAAATGCGTTTGGTTTTTGTCGCTTCCCTTCAACTGGGGGCAATGGAGCTGCTCCGGTTATCACTAAGCATCTAATCTGTTTAGTGGATTCTACCCACTTGCACAGTGCTTTCAATGACTTCATGACCTCTGAGTTGAGAGCATTTAGCTTGTTTGGGCGATTTATTGTTGCCAAGGCTATGTAGCCATCTATTGTTTCATCAGCAACTGGGATTTTTTCGATTGTTAACACGGCAGAATTTGGCTCGTCCATGATGCTTCCAAGAACACTCACTTGATGATTTATCCTATTATGGCTAAATCCAATAATACAAAGAATAGGAAGAGTAGCAGTGCTCATGGGTGACACAGTTCCCTTGGTCAAGGCAGTAGATATGGCCAAGAAATATGGTGACTTCATTGCTCTTCATCCATTGAATGTTGAGGTTAATTCAGGAGAATTCTTTGGAGTTTTTGGACCCAACGGGGCAGGTAAATCTACGTTCATCAAGTTGCTAACTGGACAGTTAAAGCCAAGCAAAGGGCAAATAGAAGTATTGGGTATTAATGCCACAAAATCGCCTCAGAAGGTCAAAGCAAACATTGGCATAGTCCCGGAATCAGAGTCGCCTCCTTCCTATCTGACTCCTGTTGAATTTCTTCAATTTGTTGCAAAGTTGAGAGATATTGAAGATAGCGATAAGGAAGTTGAATACTGGCTAGACTGGTTTGGTTTAGAAGAAAAAAGGAACACTATGTGTAAGGACTTGTCAAAAGGTCAGCGCCAAAAAGTAATGCTTGCATCAGCATTTATCCATAAGCCAAAATTACTTTTTCTCGATGAGCCATTTGCTAATTTAGACCCAATTTACCAGCGTAAATGCCGAGAATGGTTGTTGGAGCACGTAAAATCAGGCGGGACCATTTTTTTGTGTTCGCATGTGCTAGAGATGGCCGAAAGAATGTGTAATAGAATGGCAATAATCAATGATGGGAAAGTACTTGCTGCCGGAACAGTAAGAGGCCTCAAAGAAAGTCCACAAGAAACATTGGAAGACGTTTTTATCCGTCTTGTTGGCAAATCTATTGAAGACGTTGAACGCCTTTTTGACCAAGATAATGCAGAGGAGGAGTAGCATTGCCCGGTGCCCATATTTCTTCCCGGGAATGGGATAGTGATGATCAATCACACGGTTTAGTCAACCTTGGAACCAATTCAGGTGGGCAAAATTTGCTTACACCCTTGAACGGAATTTCATCATTTAGTGCAACATTCAGTGTAATGTTTAAGGAAGAATTTCGAAAAAACGTTGAATTTGCGAAAGCACGACAGATGGTATTGTTTCCGTTACTTCTCGCCTTGGTAACGATGGTCTCAACCATTGGTCTGCAATTCTTGGTCGGTGATTCAGCCGCCCAGACATCAGACACCGAAGCGAATAGTTTTACTTGGCAAGAATTGAGGTTTGCTCTGCATTTGCCCTTACTTATGTTCAGTCTTGGTATGGGAACGTTTGCTTTCATGGGCCGTGATGCATTGGTCAGAAGAACCGCAACGAAAAATCACTTACTGGCTTCACCAGCCCTTCAACCACTACCAAACTCAATGGCTCATTTTGCATATTTTGTCAAGGATTTAGTTTTCTATGTGCTCTTGATTCTGTCACCCATTATTGTTGGAATGGGTTTTGGCAAAGCATTGGATACTTTTCTCGGTATCACAACTCCACTAGCATACTCAAGTTTGCCGTGGACTTGGTTTGCAATGGTGGCGACCCTTGCTCAGGGATTAGCGCTCTCATTCTTGGCTTCGGCATTATGGATGAGAGGGAGACCATATACGATATTTGGTCCGGTCGCAGTCATATTATTCGGTATAATTGTCGGAATTGGCGCCGTCAAAATAGATTTGATACTGATAGGGCTTTACATCCAAACCAGCAAAAATATTGCCTTAGCTTTAATTGGATTTATTCTTTGTATAGTGCTTGGATATTTTTCCTCACTTTTGATCGTTGACGATTTTGATGTAAGTGTGGTAGAGAAAGGCGATTTGTTCAAGCCCATCTATGCGAAACTTTCGTTCTTGGGGCGGGGCGAAATTAGACTTATTGTAGCAAAGGAATTCGTTGATTTATTCCGGTCGGGGTCAATAAAAAAGATGGTTGTATCCTACACCATACCACTTGCTGTATTGCTAGGTATGGCCTGGTTGATTGATTTTGCTGAAGCGCCAATTCCGATAAATCTACTTTCCTATGCGCCATTTTTGGGCTTCTTTGGATTCAACTTCTACTCCTGGCTAACCATATTAGATTCGCCAGAGTTCATGAACGGTTTACCGGTCAGAGTTCCACAGTTGATTAGAGCAAAAGTCTTGGTTTATTTCATCATCACATCCTGGATTTCCTTGATTTTTATCATTTTGATGGCATGGCGTTTAGATGAATGGACATCAT
>JAYXVG010000140.1:0-3116 GCA_036021875.1 Thermoplasmatota archaeon | reverse complement strand
AATCTTGTAGTTCAACACTATCTTCTTCAGATGTGGAATCATCACTATTATCCATACATCCAGAGAGTGGCATCGTCATCATCAACAGGCAAAACATTAGAGCAAAGGTTTTCTTCATGATTTGCCTAAGTGTATGAAAGCAAATATACATTAGGCTAGAATTAGAACTTCTGGAGCCACTGGCGAGATTTGAACTCGCGACCTCCTCATTACCAATGAGGTGCTATACCCCTAAGCCACAGTGGCGTATTTCTGCCGACTTGCATGATGAATATAACGCTTCGTCAAATATATCTACTGTTGAAATGGCAATTTGTCACAAAATTTATCCTCAAAGATTAATAATCGAATTTACTGAATTATTGCCAAGGAAGGCAACTTCCTTAGATGGGATAAGATGGGAACCAGTGTAGATAGCAAAGCAGAAATGAAGCGTCGTATGAAAGACTTACAAAATCAGGTCGACGAGTTAAAGGATCTAGTCAACACACTACTTAGTGTAATTTGTGAGGAGCCGGATGGAGTTCATACAGGTGCGGCTCCAACTATACCTGGTCAGTCGCAAACTAAATTCTGTATGTGATCAACCTTTAATCACTATATTCGGCTTCATTCTCACAACAGGCCTCGCTAAACCAGCACGCTTAGTTAAATCAATCACCTCATCGACATCCTTGTAGGCGTCAGGAGCTTCCTCGGAAAGAACATTTGGTGTTGAGGCATGTATCCTAATTCCAGATTCCTCTAAGCGCTTTTTCAAGGCCTTACCATCTATGGTCTTTTTGGCTTGAGTCCTTGACAATGCTCGACCAGCGCCGTGACACGACGAACCAAACGCTTGATTCTGGCCACTTTTAGGACCGGCCATTATCCATGACCCAGTTCCCATATCACCCGGCACTAATACTGGTTGACCGGTCTTTTGGAAGTTATCCTCAATATGTCCACTATCGCCGGAAAATGCTCTTGTTGCACCCTTCCTGTGGACTGCACACTGGCAATTTTTGCCGTGAACGATGTGTGTCTCAATTTTTGCTATGTTGTGCGCCACATCGTATAGGGTTCTAGCCTCTCCGTCCACTCCCATTTCTAGTCGTAAAACCTCCCTCAGCCTATGAGCGAGAGCACTACGATTAGCAAAAGCAAAATTAGCTGCAGCATTCATTTCTTGAAGATATGATTGTCCTTCTTTGGAGTGTATAGGTGCACATGCTAATTGTCTGTCTGAAAGAGTATAACCATACTCTTCGGCATACCATCCATCAGTAGTCCGCTTGAATTTCTGTTCAAATTTTCTTGAGTGTTCGCTGCAGACTTGATGCCCAAGACCACGTGAACCCGAGTGAATCATGGCTAATAATTGGCCTTCATAGAGACCCCAATGTTTTGCTGTCTCCTCGTCAACAAGTTTCTCAACGGATTGTAATTCGAGAAAATGATTGCCACTACCCAAGGTTCCCAGTGCTCTAAGTCCACGCTCGTATGCTCGATTAGAAAGTGTGACATCATCAACCTCTAACAGACCACTAGACTCTAGGGCAGACAAGTCTTCATGATAACCGATTCCCATGTCAACGGCTGCTTGTGCTCCACCTTCGGTAAGGGTCTTGATTTGAGGCATGTCGATATCCAGTCCACCCTTTCCAGAGGCTCCAGCAGGAATCCTTCCAGCAATCCGGCCACCCAATTTTTTGATATTTGGAATATCGTCAAGAGTTGCATCAAGTGCCAAAACTCGCACACCACAATTGATGTCGAATCCGACTGCTCCTGGAGATATAGCACCACCGTTGTCTCCGTGCTCAATATCTGTCGCAATTACCCCTCCGATTGGTAATCCATAACCGAAGTGCCAATCAGCCATTGCCCAAGCCTCGCCAACTATGCCAGGGATCTCAGCGGCGTTGACCAATTGTTCTGGACCTCTGTCATCTATGTGATTGTTAAAGTGAGTCTGGTCAGAAACAATTCTAGCATCCACTTTCATGTTGCCATGAGCCTTAATTCGCATGGTTCCGTCAGGTTCCATTTGAAGATGCTTACGCCACTCATCGCCCATAGTGCTCGGGTTGGTTATTCACCTTTGAGGATTGCCGATAAATTGTTTATCGAGACGCAGGGTTCAAGTCTTGGTTTCTTTTGGAATATTCATCGAGTAGGTGAAATTCATGGCTATGGCTCCAATTGATTTAGCAGTCTTTCACGACAATGGCTACATCAGGAAACAATGTCGAGTAACCAGTCTTTGGTTTTGGACTGCTGATAAAAACCGAGAAACCTGTGGCGATACCAGCGAAGATGAGTATACTTTCATTGGAAATCCGCTAATAAGTGGTTTTTCTATGCGTGGCAAGGAATTGAAGGATGCCATGAGAGAGGCATTTCTTGGGTTTTTTGAAGAACGTGAGCATACCCGAATTGAGCCATATCCAATCCTCGCACGGTGGCGTGATGACATACATCTGACAATCGCTTCAATCGCAGATTTTCAACCTCACGTGACCTCTGGAATGGTCGACCCACCGGCAAACCCACTAACTATTTCCCAACCATGCATCAGGCTAACAGATGTTGATGCCGTGGGGCGTAGCGGTCGTCATTTGACCACATTTGAGATGATGGCGCACCATGTATTCAACCGACCTGATGAAGGTCGCATGTATTACTGGATGGAAGACTGTGTACGCTACTGTCATGAGATGTTAACCGAGACCTTTGGTATTGATTCAATGGAAATAACATATGTGGAGAATCCTTGGTGCGGCGGGGGTAATGCAGGACCAGCAGTGGAAGTTATTGTTGGTGGCTTAGAGTTAGCAACCTTGGTGTTTATGAATCTCGAAGAAGATGAGGACGGAGATATTGAGATTAAGGGCGATAGATATCGGGAAATGCCGCTACAGATAATCGACACCGGATATGGTCTTGAGAGATTCTGTTGGGCCGCTGCTGGGACTCCAACAATCTATGAAGCAATTTATCCAGAAACCGTATCCTGGCTAAAGGAACTCTCTGGCTTCAGCAGCATCACCAAGGAGTGGCCTGACTTAGACTTGGATAAGATACTCGGTGAGATGAGTCGGTTGAACGGTATCATGAATATCGAAGCGGGCGTG
>JAYXVG010000139.1:0-3164 GCA_036021875.1 Thermoplasmatota archaeon | reverse complement strand
CCATAATATGTTGACTGCCCTGCACGATTTAGAATGACAGACATGGTCTGATCATCATGTGACATATCATAGATTAGTAAATCTGAGCTGGCATATCTGGTCGAGTAGGTGCCTTGTTTAAGCGCAATTGAGTCAAAGCGTAACTTACCCAATGTGGAGATATTTTCAAACAGGGCACTTTCACGATGGTTCCAACTGCTTGAATCTCGGTACATGTGTCGGTTATCAGGATCTGCGCCACCATATTCACCATATTCATCGCCATAATACAACAACGGTGCACCAGGTGTTGTCAATAACCAACCATAGGCTTGCAGTATCCTGTCATAGGTGTCGTCAGTACCTGGTTGTCCTGGCAACCCTTGTTCTTGCCACTGATTATATGCATCACCGGTCCCCCTATCGGCTCTACTTGCTAAGCGCGGAACATCGTGACTGCCGACGTAAGGGACCATCACTGCGCCAGGAACGTACTGATCTTGACTACGATTAGTCCAATAATCAAGGTGATGGTAATTCCTAGACTCTTGAGTAAATACATTGTCGACAACTGCATGATACAATACGAAATCTGCTTGACCATCAAGTGAATCCTCGCCGATATATCGATTGATGGTGTCATATTGGAATTGATTATCAGCAAGATTATCCCCTGACCAACCCATTGCAGTTTCTCCTTTGAGATAATAATCCGTACCAACCGTTTCAAATCGCTCGTTGATGCGAGTTGCTAGATTAGTGGCAGCAAGGTCATCAACGTGTTTGACCGCATCAATACGGGCACCATCGAGGTCGAACTCTTCCAACCACCAGAGTGCATCGTCGATAAATTGCTCAGATGCTTCTCTTACTTTCCAATTAACATCAGGCATATATGGAGTAAATTGGCAACTTAAACGATATTCTGTCCAATCACAATTTTCGGTGCCGCAGATACAACCTTGATTGAACCATTCCGGATTATTTTGATAGTAAATATGGTCTTCATGAACGTGGTTCACCACATAGTCCATCATGACCCTGATGCCTGCTGTATGTGCTGCATCGACCATTTCTTTGAGTTGGTCTGCTGTGCCTAAACGAGGATCTACTTGTCGTGGCTCAATCGGCCAATAGCCATGGAATGCTGAGACGTCATGGACACCATCAGCAGCCAAACCTGTTCCTTGGGCATTTGTATTGAATGGTGTTAGCCACAACACATTAACACCTAAATCAGCAAAATAACCAGACTGTATTTTGGAAGTCACTCCTTCGAGGTCACCACCTAGCCAATCTGCGCCAGCAGCTGCTCCTGTTGGTTGACCGTCATTACTCTGGTTTCCATTAATGAAACGATCAGTCATAATCATGTAAATCAGAGAATCTTCCCAGGAAAAATCGCTCTGTGGACCGACCCAAAAAGGGACTAAGTGGTCGTATGCTAGGTTGCCATCAGTATCAGATAATTCCAACTTCAAAGTGTGCTTACCATGAGCAAGTGTCGTAGTGTCTAAAGTCCAAGTCATAGTGTTAGAGTCCCAAGTTGCCAATTCCAAACCTACTGGAATACCGTCTGGCCCTGCACCACTTGTTCCTGGTAAAAACGAGATAGTGAGTTGACCGTTAGTCAAATCGCTAGCAAAATTAGGCCTGAGTGAGTCCTTGATGCGCACAACTGAATTCTCGACATTATCGCAGTAACCTCGGTAGGGGTTGGTAGGGTCGAAAATGTACTCGCCATTAACGATAAATTTGTAGCAGTAAATTCCTTCTGACAAGGCCAATTCAGCAGACCACACACCGGAGGTTTCTGTTAGTGGAGTGACCTCGTCCCAGTTCCACTCGCCAACTAGATCAACTGTATTCGCCGCACCACTCCAGGTGAATTCGGTAAGTCCGCTTGAGTAATCGATTTCTGGATTATCCGCTGATGCGGGAATCATCGGCAAAAGTATCACCGTGACGAACAAAATGGCAATCGATAGTTGCGACTTCATATTCTCACCCTAGTTACTCCTTCTTGAAGAGACTATTTGCCGTATTGACTAAATCATCAATGTGCTCACAAAGAAAGCCTTTGACGAATTCATTAGCTGGATTATGGTATGCATTCAAAGGTTCATCGTGTTGTTGTAGCACTCCCTTGTCAAGAATTGCAATTCGATCTGCCAAGGTCATAGCCTCAATCTGGTCGTGCGTGACATAGATTGTCGTAGTGCCAAGCTCGTCATGCAATTTACGGATTTCACTACGCATTTGGTGCCGTAATTCTGCGTCAAGATTTGATAAGGGTTCATCCATAAGGAGAACTTTTGGGCGCCTCACTAAAGCGCGGCCGAGGGCAACTCTTTGTCGTTGTCCGCCACTCAATTCCTTTGGTTTTTTATCTAAATGTTCAACTAAGTCTAACATTTCAGCGGCCTCTTGGACGCGCTGTTTGATTTCATCGCCGCTTAGTTTTGCCTGTCCCTTAGCCATTCGAAGTCCGAATGAAAGATTGTCAGCTATTGTCATGTGAGGATAAAGTGCATATGATTGAAACACCATACCGAGTCCACGAGCACCCGGTGGCAGATGATTAACCGTCACACCGTCAATTTGTATTTCCCCGTGAGTTACTTCTTCTAGTCCGGCTAACATCCTCAAAGTGGTAGATTTACCGCAACCCGAGGGCCCAAGTAAAACTAGGAATTCGCCATCTTTAATTTCCAAATCTAAACCGTCTACTGCAACAAATCCATCATCATATTGCTTTGATACCGCATTATACTTCACGCTAACCATCGTATCACCCCTTTACCCCTCCAGCTGCAAGTCCCTCGATGAGGAACTTCTGGAAGAATAGGAATAGCAGCGCAACCGGCAAGCTGACCAGTATGCTTGCGGCGGCAAAGTCGCCCCATGCTTGTCCGGTCGCTGATATCAGCGAGGCTAACCCAACTGGCAGGGTATACATGTCATTGGACGTATTGAATGTCAGTGCTAGCAAAAACTCGTTCCACGCAGCGAGGAAACTAAACAACGCAGTCACTGCAACTGCTGGCAGTGATAAGGGCAGAACTACTTTGGTAAATACTTGGAACTGATTACAACCGTCTAGGGTGGCGGCTTCTTCTAATTCACGTGGCACCGTATCGAAGAATCCTTTGAGCATCCAAACACAAAGTGGTAATGCAGTTACA
>JAYXVG010000138.1:0-3173 GCA_036021875.1 Thermoplasmatota archaeon | reverse complement strand
GTTGTGCGATATCGGTAGTTCCTGCAACTATGATTTTTATGACAGATGATTCATCTTCGTGAAGTTGAGTCAAATCTCTCATCCCATCTCGAACGGAATTGACCCTTCCTTCAATGTCCTCCGACATGGTCGGTATCGGGGTACCGCTGGGGTCAATCTGAGGATTATTTAGATAGACTGTAAGTGCAACCTCCAGGTCGTCATCAATGGCATGTTCTAGACGACATGCCGTAGCATGCTGATTGCCATTAAACGGCAGATGTTCAAGCAAAACTTCGGCTAAGCGGTGACGGCGCTTCATTTTTTTACCGTGAATCAAGCCTTGTTCAGTTAACACTGAACCTTTGTATGGTAAATAATCGATGAATCCCTTATTTGCCAACCTCTGAACCATCTCTGTAGTGGAAGCCGGTGTGACTCTTAGGGCTTCAGCCAAATCTCCAGTTCGTACTCTTGCATCAGGATCTTTCTCATAGAATTGATACATCATCTCAAGATACTCATCTTCAAACTCTTGAAAATGGCCTGCTGACATGTTATCATCCTAGACTTGATTATTATTCAATGTTAACCATCTTTTGCGCTAAAAACAGCCTTACAAGAAGGACACCTTACGGAGCCATCGTAGGACTCAGGAATCCTTAGACTTTGAGAACACTCTGGACATGAAATCTCAATTTTACCGTCATTGGGTTTTGTATCATCAGTATCATCAGGCTCGTCATCGTCATCGATAACTGGACCCACCTCAAAACTATGTGAGCAATCTGGGCATCTGACTGTCCCCTCATAATTTTCAGGTACTCTAAGTTGACGTGAGCATTCCGGACAACCAACCTCGATTTTAATATCCGACAAAACTGGTTGCTGCTTCTTCGGTGTCTTTCTTGATTTTTTCTTATCTGGCGGTTTGTCAGAAACACCACGCATCCTCAACATTAGAATGATGATTGCAGAAACAGCAGACCCACCAAGTAGTCCTGTCCAAGGAATTGACACAGATTCAGACGATTCGGATTGGGAGGTTGCTGTAGACAAAAAGGTCCGGTCGATTTGTTGCGATAGCTCATCATAATCCCATTTGCAAGTCAACCTTACTTCGTCACCAGCAGGCCAGATAAAATCAAATGAAACAGTCTGACTAGAGCCAGCGATCAAGGCGTTTGTGTCGGATTCTGCTAACTTGAAGTTGTTGGTATCAAATAGAATTAATTTACCAGTCGGCCCAGTTGCTTGGCCTTGGTTTTGTAGAACTACTGAAACACTCGCTGATTCTCCTGCAATAGGCCGATTTGGTGTTGATAATGAATTGAATGTCAAAGCATAATTTGGCCTGTCTTGAGGAATGGATTTAGTAAACGAGGAAAAGGATGATTGAGCGGTCCAGTTTATTTCCTGCGTTTGAATTATGACATATTCTGCGTCCACATCACCAAGGGTAATTTCACCGCTAGTAGAACCTTGTTCTAGCACCATGTCTACATCATATACGATGGTATAATCAGAACTGCTACCGTAACCAATCTTGATATTCATTTCTCGATTATTCCCAGAAGATAAGTTGACGTCCCATTTCGCTGTAACACCATCTTCAACTGACCATGCAATATCGTATAGCGACATTTCGTAGGTTTGCTGGTTTGCCACAGGGATAGATACTTGGCCAGATATAACTCCTGAAACATCTCCATCTATTGTGTAAACTGACCAATTAAAGTATTGTGAACCAATCTGACTTAGCTGAACTGTAAGGCTAATTTCCCCGGCCTGATCTGGCCCGAGTGTTATCAATTCACCTTGGTAATCAACACCCATTGATTCCATTGATAGACCAACGTTACCATGTTTAGTACCAACATTTCTGACCAGTAAGGAAAATGTGGATTCATCACCGACATGCCAAGGCCCGTCATTGCTGCTTGGCGAGGAAGCACCAGCGTATTCAAACATAGCAGATTCAAGTGAAAATAATACTGAAATTGAATCTGTGGAAGAACTATCCATTCTTTGACCGGTCGCAGAACATATTAATTCGCCTGGTCTCAATGTAATGGCAGCATTTTCAGCAATTGAGCTAAACCCAGAAATCTGTATTGATAAATTGTATATTTCACTTTCTTCAAACGTGCAATATAAAACTCCAGAAAAATCGACGCTACCGTTATTGTATACCTCAACAACTATCGGCATAGTATCTCCTGATGCCAGTGATGTATCGTTGTATAGGATTTGCACAGCAATTATTGGTAGCGGAGGTGGGCTGACTGGTATTGAAAAATATAGATAATTATCGTCGCTGTATGAGTCTAATGTTCCGTATAGCTCTAAGCTGACCGATAATGCCCCCTCATATGCTTGGACTGTTGAATTGAAATAAATCACTTTAGTCTCCATCCCGGAAATTGTGAATGATTCGGATGTCATTACATCTGTGGTGATTCCGTTGTTCAAAGTTAAGTTTACCCCGCCATTCCAAGTAAAATCACCGTCGTTTATTATTGGGATTTGGAGTTGTATATAATCGCCATCAGAAATCGAATTATTACCCGTTAAGATGCCATCTGAGTCTACAGATTCAATGATCACTGACGACTCTGCACCTATTGATACGTTTAGCGGTTTTAGCCTTTGAACTGTCCTCTGAAAACCCAATATTTGATTCTCCGACACCTCTCCCACATCTCCAGCTAAACTAACCTCGATTATAGTATAACCAAAGTTCATGTTTGTCAAATTAGCGATTATTACTTCGACATTGCCTTCCTCTAATTCAAACGGGATAGTATTGTTTGTCAATATGGTTCCATCTATCGAAGATGTCTCAACAAAAACCTGCCCGCTGTAGGTGTCGGAGTTACCTTGGTTGATTGAAGATAGATTAAATGCTAATTCAAAGAAGTCTTCCTCAAATGTTTCAAAGTCTGTGGTGTTAATGGAATCCTCGACTATTGAAACCCCTGGTTCGGTTGCCGATACCATGGGTATTGCGCAAACTAACATCAGCGTTAGTAAAGCAGCAAAAATAGCGATGCTATTCCTGTCTGGACCATCGGCCATAATGTTCTGAATTAGTTTAGGTTCTTGACCTTCGCGCAAAATCAATCATCTGCGCCATGTTTTTCAATATTGAATTTCACCATCGGTATATGTCACCCGAGGATTTATTACGCGTT
>JAYXVG010000137.1:0-3209 GCA_036021875.1 Thermoplasmatota archaeon | reverse complement strand
TTTACTGCTTCCACGCTTTTTGTAGAGATGTGAGCAGTGCCCAACAAACGCAGGTTGGGGCTTATATCCACGGTCATTGAGTCTGTAATTCTGCTCACCTCACTCAGAAAATATATCTTGTAATATGGTCATTGTATGTTCCATTACCTCATGCTGATAATTTTCTTCACTATCGTCAGATCGTGGAGTTATCACCTCTAATGGTATTTGTCCTCCTCCAAGCGATTTGTGACCGCCTGCCATTCCATCTGGGAAGTTAGTTGAGAGGACTTTCCCGACATGCAATCCCGCTTTGTTAGACCTTACCGATAGAATTACTTTCCCACGTCTAATACCAAAGGCAACTACAATATCTATACCTTCAGTAGGCAACAGAAAATCTGCTATCTGAGCAAGTGAGTCCCTATTGGTGAGGTTATGCACCGGTGCTAGAATCAAATTTCCAATCTGTAGTTTTTTGTTTAATGCAGTCGAAAAGGATTCTAGAGCTTCAAAAGACCTTGGTGGCATCTCTATCAAACTCAGTTTTTCTTTGTCAACCCAGGCATTAATCCAAAGCAGAGCCCTAACATCAACTGCATTGAAATTACGGGTAAATCCAAGAGTATCTGTCTTGATACCAAATGCGAGAGCGGTCGCTACTCGTGAATTCATTTCAAAATCGCTGCTCATCAACAATGAGGCAACCATAGATGAGGTCGAAGAATACTCAGAACTTACCATTGCTAAATCAGCTGTGACCATTTCATCAACAGTATGGTGATCGATTATTATATGTGGAATACAATCTTTAGGCATTATGTTGTTTGCCCCAGGGCGATGGAAATCAACGGCTACAATAACATCTGAATCTTTGATTATATCAGTTATCTCCCAATCTAAGATTAACCGCCTTACTGGAATCTCTAATTGTTTAACCATGGCCTGGTTTTGATGATGCTCAATCATTCCACCATGAACAATTTGCGATATATGACCATGGCTAGAAAATAGTTCATTCATTGCTAATGCGGAAGCCAGTGCGTCAGGGTCCGGATTATCATGGCAAAATATAGTTACTTTGCTACCATCAGAAATTGATCGAAGGTAATTTTCCAGAGTCAGGGCACCCTCCTTTCTTTCCCAGCCACGAATTCTGTCCTGCATTGCAGCAAATGATATGTCATCAATACTAATTAGGTCATATCCGTCTCCTTCAATCGGTATTGTTGTTAATATTGGAGTATTTGGCCATTTACGCTTAATTGTTGCTAATGGATCATTATCAGCGATTGATTTTTCATCTAAAAATAAAATAGCAGTCGGTGAGTTACTAGTAATTGGGAGGTCAGCAAGTGGCATTGAGGCCGGTAGTGCAATAAGCTCACAATTTTCTAACACCTCTCCTAACGGCAAATCTTCTGCTAATCCAACTAGCGTACAGCTCTTTCTTGCTGAGCACCACTTTGCCAGCCTTAGACCGAGCCCACTAGAGCCAAAAATCAGGAACATAACAACCACTCGATGGTTTATTGATCAATCAAGCAAACAAGGCAGGTGCCTCTCTTGCGAAGCCTTGGACTTCAAACAAGTCTCTCCTTTGACAGCCTTTTATTGAGGCAACAAAGGTTGTTGGTATCATCTGAATAGCTTTGTTGTAATTGGTTGAGGCGGCATTATACATTTCTCTTCTATCTGCGACTTGGTTTTCAATAGACACCAATTCATTTTGAATATTAAGAAAACTAGAATCCGCCTTGAGTTCTGGATAGGCCTCGGCCACTGCGGTAATTCTTGGCATCATATTTGCCATCATCGATTCCGCTGCAGACACGCCTTTGACATCATTGTTCTGCAGTGCTCCTGCCGCCATTTGCCTTGCTTTAGCAAACTCCATGAATAATTCTTTTTCATGTGACGCATATCTACTAACTGCTCTTTCTAGGTTTGGTAACATGTCATAACGTTGCTTCAGTAGAACATCGATGTTTGACCATGCTTGAATTGCATTTTCCTCTAATGCCACCAAACGGTTCCATGTTGAGAAAAACCAAAAAATGAAGAATAAGAAAATTACTCCGATAACAAGTAATCCAATAATCAATACTTCCATAACCATACCAACGGTTTTGGCTTTAAGAGCCTTTTCTATTACCAAATAGCCAAAATAGAATATATACTATTGCAAATTAGGTATAAACTAATTGAGGTTTCACATTGCTGATTGAATCGTCTCTAATGGTAATTGGAGTTCTGTTAATTGCATTTTTAATCGCTCCATTGGGATTAGGTGGAGGTATTTTGTACGTTCCTCTGTTCCACTATATCGGTGGATGGGAACTTGACCAGCGACTGATTATAATGTCATTATTACTTAGTGCAGTTACTAGTTACGGCAGTGGACTCGAGCACCGCAAACAACATTATGTTGATGACGAATTAACTGGAATTGCATTGTGGGGTGCAATACCAGGCGCCATGATTGGAGTTTTATTTGTCCTAAGCACTGGAACAGAGTTCAAGGCCGTTTTCAAATTATTGAGCATAGTGGTCGTAGGTTTTGTGATTTACAAAATGGTCAAAAAACTGTCACACAATCCTTCTTCAATTGAAAATCAAGGCCAAGTAGAATTGAAAAAGTTATCTGCAGCATCAGCATTTGGTGGATTTTTATCTAGTGTAATGGCTATCGGTGCGGGCATGATTTACGTACCGGCAATGAAATTCTTTGGCAAGTTAGAGACAAGAAAGGCCATTGGTTCAAGTTTGAATATCATGATGATTGTAGTTCCATTTGCAGTTTTAGCCCATTTTATTTTGTTGAATAATTATCAAAGAGAGAAATTATTCGATGAATCAATCTTACTAGCGGCCTTGATAGTCGCCAACTTCTCTGGCTCAAAAATTGGTGCGATTATTGGTTTTAGACTGTTTGATGAAAATCTACTCGTGAAGATTTTCATTGGTGTACTATCAATTACTTGGATTAACTACGTAGTAGATTTGTTACTCTGACTTCAAAGTGCTTCAATGACCATAGCAATTCCTTGACCGCCGCCAATACAAGCTGTAGCGACGCCATACCGTCCTTCACAACGCTTCAATTCATGTGCTAATGTGAGGACTAGTCTAGTTCCCGTAGCAGCCAATGGATGACCGATTCCAACAGCTCCACCATTGACATTTACTTTGCTGATATCTAATCCCAAATCTTTGATACAAGCAACAGC
>JAYXVG010000136.1:0-3291 GCA_036021875.1 Thermoplasmatota archaeon | reverse complement strand
GTTGAATTGGTGCTTCAGTGTTCGGGTTGAAGGTCAAGTTTCTACCGGCATAGGATTCACCACTCTCGTCTACACCATAGCCGCCAAATACGTAGGTCCATACGCCCTGACTTGCTTCGTAGTTTACGTATGTGTTTGAATTCAAGCTTATCGGGTCATCCCATGGCTTATCGAAAGTAACTTCCCACTCATAACGCTCGATACCAGAGCCTTCTAGTGCATCTGGGTCACTCGAGTTGCCTGCATTAAATTCGATCGGAATTTGGCCGCTTTCATCGAGGATAATTTCATACTTAGGATAATTATCATTAATTGAACATGTGCCAACGAGATTGATGTTGTCAGCATAAGTATCCTTGATTACAACATATGCATCGGCAATCGGATTGAATGCGTCGGCATTTGCATCATTAGTTTCAACAGTTACCTGCAACATTCTGGAGTGACCATTGTCGTCATGCAACCACAATGTTACCGTCCACTGCTCTTCCTGCTTGCACAGGCCTTGAGTACCGATTGACTTACAGAATGTCATGGTTGGCGAGGATTCGAGATCAAAGAGTGGTGAAACATAATGATCGATCTGTCCTGGTGCCATGGTAGCCATATCCCAAGAGGTTGGGCCGGAAATTAACCAATCTGTGCGTAAGTCAACTTGTGCATCGGATTGGTAACTGAAAGTGATTTCTGCGTTGCTCTTCATGTAATATGTTGCATAACCTGCACCCAACGCAGGGTCGGGTACGACTCCGTTGATTAGAATATCAGTTCCTTCACGCATCTCTCCGAATGGATTAGGATAGTCGTTAACTTGGTATTCAAGCAGGTTCTTCAGCAGAGCGAATTCTACACTATTAGCGTCTTCAGAATTAGTCTCTACATCGATTGTCGAGATTATCATACCGCCTGCACCGTAGCTACAAACTCCGAGCAGGACATCATCTGTATCATCTCTATCGTGAATTATAGACTGGAACTTAGCCACATTCTGGTTGCCTGAGCAGATCTTTGGCACGTCATTTGTTGCCTCGCTGCCAATGTCTAATGCAGAGGATGCCACTGGACTAAAGCCCTCAAAGTTGCTTACATTAATGCTACTCATCAGCGGATGGAATGGATCATAAATCTCAATATCGCCAAACAATATTTCGGCTCCATTGGTCTTATCGGTTATCTCCAAACCAAGCGGAAGACGTGGTTCTAAACTTGTTCCTAAGCCGTAGGTCTGAGTGCCATGTGGTGCAAGGTGAGCTTGGATGGTTCCGCCACTGCTCATGAAGTTGACTAGGACTTGTTTTCGATTGACGTTGTTGACTGTTTCAGATAGCGTCTTGTAGTAAGCCCCACCGTCATCCTTAGCGGTGTTGAAATCCTGCCATGGCAGGATTATCTTATCGTAGTTGGTAAACCAATTTGTCTTGAAGTAGGTGTCCCAGTCATTCATGGTAAACTGTGTGTAGGTCTTGCCCATGATGGCTAAATCCTCGATTATAGTCGAGGTCCCAGAGGTCTTATCGGAAAGAATCGCGATGTCAACATCTTCAGCGAATGTAGCACGGAAGAATCTTGCGTCTCCAGATGGGGTTCCGTCATCTAACTCAGCATGGTAGCTAATGTTGTAGGTATGACCATCTTGATAGCCAGCCCACGGGGTGAAAGACAAATCGATTCTTTGTCCGGGCACCAAGGTTTGGGCTGGACCAGCGTTTGTGGTGTGAGCAAGCGAATTTGTGGTTTCATCGAAGATGTTCATGTAGAATAGATAGTCGCCCTCTAACACACCGTTGGTAGCAGAGATGTCCCAGTTGTGAGTCAATGAACTGTCTATTGGTAGGACACAGTTCAGCCTAACCTCTTCTAGACAAGCCAATTTGTTTGGTTGACTTAGAGAGATTTCGACTGACTTTACATCGAAGATGACTCTCTTAATGTTATTTGCAGTGGATAGTTCTTCAGCACCAAACCAATTAGTTCCAGCTGTTGTGTTGTCAAAGACTGTTTCAACTTCAACCATGTATACACCCGAAATGAAGTCATGGTCGGCAATTAGATCGGTTGAAACGTCTTCTGCATCGACACCAGTCCTACTGATCTCGTATGATGCATCTTCAACAAATGTGAATTCTTTGAGTGTTATGTTGTTTACACCGACACCTCTGAATCCGTCATTGATACCATTTCTACCATCATCATCGGAGTAGAAATCGAAGTTTATCTGCACCTCAGAATCTGCTAGACTCATACACTGGGTATCCCAATCAGCCGAATCAGCAGATGTTGTGTTTAGCACGTATAGGTGGGTTAAATCGAGGCTGGTTGTCTTGACTAGGCCATCCGAGTTGAAGAACACGTTCCAGTTGCCACTCAAACCATCGGTAGTTCTTGGGTCTCCAATATACTCAATCTCCTCAAAATCAATTGGGTTGGTAGCGTTGACTATACCATTTCCGTCCTCATCTATCTGACAGGTTCCGTCTTCATTGTAGTCATTCCATTGACCGTAAATGATAGCTGAGTAGTCTGTGGCCTCTTTCTCAAAGTCAACGGTTAGCGCAAGATAATCGCTTGGCTCAATATTTCCTTGGGAATCGACTTCATAGAATGTATCAGCATAATATTCGAATGACATCGAAACGAAGTCACCTGACAACTCGGTCATATCGACATCGATTATTGTCATTGTCTCATTCTCCCAAGCGTCACCATATCCGAGCGTGCCGGTTTGTGATAGACATGGATGTCCGAACCAATATGCCTCATTGTTAAACACAATTTCTGAAGGACACAAAACTGTGTCGTTGTATAACGAACCCTTTGGATTATTACTCTCAGTATATCGTGTACCGTCGGTCGCATTGTCGAATGTGATGATACAATCGGTTGTTGGATCTCCACACTTGACAGTAGATGGATCTGCGGTGAATACCGTTGCAGTGATGTCAAAGTCAACTACAGTATTACCCCAGTTGTTAGTAGTCGCAGATATCGGATAAGTTCCTTGGGCATATAGCCCACCAGGCGAGAAGAAGTCAATCGCTTCTAACGCCGGATCAAACAGATTAAACGGCGTCACATAACCAATAATTTCATCGTTCAAGGATTGTTCATCCCAGCCGTTATTGGACAGCGTTGCAGAAATACGGTATGTCGTGTCATTGAGGAAATTTGCCTGCAAGTTTGCCACATATTCCTGACCTGGACCAAGATTATTCAGATTGATTTGAGTTTGCTGATTTTGGACATTCGGGAAGAAGGCAGTGTTTTGCTTGGTGATGGTTAGATTATCAACAC
>JAYXVG010000135.1:0-3308 GCA_036021875.1 Thermoplasmatota archaeon | reverse complement strand
ATAGCTAAGTCTGACAGAATATTCTGTAATGGTGCGTCTTGTTGGATTGCAGTATCAATCAGAACAATTACCCTTTGAACTTGCGAAGAGCGAGTTTTGGAAGCGAACGCAGATAGAGCTGCATCAAAAGATGATGCATGGCTGCTCTCTAAGGTCTCTGTGAGAAGTTTACCAAGTATGCCCGGGGTATTTCTGCCCTGTTCGAGCATCGCTTCCTGCAAGCCTCTACCGGCACCAACAGCATCAGACAATGATTCTAGTAATCCTGGTAATTGATTTTCAATCCCTCGACGGCGGCTTCTTTCTATAATTGGAGGGATACCTCCTGCTGCACATGCTATACCGATGACAAAGAGGAATAAAACAAACATATTGTCATTAAATGCTTCTAGGAAACCGAATATCGCTTCTAGGAAATCGAATATCATTTCACAACCCCGGATCTTTTGTATGTGCTTTGAGACCGATTAATATCATTCCAAGTATTGTGAATAATAAACCACCATTTACTATCGAATTAATCATCCCTTGGTCTATAGAACCAACTATTGCTTCAGCGCCGTCCCCAAGTATTTGTGGTACTAATCCAACTATGGCAAGAATAATTGGTCCAATCATACCGATTGAAAGTAGTGTTTCAGGTACTCCACCCAAATCTTCAATATATTTTTTTACGGTTTCATTCCTGTCTTCTTCCATCCTTTTACCCTGTTTTCTCAGAGTTTCGATAAGATCTGTGTTCTGTGTAAGATTGGTATACATAGTGTTCAACAGCCGACGATAACCATCCGATTCAGCTTTATTCATCATGGCTTTTATCTCGAATTCCAAGCCCCTAGATTTACCCGAGGATAACTTGTCCATTATTGATGAAAAGTCTCTAGAAATTATACCATAGCCACCTTTGCCAATAGAATGCAAGGCAGCCTCCAAACCAACACCTGATGACATTAAGACATCCAATGTCCTGATGACATAGAGAATCTCCTTCTTTTCATCTAATTTTCTCAAAGCCAATCCCTCAGACTATGTCTTCAATAAATTCGAAAGTGAACATTTCATTTGACCCATCATATTCCATCGTTGCAAATACAACCTTTACGTCTCTTTCTTCAAATGGATCGTGGATGCAAGGTTGTCCTGACCGGTACATTGATAGGATTTTTTTGTATTCATCAATTTTCATTTCACCAGATACTGTGTATAGGGTAGACTCAGACCCTTCGTCGTGCAAATTATCACCTTCTTGTCCACGAACAATTGTTCTAGTAATCCTTCTTGCTGATTTTACTTTTATGTCAGCATTTGGTATTCTTATCCAATCTGAACTGCTTGTTCCTGTCGCGGGTCGAATAAAAAAATCCATTCCAGCCATTGCTCCACCTAACCTAACCACATTCGACGCAAGACTTGAATGTGTTGGGGAAAACTAACATCTCAAACTAATCTAAACCATCCGAATGCGGGTTCATGAACTGTTCCCTCATCTGATAATTCCTCCAGTTTTTCTTCTGCAATCGAGCGTTGAAAACCTCTGGCCTCGGCATTTACAAGAATAGTCTCAAACTCTACTCCATCTCCCTGGTCTAGTTTTTTTATGATGTCAACAATTGCAGATTCTAGATTATTTTCCGAATTATCAGTTTTTGCATTTGCTTCATCTGTGTCTATCAAAACCTGCTGCGGAGCAGGTTTGGTCGCTGCATCTAATCTTCCTTCAGCGATATCAAGAGCCTGCATGACATTCAACCGATAGTGCTCTAAATCAACATCTCCGTAGTGATTACGGGAAGCTACTAGTCCGAGAACTCTTTCCTCTGATATGCCTGATTTTGCCAGTGACTCAGCATTAGGTTCGTGATCGAGGCTTGTCATGTAACTAGACATTCTCGTCATCAAAGAATGAGATGTCTTAGCAAGCCATAAGGCATATCTCTGTGCATCTATCACAGACATTTCCTCTGGACGCAGTGACGTATATATTGCACCCTCGTCTGTTTGATATAACCTAGTCTTCGCTACCATTAACACAAGAATAGGTTCGCCTGATTCAAGTCTCGCAGATAATTGGATTGTTAACTCCTTTACTGAATCGGAAACATAATCACCGACTGAGAAGTAATTTATTCCTGAAGGGTCCCGAATTTGGCCTTGATAAATTACTGAACCATTAGCGACATCCCTTCCTTCGATCCTTTCTAATAACCCAGCAACAATTACTCGATTAACTCTCGATCCAAGTTTAGTGATAACAAACGAGGGGTCAAATTCCCCTGAGCCTTTCTCAGAAAGGGTTGATTCACCATATTCGGAGGCAAACATGTGAATTGCTGGCTGTCGCTTTATATTCCTAGCCGGCTGCATTAATTAATCCCCCATTGTGCTTTTACCTCTGTTGCTAACATGGCTGCATCATTTGCGCTTATGTCCGCTCTTTCTGCTAGAATCATTGCTCCTTGTTCATCAACGATGCTTCGACCACCGACGATAAGTTCGCGCCCTAATAAGTAATCTCTGATGAATTGGACATATTCCATCTTTCCCTCGTTTTCAATATCACTGACCATTTTATCCTCGCTCGTATTCATTAGTTCCAGTGCTGCGGGTTTGTTAATCAGAACCGATGCAGTAACTTCTCCATTGTCGATAACTAATCTGAGTCTGATGTCTTGTTGTGTCTCAACTTTACCCACGCATGCTGGTGAGCTGCATTCACCATCCCTAGTTACTCTTCGACACTGAGTACAACGCATGATGACACCGGAGTCCTCTCTTACACTTACTACAGTCCCTGAAGTAGAGATTCCAACTCTGCTTGCGGAATTTACTAACTCACTTAGTTCCACATCAACAATATGGTTTTCTAAGTCAATTGCCTCATCCCAAGGAGTATTATCCAAAATTTCTACCTGTTCTGCTTTGTCAACAGTAATGTCTGGGATACCTTGCCAGGCTCTCACCCTAACACCAGTGAGTTTTACTGTTATTGGTAGGTCGCTAGATACAAACGGCAATTCCTGCCATGCACTCATTCGGCATCTACCTGTGGGATCGGCAATTTGACCCGACCACAAATGTCGTTCTTCACCGTCTTTCGTAAAAGTTCTTTTTTCCCACTCAGTAATTTGCACTACTGCTTCAACATCCCTAGCTCCATCTGTCAATTTGGAGATGGTTTTCATGTTTTGTGTATTCAGTTTTTCCACATTAGCAAAATTTGCGTCATGAAATGATTCTATTTTTGTCGTCCGACCAAAATTCAATTCTGGAGTATCTCTAAACGTCTTTACTTGGGCTCCTTCAATTTT
>JAYXVG010000134.1:0-3322 GCA_036021875.1 Thermoplasmatota archaeon | reverse complement strand
AGCTAAATGAACAATAGTAGCTTCTGGGAGGTCACTGAAATCTGGCTGCCAAAGTTCTTGCATAGGTCTCGATGAAGCCATTTCAGTATTGACGACCAATGTCTCGCTTCCCCAATTAAATTCCTGAACCATCTGCAAAGTGTTAAGCGCATAAGCACCACCCAGACTGTGTCCACCAATGTATAGATGCTCAGGCATAATTGAGAGATTGCCAAGCACTGCATCTATTTCTGGACCTCTTGTATCGTCACTGATTTTCTCATTCAGTAGATTAACTGCAGAGTAAATCGAGTATAATCGGGGTACGTGGTGAGGCCAATCTGATGTCCCAGAAACCTCAGTATCATCCCAATTATCAGCGCCTTCAGGCCTTATGTCGGTTGGGTATTGGATGTAGGCAACGACCATCCCTTTGCCAACTAGACGGTCAATCCAGTCGGTATACGAACCTCTATCTGGATTGTTAAAAGCATGAAAAAGTATTGCTAGTGGAACACCATCGATACCCGGGTCTTCAGGCAAGATAGGTATTGACAAGTAAATTGAGAATGTGATGTCCTCTTCTGTATCACCTTGTATTGCTGTTACATTGTCAGGTAAGGGGTAAGGATAAATTTCCAACACTTCCCCAAACGGTCCGGGTTTTCCTCCATAACCAAAAACCGGTTTGTCTGGCGGTGATGGCGCAATGCCGATTAGTGCAGGGATTCCGGGCATCATCAACCAAGCAGCTAAGAATACAGCAAGTAGGTGGCTAACGCTATACAAGCCATCCACGAAACCTCGGTTTGGCTTTGGTAAGTTAGGGATTCCCTTTGCACCAATTGCGCACGCAAATAGGATGAAACCATACAGAGTTGGTAATAGCAAAAATGCCCCTCTAAGATACCTTATGTCCATTATGATGAATACACCATAAGAACCCATTATCACGCCAGAAATGAATACCAGCAGATGTCCAATCCAAGACGGAATGTATTTCTGTTGCTGCCTTCTAATCATCAGCCAAAGACCTGCAGAGATAAGTGATGCACAAACTATTGTTACCAGTGGCATATTCTCCCTTAGAAAAAAAGTCAGTTCAAGAGTCCTTATTGCTAGGGGCCAGACGGCGTTCTCTAGCGTATTACCGAGTATGAGCATGTAAATTGTTTCAAGAAGTGAGAGGACAACACCACAAAAAAATAGCAATAAAGGAAAACCGTTTTTTCCAGTAAAACCAAGATGGTCATCTGAGTGATTATTCTCAACACTGACCATAACTGATATGTAATTGCCTCAGTAGATTAAAGGTTGTAATTTTTTTCAAACACCAACATTACCAACCTCAGGGGTTTGGTCGGCTAGAATGAATTCTAGAAATGCTGCCCAGAGGACGAACTGAATTGATTGTTTTAATTCATCTGGGCCGCCAACTTCAGCAATCATATTGTCAAAGGTATCCTGTGGAGAGTGGTAGGCGCTATAGTCTTCATCATAGGCACCAAGGTGGAATATTGTTTGAGCACCTAGGTTTCTGAACGTCACATGATCTGAACGACCGAATGTGTCCTCGTGTACGTCCATAACAAGGTTTTCATGATCTTCCCAGTGCTGATCGCATCCTGCACCATAGGTTCCATCAATTCTCAAATCCATAGGTGCTTTAAGCACATCTCTATGAACATAGTCAAGAATTGTGGTAATGGCAACATCCTGGACTTCTGGGTCAACATCCGGACCAGACCAAGCATGATATGGGAAATAATCTCCATTGGCCTTCTTTGCTGGGTAAGAGATGCCCATCATATCCATGTTGATGTAAAATCGTAACTCCTTGTCTTGAGGTAAGCAATAGTCGCAGTTGTTGTTAGCAAATGCATTCGAGCCACGTAAACCAGCCTCTTCACTGGACCATAGTGCGAGGAAGGTATCACATCTGACCTCCACATCAAGCAGGGCTTTCGCATACAACATCACAGCAACTGTCCCTGCCGTATTGTCATATGCACCCTCATACGTCCCTCCGCCTGGAGGCCCGCCTGGTAAGGCAACATCCATGTGTGCACCAATGCCTTGGACGCAGGAATCATCATATCCACGCTTCCAGGCGATTACATTCAGACTTTCTGGTTGCGTTAGACTGAAGGTATCGGTGACTCGCATGAGGTGAGTTTCATAACCAAGTCCCTCAAAGTGGCCGTGGAAAAATGAGGCTGCACGTTCAAATGCTGGATTTGGCGAACCCATCCACCGGTTGATGTAGCCGCCACACAGTGTTGAATCAGCACAAACACTGGTAATAAAATCCATTTTATCAAACCACTCCGAGCCACTAACTATTGGTTCGCCGTCCAGAACATCGTATTCATACGACTTGCCTTTACCATTTGCTTCGACAATAGTGATTCTGACTTGATCGGCATAAGGTATCGGCAATAGCTTACCGCTAATCTGTTCGCCTGTTACTGTGGCAAAGCCGTTTGGTATTACGACGTCATCTATGAACATCATTACATTATTCGGTACGGATATGGCTCTACCTTTCCCGGCCAAGAAAAATGTATGCCATTCACCACCGCGTAATTCAGCATCAGCAGCATCGGTGAAATCAATCTGGAAACCTGCAATATCCAACTCATCATTGCTTGGATTTTCGCCAAAACATCCGGACATGGATGCAGAAAATAGTACGCTAATGAGAAGTAAACTCTTGTAGGTATTACCGCCCATACATATACGAAAAACCGACTACAGATAGACTTTACCAGCGGTTTAACCGGTGCTAATTAGGTTGCTGAACGTGGTGCGGATAGCGGGAGTCGAACCCACGACATAAGGTTGGAAACCTCAGATGATAACCACTTCACCATATCCGCGATATATGTTGGGAACAGTATTCCCTCTTTGAGTCAATCGGTTCGAAAAATCACTCATATCCAGGTGGAGGTGGTGGTATTTGCCTGTTTAGGCCAAACTCCAAACGTCGGTTCTCAGAACTATTACTGTTAACTGCCAACCTTGCTCTTAGGATATTTTGTGCATGTTCTCTTCGCTCTTTGTTCCTTCGAGCAGCGCTTGCCTTTCCTCTGAAGTAAAGCAGACCCATGAGGGTAGCCAGAAGTAGGACTCCCAGCGATGCTTGAACACTTGATTGTTTCAATAGCCTGTTAATTGCATCTGTTTGGTCATCAATGATATTAGATGCAAGTCGCGAATCTTGGGCATCCAAAGTAACACTAACTGAATCCATAGCAAAATCTGCACCAATCTCAGTAGCGCTGATTATCAGTTGGTATTCGCCAGGTTCCATTACCTCGCCTGAAAACACAATAACTCGTGA
>JAYXVG010000133.1:0-3326 GCA_036021875.1 Thermoplasmatota archaeon | reverse complement strand
AGTCATAATCACGAAGGACTCAAACCATATCTATGATTGCATCGGAGCGAGGGGGAAACATGGCAAGGCCGGCAAAAGTAGAATTCCCCGGACAAAAACAGAAGGTTCGTCTCAGAGGAACTAAGCATGCAAATGAGGCTACTGCTAAAAAATTGAAGAAGGATTTAACTAAACTACTCGATAACCCGCACGCACATTTGCCAACGATGCTTTGGCAGGGAAAAATGCGTTGGGGCCGGACTGATTCTGTGACTAAAACTCTCAAAGAATTAGATAAAATAATTGCTAAAAAATATGATACTAAATGGTTGTCAAAGCGAATGATGGCTAAACGTGGAGACCCCGTTGCTAAAGCGTTTGCAGGCTCCCTACATGCGTGTCATGATGAGCAATTTACCACTGTTGGGAAATTCTCTTCGTCATCATTTGGTTCTGCCTCATTTGTCAGGAGAGGAGACGGAAAACAAGGATATCTTGCCGGACTTCAAAATTACTCTAACGTAACCCTGAGGATGCTACCCTGGGAGGAACATGCTAAACGCGGCATGTATTTCTTCTCATGGAAAGGAGGGTTTGTCTGTACTGGGCCTGATCCGTCGCCACCTGATGAGTGGATTCATGATGTTGTGTCTCGCTCGCGATTCAAATTTAATCAAGCAACAATTAACAAGAAACAGGTGTGGTATACAGACAGTATTAACCTCGACGAAATTAAAGAGGGTAACAAGCCTAATGATTGTATAACTCTGTCATTTTTACAGGGCTCCACCCTATACATCGGATTCACTGAATTGGAATCTGGTGAGAAAAAAGAAACCTCATTCGTACAGCATCTAGCATTGTCAATGTTGCCGCCATTCTTACCATCAATAGTCAATATTGAGGCTACATGGCTACCGGAGGGATGGTCGAATGAACAATCACTGCCAACGGAAGCTGTTGAAGGTGTGGCAAAAATCCTTGATGCGTGGCAAGGATTGGTGATGAATGAGGGGGTTGTCGCTCAGGCCGTTAGAAGATCGGTGCTTGATGCTATTGAAACAGGAATAATTGTTAATTCAAAATATTTCACCGGCGACTCTTATCATGAAATTAGGTCTGCACTGAACGATGTTGCTGGGTCTGATGACGAAAGAGATCTTGCTACCTACATTTTGCTATCATGCTACAGTGCCGGCTTCGAAGACGATTTAGGATTCAGAATTGATACGCGCGGAGAGTTGTCAGAGCGTAAGACGCCGTCGCTTGAAATTATGGAAGGTGCCAGTTGTGGAGACATATTATCCGCTTTATGGGAAGACTTCGGTCTTGCAGCCCTTGGAGAGATTGGTGTAGTTGGTGAGGAAGCCTATGACATATGGGAGAAACAAAACACCAAGCCGAAGCCTTTTGGGAAGTTTTTGAAGAGCCTCGATAGTGCTAGAGAAAAATCAAGGTTATCATCCTTAATACCGACAAAACAAGGTGAGCTCGGTGGCGCTTGTGGACACATAATTGACCTAATCCGAATTGGATTGCTAGAAGGACTAGGTAAAGCCGAACGGATTGCTACTTCCAGACATTCATCCATCTCTGAAGCTGCTGCTGCTTGGGCCTGGCTACTCGGTGCAGAGCGCGCGTCTGGCCAAGAGTGGCACTTCGACAGTGATGCACGCAACAAAGCTGGGGCTTGGATGAGTACAACTAAGATGCTGATTGAAACGGGTAAAGCACTACTGGAATCCTCAGAAGATCAAACTGAAAATTTGCAGAAAGTGTGGCATGAACAATTACAATTGCTAAAACAAGAAACCGGTGAAGCATAAACTAGACATTCGCAAATCCGCGCTCTATGTCTGCCCATAAGTCTTCAATATCCTCAATGCCAATACTCATGCGGACATATCCTGGGACAAGTCCAGCTGCATGACGTACTTCTTCAGGTATCATCATATGACTAGAATTGAATGGGCACTCAACCAATGATTCTACTCCACCCAGGCTGGTTGCTTCATATATCATCTCTAGGCCACGCATGAATGAAAGTGCTGCATTATCGCCGCCTTTGACGACGAAGCCAATCATTCCGGTTCCTTTGGGAATAATTCGTTGGGCCACATCGTATTGAGGGTGCGATTTCAAAGTAGGGTGATTAACGCGCTCTATCATTGGGTGAGCCTCAAGCCTATTTGCCAATTCTGCTGCATTTGCACAAATCTTTGGCATCCTTACATGAAGGGTTCGCATACCCCTCTCTAGCAAGAAGCATGAGTTTGGATCAGCATTACCGCCGAAGTGAACTTTCCGGTGAAAAATATTCTCAATATGTTCATTGGAGCCGACTACTGCACCGCCGATAATGTCAGAGTGGCCGCCGAGGTATTTTGTCGTTGAATGAATGACTAAATCTGCACCCATAGCGAGAGGATTGCAAGCCCATGGTGAGGCGAATGTATTGTCAATAATGCAGATTAATCCATGCTTTTTTGCTAGTGCGGCCATGGCTTCTACATCACACACTTTGAGAACAGGATTAGTCAGAGTTTCAATATACAGAACCTTAGTGTTGGGTTGTATTGCGGCTTCATATGAGGAAACATCAGTCATATCAGCCATTGTAACTTCGATTCCAAACCGGGGAAATTCTTCGGTCATCAACCCGTACGTTCCACCATAAACATCAGCAGAAGCGACCACATGGTCGCCTGTCGACAAAATAGCCATCAAGGTTGAAGAAATTGCTGCCATGCCTGAAGAAAATACTTCCCCGTCCTCAGCACCTTCAAGCGCACATATCTTATCAATCACTGCTTCAGCATTAACCGAGGTGATTCTCGTGTAAAGTAGGGCATGATGGGCTCCCGCTGCCCAGCCTGCATATCGTTCATCGGTTAATTTGTAGGTTGATGATTGGAAGATAGGAGTATTGACTGCATCTCCGACGTGGTTAGTTCCAGAATGAACGGCTTTGCTCGCAAAACGAGTAAATTTCGGATTCTTTTCTTTTGTCAAAATGCCCCTCTCATTACTCCGAACACTAGGGGGACTTTGAACGATGCGATAGACGGATGATTTCTACTCCGCTTTGCCTGACAATAACTCAACTATTATGTTACCAACAAAAAGGGCGCCCCCGCCGATGAGAATCCATACACTCCAATCAACCATACCTAGCTGCAGCCCGTATATAGTTGCCCAAACTGGTTCCAGTGCGTAGATAATTGCAGCTTGAATGGGATGTAAGTATCGCTGATATATATTCAAAAATAGTAAGCAAAAGAATGACCCTCCGATACCAAGTAGAAGCACTGGAATCAACACATCTTCAGAATAAATCAAGCTCCACT
>JAYXVG010000132.1:0-3353 GCA_036021875.1 Thermoplasmatota archaeon | reverse complement strand
CGGCTTGCAGTATGAGACGACAGTGACCCTCGCACCGTAATGATGCAAACATATGTGCGCTACGTAAAGATCTTAAGCGAGATGCACATGACGTTCTTTCAATTAAAATATAAGACTTTCTCAAGTATACAGCGAACAGTTTTTTGAACGATTTCGCTCAAACCAAACAGGGTAATGATACCATCTTTTCTTGCTGGGCGCGTTATCAAGAGGCTATCGCTCAAGGGCATGATGCGGTTAATGGAACCATTGGCGCGCTCCTTGAAAATGATGGTAGCCTTGCTATTAACCAGACTGTTGACAAGTTTGTTCGTAACTCACCGCCAATAGAAATTGCCGCATACGCTCCGCTCAAAGGACTGCCAGACTTTCTCGACCTTGCAGTGACTTTAGCACTTGGTGATGCCCGGGAAGAACTTGAAAATATTGGAGTACATCATACGGCTACAGCCTCGCCTGGAGGCTCTGGTGCATTGTTTCTAGCGGCTGCAAACTATGCAGACCGCGGTAGTAAGGTGCTGTTGCGCGACCGACATTGGGGTCCATATGATGGATTTCTAGCCGGCTGCGGTTTAGAGATTGCAACCTATCCTTTGCTCGGAGCGTCTTCGGGCTTAGATTTGCCAGCTTTGGAGGCGGGGCTCGGTAACCTTGCTAAGTCGCAATCAAAAGTTATGTCATGGCTTAATGATCCCGCACACAATCCCACTGGCTTATCCTTAACTTCTGAAGAACGGATGTCTGTGCTTAGGGCATTTTCAAAGGCAGCTATGGAACATGAAGATGTTGGTTTTACTCTCCTGATTGATGCTGCATACCACGTGTATGCACGGGAGCCACACGGATGGGCAGAAACCCTCACTGATGCACTACATGATGGCATGGAATGGCCAGCAAATTTGTTGTTAACATTTGCAATCTCATTGTCGAAATCGCATACAGTATACGGATTAAGGGGCGGAGCATTGGTGAGTATTCATCCGGATAATTCAGTAGTCGAACGAATAACCACAGTTATGGGAGTGACAGGCCGTCAGACTTGGTCTGCAAGTTCGCGGCTGGCTCAGTATTCGATAGCTAAAATTCACTCAGATAGTGAATCAGGAGCAGCATGGTCGGATGAAAAGGTGCGCATGACAGAGATACTGAAACAGCGCCGTGATTTATTTATTGCAACATGTCAGAAACTAAAGGTGCCCATCAATCCAACTCATGATGGATTTTTTGCTTGGCTTGAGCATGATGACCCAACTGGGATAGTAGATTCGTGTGCTTTGGAGCAAGTCTACCTAGTGCCACTAAATGGTGGTGTTAGAATTGGCTTATGTGCCATTCCGACAGATAAGATTGAAAGAGTCGCAGTATCACTAAGTAATGCATTAAAAGAGTGATACTAAATGTCACGCAATCCGCGAGAAAATCTGATTCTTGGTGGATTTGTGTGTATTGTATTTGGTGCATTCTTCACCATTAGTGGAGTCTTTGTTTTAGCATCCACTGTGGGCGTTTTGGGTATTGCATTATTCGCCATCGGCATGAGTTTGCGCAGTAATCTTGGCATGTCGGAGGAAGCGGTAAGGAACTGGCGACCGGCAGAGGGTCAACTTCCAGACGCTGGCCGAGTCATGTATCGAGTTGATGTTACCATCGATGAGCCGATAGAATCAACAATAGTTTGCGGTCCATGCGGTAAGATAACAATTCATCCGGGCCCTAAACCAATCCGATTTGTCTGTAGTCATTGTGACATAGAGTTGTGGAATGATGAAGAAGAGTAGAACCACCTTAAGTCAGCGAAATTTAGCACAGATTTGATAGGACAATTGTATTTCGAAGGTTCATGGTGGTAGCCAGTCTAGTCAACACTGAGCGGCGTATGCTCAAGGCTATGCTGGCTAAACCAGAATATTCATGGTCGCTGGAAGAAATTTTGTCTTCTTGTGAATGGCATGACCAAGCAGTTGCTGTAGGGGCAGGCCAAGGTTTGGCAGACAAGCATTTGGTCACCATTGATGAATCCACAACAACGGAGGTGAGGTTAAGCAAAAATGGTCATTTAGCTATTGAGAATGGCTTGCTAGAAGCAAGGTTGTGGGAGTGGTATAATACTACAGACCAACCAACTATGAGTGGTCTGCAAACCTCCTTTGAAAAATTTGAGGCAGGCCCTGGGATAGGTCTGCTAAAGAAGCTCGGTGTTGTTTTGGATGCCGGTATTTTTACCTGCACCGATGAAGCGATGGTAACTGACCAAATCAATAAGCGTCAAGCATTCCTAAATGAATTGCCTGCTAAGGTGACGGCGTTAGATGAAGTTATGCTGGACCACTTCAAGAGTCGGCGCGAATTCATCGAGTTGGTTTACGTGACCCACAGAACTTGGACGCTATCTAAGGCAGGTGCACAGGTAGATGCCGCTAGTTTATCTGAAACAACAACTATCAATGAGATTACTCCAGAATTACTGCAGAGTGATGCATGGAAGGATGCGGAGTTCAGAGCATTTGATGTTACGTTGGAATCAACAACACCTAGAACCGGTCGTGGTCATCCAATGCAGTCATTAATTGACCGTATTAGACACATTTTCTTGGAGATGGGTTTTTCCGAACTGGTCGAAGACTATGTCCAGACTGCAGGTTGGAATATGGATGCATTATTCATCCCACAAGATCATCCCGCAAGAGAAATGCAAGACACATTCTATTTGGATAATCCAAAATCAATAGAACTACCGGAAGCGCTCATGCGCACATGGTCGGAAATTCATCAATCAGGTGGCCAAACAGGGTCAACAGGATGGGGCGGCGAATTTTCTACTGATACCTCGCAAAAAGGTCTGCTTAGAACCCACACGACAGTTAACACAATCCAGTATTTGGCAGAAAACCCAGAACAGCCATGTCGCATGTTCACGGTCGATCGAGTATTCAGGAAGGAGGCAATAGACCGGACACACTTACCTGAGTTTCATCAAATTGAAGGAATAATAATGGAGGATGGTGCTAACCTTCAGATGTTGGTAACCACACTCAAGACATTCTATGCAAAAATGGGTTACCCTGAGGTAAGAGTTAGACCAGCCTACTTCCCATATACTGAACCAAGTCTAGAGATTGAGGTTAAATGGCGGGGCAAATGGCTAGAATTGGGAGGCGCGGGGATCTTCCGTCCGGAGGTTACTGAACCGCTCGGCATCAAGCATCCGGTTCTAGCATGGGGTATGGGATTGGAGCGTTTAGCAATGCTAGTATTAGGTTTAGATGACATTAGATATTTTGATTTTTTATGGATATCCGATATGGATGAGATACCCAATAAAAATAAAGTTTTTAAGTTGGGGATTTTATATA
>JAYXVG010000131.1:0-3383 GCA_036021875.1 Thermoplasmatota archaeon | reverse complement strand
AAGATGCTTCAATTCGGAGGGTTCCCCATCGCATCGCGATTATTCGGGAAGTCCCATTCGGCAATCTGCGGATCCATGGTATTCATGCACCTCCCCGCAGCTTATCGCAGCTTGTCACGACCTTCATCGGCACTCGAGCCGAGCGATCCCCCAGTTGGGTTGTAGCATCACATGTATGTTACCACACCATGCGAGTAACCCTTCGGTATCTAATTCATGCCAATTCGGCTTCCACAAAAGACCAACTCCTCTGGGTTGATCCTCCTCAGCCCTTCCCCCGACATAGGCATGCCAAGGTGCTAAGCAAGCAACCGACCTACCTCCCGTATATGAATAAATCGGTTTAGACGACTCGTTTTGGCTAGAAAAAAATTGTCTCATGCAGCGTTTTTCAGATTTATCCATAATACTAGAAAATTTGCCATATTTACAGTAATCTAGCAAGATTTTCTTCAACGATTGAGTCGCCTCTGTATTGGGTTAATTTTGCCTTGGCGTTGATGCTTTGACCTAAACTTACCAAAGTAGCAGCCTCTAAATTCACACCTTCAACTGAATTAGGATACTTTTGATTGTGTATTCTGACTATTTTTAATGCTTTTTCTGAACGTCCACTTACCAGCAGTGCGTGTGCTAAGTTTAGCAAAATGATTGGTTCGTCAATACCTGTTTTGGCTGCTTCTCTCAGGGCTAAAATTGCTGATTCAAATTGTGATGCTGCCAACATCTGTATCGATTCATCATCATCTTTTGCCATCTCAATTGCCCGTTGTAGCAATGATAATCCGTAATTATTGTATACGGCTGAATCACCATGCATTCTTGCAGCAATTTTCTGAAAACTTATTGCGGCTTCTGCCCAGCTGTTCTTGGCAATAGCAAAATATCCAGCATCCAAATCCTCCCGACATTCCGGATTTCTTGACAAATCAACGTCTAAGGCTCTAGCAGGGTGTAATTCAAGTGATAACACCTCAAGATGATCGTCAAAATCGTTTGGGATAACATTAGATTGAGTTGTTTTGTGATCAAAAATCACGATATCATCTTCATACTCGTGGATTACTTCGACTACCTCTTGCTTTGTCGAATATATCTCATCCATGTTCGCTTCAACTACGTCGATTTTCCACTCCTCAGGAATTTCATCGATATCTTTGCTCGGAATCTCAAATTCGTTTGGTAAACTGTTGTCTTGCATTATTGCCGTTTCGAGCATATAGGTCTCGGGTAAGGGTTGAATTCTGACAGGTTTTCTTCGCTTTACTATGACCTCTGCCAAAGAGTCCTCTTTAGCATCTGTCTGATTATTTGCAGTAGTTAGTTCGACGTCTTTACTAACCGACTGATAATCGTCTGGTGGTGTTTGTTCATCACTGACATTATCATTATCGAATGGTATCCCTTCTGCATGACTACCAATTCCAAAAGGTAACCTTGATTTCTGATAGTTTGACTCACCAGAAAAACCGAATGGCAAGCTCGTTATTGGACTCTCATCTGACATGATGTTATCATCCTGACCATCACCGTTTGCACCATCTCCTTCTATCTCTCGCCAAGAGTCGGCTGCTTCATCTAGGCCGGGGATTTCTGCCGGGAGGTCTCCTTGTTCAGAGTCAGTAGTCGATAAATCCTTCAAATTTTGACTCCCACAGGCAGGGCATGATATTGCATTAAGTGACAATAAACCACAAATGCTGCACTCAAACATAGCCCGACCTAACTTGTCTAACAACACATTGGCTTTCAACTGTACCCCAATTAAGACTTGAATCGTTCTATTCAGACTCTGACAAGCCAGCAACGACGCCCTTAGCCTTGCTAATCTTCTCACCCGCTAAATCTTTTAATTCCTCTAAGTCATGGTCAACAAGCGATTCGGCTAGGTTTTTACCCTTCGAGCGGCCGCGATAAACTTGGTAAACTATACCAATCATAGTTATGGCTAGTAGCGCTAACTTCCACATAGCGCCACCGCCACCAACGGCGTATACTAGGACCATGTATAGAGAGACTATCGCGGTGGTCAATATCATCATTGGGAATCCGGCCTTGAAGAATTCGTTAAATGATACTGGATAGCCAGCTTCCTCTGACATTCCGGCCATCACAACGTTAGCAGAGGCACCTATCAGAGTTCCATTTCCTCCCAGACAGGCCCCAAATGCGAGTGCCCAAATTAGCGGGCCCAAATCTACGTTAGCCCCTTGAGAAATCTGCAACACTATAGGAATCATAGTTGCAGTGTAAGGTATGTTGTCTATGAAGGCCGATGCAACTGCTGATACCCACAAGAGAATTAGCATTGCCGCTGTCAGTCGAATTATCCCGTCCTCACCTTGTGGGAACCAAACAATCGCCTGTTCAACATACTCACCAATGAAATTAATCACACCCATGTATTGCAACGAGTGAACCAACACGAAAAGACCGGCAAAGAACAAGAGAGTTGTCCATTCAACTTCCTCAAGGGGTTCGTCCAGTTCATGCCTACTGGTTGCCAGAAGCATCAAGACCGCACCGCCAAGCGCAATCCAAGAAACTGGCATATGAGTTATTGGATGCAAAAAGAAGCCGAGTATAACCAGACCGAGAATAAATCCGCTGAGGGTTAACATCTTGTAGTCCTTGATACCATATTTCGCTTCAAGTTCAGCAACATCTCTGACTCTTTTGCCAGAAAACTCATCGCGATACATCCACTTAAGCAACATGAATGCAGGCACTACAGTCATCATAATTCCTGGGGCCATCTCTATAATGAAGTCATTAAAGTTCACACCATCGGCAGCCAATTCTGCATACTTACCGCCCTCGGCTCTCTCAATAGCATCTGGAGAGAGGCCTGACCCAATCATGATGTTTGGTGGGTCTCCGATCATTGTTGCCGCTCCACCTATGTTTGAAAACAGAACTTCGGCAATGAGCAAAGGAACTGGTTGTAAGTCTAGGACTTTGGCTAATTGAATAGTCACCGGAGTGAGAAGTAATATTGTTGTTACATTATCTAAAAAAGCCGACAAGACAGCTGTTACGATGCACAAGATAACCACAAGCGACCAAATTGAGCCCTCGCTTTTCTTGTATGCTTCAACAGCAAACCACTCGAATACACCGGTATGAGATATTACTCCAACCATCACCATCATTCCGAGTAGTAACCCAATAGTTTCCCAGTCAATCATTGTCGTTACAGCCTTCAAACTTAGGGCTGGTTCGTTGGTAAAGTAGTTCAGCGCAATTACTGCCGTAAGGCCACCAAGAGCCGCAGCGAGAGTTCTGTGAACAGTTTCAAAGATGATTAAAATGTATACTGCAAGTAATATTGCTAGACCGACACCAATGGCTGTGTTCTCCATGCCATCTTTTATAGACAATTC
>JAYXVG010000130.1:0-3425 GCA_036021875.1 Thermoplasmatota archaeon | reverse complement strand
CTTACCAAGACGATGAAGGAATTGTTTACCTTCGCGCTAGCAGATCAGGAAGCAGAGTTGGTCAAATGTGCTCTCGAGCGAGTAAAAGCACTGCGGAATAACGCAGTCGACCCGACGGAACTAATCCTTGCTAAGTCCTGTAAAGGGACGGTAAAAAAGGATGGCAGTGTTGATTTCTCCAAGGCCTACGCCAACCCTGACAGTATGGCTCAAGTGAGGGTCGCAAAAGCCAGAATCGCCCTTGGACTTGGCTTTACTTCAGGTATGAAGGTGTCATACGTCGTTACCGACGCCTCTCGTTCGCCAATGGCCGTCAAACCTTGGCTTGAATCAGAGGAAGACGGTGGTATTTCCGACTATGACGGCAAATTCTACGCTGAGCGTTTGGCCGCCGCATTGGGTCGAATTACCGAAGCATTTGGTTGGAACGCCAAGGAATTAATGGCAGGCAATAAACAGAGTTCACTATTTTCATTCTAAAAGGCGCAATTTGTGGAAGCACTTTTGATGGATAAACCTCACAGGTCTATTGATGAAGTCTACGTTTCAGCCCCTAATGATTGTGCTTTTGATGCTCTGTGCAAGCCTTTCAGGTTGTATATTTACCGATGATGGCGAGGCAGAAGTCAAAGTGACTGCCGTTTTTGATTACTCGCCAAAGAACGACATCAGAACTGGGGACAGTGTGCAACTAGATGCATCTAGTTCGCTCCCTCAAGATGGCTCACTAACCTACAGCTGGGACTGCGATGGTGATGGTGCGACAGATAAAACGGGGCAAGTGGTGTCTTGTAGTTGGGAACTAGAAGGGACTTACAGTGTTACATTGACCGTAGTTTCAGGCAGCAAGAGTAATTCGCAAACCAAGGACATCACAGTTTCAGAGGCACCGGTCGGCTCGCCAACTGCTGAAATAACGCAATACACCGATGAAGAGGACTGCACTTACGAAGAAATTGACAATACTCGAGACATCATCTTGTGGATTTGTGCTATGGACAAAGACCCAGGCTCGGACCGAGAGATTCAGGATACCAGAAGCGTAATGCTTGATGCAGTAGATTCAGATGCTGGCGGTGAAGACCAATACATCACCGATTATCATTGGGATCTCGACTTGCTGGTTGACTCCGATGGTGACGGCAATACCGAAAATGATGCAGATTTAACCGGCGAGTCAGTCGAATGGAAAGATGTCGCACCTGGAGAATATCAAATTAATTTGTCAGTTATGAATAGTGCTGGAAAGATGGATGGTGACAAAATCAAAGTTTACGTATCATTCTATGGCCATTGGTCGGACAGTGATTGGGAAATCGCCGGTGGCAATTCCAACGACCCGGAGGAAATACAATTCGATATGCCAGTGATGTATGACAAAGAGGCAGGCAACACCATTAGAAAAGTGGAGTTAATACTGACCTATCCACAAATCGATGACGATTGTCAAGACGTAACGCCTGGTGAGGGTAACAATTGCCGTAACAAATTAGACATTTATGCCTACAATGAGGAAGATGAAGAGGCACGAAATACTACTGAAACTCCGTTAGACGGTCGAGATCATGGCGATTGTGATGATGACAGTGATTGCCTGCAATTATTACTGAGTTCTTACATGTTTACTGAAACCGAATCAACCTTCGGCGATGGTGAGTGGGTAGTGGCAATTCACAATGAGAAAATAAATGACCAAAAAATTGAGTCATTCGTTATCATTCTACATTACAAGTGATTCTCTGGAATATATTGAGAAAGCCCTTTGATGGGTAGCCATCGAGACCTAATCATGCGAAGAACCCGTATCGTCGCTACTATTGGTCCTTCATCGGATGATGATAAGACACTGCAGTCCTTGTTGAAGGCTGGGGCCAACGTATGCCGATTGAACTATTCACACGGAGAGCCGGAGCAAAAAACTGAGTTATACCAAAGAATTAGAAAACTAGAGGCTGAAATAGGTCGCCCAACTTGTATCTTGGCCGATTTGCCAGGTCCGAAACTGAGGCTAGGCGAGTTCGACGATATACACGTTCTCGCCATGAGAAAGAAGGTCGAGTTGCATTGCGGGGTTGACTACATGGAAAACGCCAGCAACAAGCAACTTCCTGTGCAATATGCCGGATTATCTGCTGAGTTGAAAAAAGGCGACCCTGTTTTGCTTTCAGACGGGCTGATTAGGCTGAAAGTGTTGTCTACATCGGGAAAACCCGGCGGTGTTGTCACTTGTCGGGTGCAGGATGGCGGTCCGATAAGTGCGAGAAAGGGGATCAACGTGCCGGGAACATTGGTCGATTTACCGGCGATTGGACCAAAAGACGAGTTGGCACTGCAGCATGCACTTGATTGCGGTGCCGACATTGTTGCAGTTTCTTACGTCCGAACAGCTGAGGACTTACAGCCAGCCAAGGACGCCATCAAAGAGCGTAATCTATCAACTTGGGTGATTGCCAAAATTGAACACCCGATGGCCCTCGACCATTTGGGTGAAATTTTGGCTAACTGTGACGCAGTCATGGTAGCAAGGGGTGACCTTGGCGTTGAGATTCCGCTTGAGGAAGTCCCAATTGCCCAACAAAAGATAATCGATAGTGCGCTCGAACTAGGTATGCCAGTTATCGTGGCTACCCAAATGCTTGAAACGATGACTGTCAATCCGCGACCGACAAGGGCCGAGGTCAGTGATATTTCTACCGCTATTAGGCAGGGCGCCACCGGTGTTATGCTGTCTGGCGAAACAGCCTCAGGAAAATACCCTGTAGAATCTGTTGAAACTATGGCGAGGATTGCCAAATCAACAGAAGACGGCTTAGAATCAAGTAATCTAAAGCCAGAATCTGTGACCAAGTACAAGTCGACACGAGCAGTTGCTCATGCAGGGGTTGAGCTTGCCAAGATGTCATCAGCCGCAAGAATACTAGTAGCAACGGAACGTGGCAACGCGCCAAGATTGGTTTCGTCATATCGTCCTGGAATCCCGGTGACTGCAGTTACCGATAGTTTGACTACGGCGAGGAGAGTTCAGATACTGCCTGGTGTGGACAGCATTGTGGTCGAAGAATACGAAAGAGGTTCAGAAACAATGCAGAATGCATTGTCATTGCAAGTCAAATCAGCAGATGTAAAACCGGGGCAGAAAATCGTCGCTATATCCGGCTCACCGAAAGCGATTAGTGGCTTGACTAGCACAGCAAGGTTGTACAAAATCTCTGATAGTGGAGATATAGTCGACACAGAGTAAACCCGGTGCTCCAGATGGCGCACAGTATTGGGTTTTTTACTATGAAAACCGACATTTTTCCATGCGTCGCTTTCAAATAGGGGTTGCTTGTCGGGATGCTCGATAAGGAGTTATTATTATGCCATCTCAATGGGAAGACAAGAGTAAGCCACACCGTAATATTGTATTCGTAGGTCACGTAGAT
>JAYXVG010000129.1:0-3438 GCA_036021875.1 Thermoplasmatota archaeon | reverse complement strand
GTGAGCCTTCGATATTGCATCTTTAGGATACTGGGATTTTTCATCCCAATGCTCAGCATTTGGTCTGACCTCATCAAGAGCAAAATCATGCGCAAGTTCTCTCAGACCTTCCTGTATATCATCGAGTTTGAAGTTGACCATGGTGCTCCGAAGAGGTGGAGGGTTAAGATTTCATGGTTTAGAACCCAACTCGCCTAAAGTATTCACACACGGCCAGGAATATGAAATACAAAACTATCAGAATAATTCCTTCCCACTTCTTAAATTCATAAGATGTTCTCATCAGCAATAATGCCACTGCTGTGCTGATGATTGAAGATGGAAGAATCACCAACATAATCATGTCAGAGCCTGCTTCAGTAAGGTATAGAGGGTGAACGGTTGCTGCTATTCCTATTGAAAGAAGTGGATCGGTGATGTTCGAGCCGATTAGTGTGCCAATGGCTACTCCTTGAGAGCGTTTAGCCGCCATGAATGCTATAGTTAGTTCAGGCAATGAGGTACCTAGTCCAGAAACTACCGTCCCGATTATTGAATGAGGTATGTTCATTTCGTATGCTAAATCACTAGCATTTACAACGAGGTGATGCGCAGCAAAAACCGCCAAAGCCAAGCCAATTAATACCATGACAAAATAAGCCGCTCCTGACCATGAGAGACTTCGCAATTCTATTGACTCTGCCTCACCTGTAGACTCCTCATCCATAATCTCTTTCCGATTGTACAATAACCAACTAATGTAGACAATGTATAGACTTGATAGGATTATTCCCTCAATTCGATTTATTCCCTCATCACTTATCAGGAAAAAAGTCATTAAAAGCAGTGAAAGCATCATGATTAAGCCGTCCCTATTCAACCATGATGGCCTAATTTTGAGCCCCTTGAACAAGGCGACGAAACCCAATATCAAAGTTATTTGAACTAAAACTGAACCCAATATCCCACCGATGGCAAAGTCTGCGACTTCTTGGTTTTCGGTAACATTCAGGGCCGAGGTTGAAGTAACCAAAATCTCCGGTAGAGATGTCCCTATTGAAACGATTGTCAGACCGATGACTACTTCTGGTATACCGCCTCTTCTTGCTAAACCCTTTGCCCCTTCAATAAAAAAATCTGCAGAAACAACTAGTAAACCTAGGGCCAATAATAGGATTATTATCGAATAGATGATATTGTTGCCACCTAAATTCGAAGACAAAATCTGACTTCCAACTATGGCAAGGAACAAAGTCGCTAGAATAATCAGGGTATTGAACTGCAATAGTTGCGGAATTCCCATCAACTTTGCATCCTGCGCCATGAACAGCCTAAGATGTGTGAGTTATTCACCATTATGATACACATGTCTATTTAGATAACTGGAAATGCTATTACTGGCTGGTATTACCATGCGTGTGCAGTTTATTTCTGAGTTAATCGGCACATTCTGCATGGTATTCATCGGCTGTTTGGCCGTCAAAGAAGGACAAGGCGGGCCGGTGATTTCACTAGCATTCGGCGGTGCAGTCTGCGCTGTAATCATCGTCTCCCGCAGATTTAGCGGAGCTCATATCAATCCAGCGGTGTCGATTGCATTTGCTGTAACCGGAGAACTGGATAGGAGAGAATTACCAGTTTACATAGCTGCTCAAATTATTGGTGGATTAGTCGCCGGATTTCTAATTGGAGAGTTTGGCGCCACCGAATTTTCTGTGAATTTTAACTTAGGCATAACTATTGAAATCTTCATTACATTTGCGTTGATGATGAGTATTTACCTAACTATCTGGCATACTGATAACGATGTAATGGTTGGTGTCATCGTTGGAATTATTGTCGCATTATTAGCGTTGTATTTTGGACCATACACCGGTGCCTCAATGAACCCTGCGCGCACTATCGGCCCAAACTTGGCGTCTGATGTAATTGCAAACATCCCGGTATACATAATATCAACAATCAGTGGTGCTATTTTAGCAGCTTTAGTTTGCATCAAATTACGTAAATCCACTCAACAACCTGAAGCATTCAATTGAAAAACTCATGACTATTCGGTTAAGCAATGTCCGAGAAGCGAGTAATGCGGAAGTTGAAAAAACTAGCCGCACGAATTAGCGCTAAAATCGAGTCTGTCAGAGATGAGATGGATGATTTGGAGATAGAGTTTGAACTAATTCAAAAACATATCAACAAACTTGAATCTATGCCTAAGAATGCCGGAACCTCTGGGGAGGAAGTCTCCATAATCGTCGAAGAAGAAGAGGATGAGATAGACATAGAGAATTCTAGTGCAGTAACTACGCCTAAGAAGTTTTGATTAAAATTCTCTTAATATTACTGCGAGTTTTTCCGAAATCAAATCGCCCACTGCGCTGCAACTAGCGTCGCCACCCAAGTCATATGTGAGGTGCTTACCTTCAGCTAAGTGTCCTGAAACACTTTGTTCAATTGCAGCAGCAACCTGCAATATCTCATCACTGCCGTTTTTTCTACCGAGCCAATCCATCATCATTTGAATAGAATTTACCGAGGCTATTGGGTTGACTTTATTCATACCAGCATATTTCGGTGCCGAACCATGAACCGGCTCAAAGAAAGCATGATCGTCACCGATGTTTCCGGAACCAGCCATTCCCATTCCGCCCTGTAAGACAGAAGCTAGGTCGGTAGCAATATCTCCAAACATGTTTGAAGTTACCACAACGTCATAATGCTCTGGAGTACGGGTTAGCCATTGAGTAAACGCATCTATGTATCCGTAATCTGTAGCAATATCAGGATAGTCTACCGCTACCTCATCGAAGGTCCTTCGAAACAATTGGCAGCCTCGTGTCACATTGCTCTTGTCTATACAAGACACACGGCTCACGCCATCAAGTGGGGCTCCTTTTCTTGTCTTTGAAATCTCAAAGCCCATTTTTACCAGCCTTTCTGTTCCATGAGATGAAATTGGTCTAGGGTCATAAACAACCTCTCCTTTCAAGTCCGGGAATTCTACTTCTGGAATTGTATATTCGTCCAAGCCTTGAGCACGATTCGAGGCCCGCTTGAGCAGTGAATGATACAGTCCCTCTGTGTTCTCTCTTAGGATGGTCATATCTACCATGTCAGGTTGCCATATTTGACGAAATTTTCCGTGAACCTTGTGCATCACTCCGTCAAACAATTTCACTGGTCTAACATTTGCATATAAGTCGAGTCCAGACCTAAGCCCAAGTATAACCGAGCCCCCCGCCAAATCACCGTTTGGAAGATATGCTCCCGGGTGGCCTATTGCTCCCAAAAAAATAGCGTCTGCTTCATCCCGGCAAAATTCGAATGACCCCTCAGCCCACTCCTCACCGGTTTCTTTGTAGTTTTGACCGCCGCACGCTATCTCAGTCATTTCAAATCCAATGTTAGTGTTTTGACTGATAGTATCGAGGATTTTCCGAGCCTCTAGGGCAACTTCTCGCC
>JAYXVG010000128.1:0-3458 GCA_036021875.1 Thermoplasmatota archaeon | reverse complement strand
TCCAGTCCATCCTGACCATTTCAGGGAATGCTTCAATACCTCGGCCAACACCACTCCGGTCATACGTTATCTGTGGTCTGTCAGGATAATCGTGATCCCATTGACCAAACAATCCCTTAGCCTCAATGTTATTATCGTATAGCAGGTTGATGGTGGGGACAGCCATGTGTGGATCTACATTCCAATCATGCATACCCTGAATCAGGTATACGCTGCCGTTGTAATTTTCCAATACCCGGTCGAGGAAGTAGCGTTCTGCCCAATATGAACCGGCTGCTTCACCGCCCCAAGCCCAAGCTGCACCACCAGTTGCTGGTCCAGCGATGTAATCTGGACACATATTACCTGAATCCTCCAGATCGCCGTCGATACCATATGAACCATAGACTCCGTTGTGCATAATAGGTGCTCTAGCCTCACTACTACCATTTCGCCACATCAATTCCATGACCCCGATTAGTCCGGATATTGGCACGATGGTTGTCAGGTGTTCATTGCCAAACATTGCCGCTTGCCATGGAGTCGACCCATCGTAAGATTTGCCAATCATACCAACATTACCGTTGCTCCAATTTTGTGAACCAAGCCAAGTAACTGCTGCGTCCACACCTAATTGCTCAGCCGTGCCCATCAAATCCATACAGTGGTTTGAACGGCCTGTCCCCATCACTGAAACCTGAGCGAAAGCAAAACCATGTGGCACAATTTGTTCAATAATCATCGTTCCTAACCATGTTCCGGGCTCCTCAATGCCACCTGTTTCAACCGAGGCTTCATCGAAATATGGGCCAAACTCTGCGATTACTGGAACTGTCATCCCATCTTCCATAATTGGGACCCAAACCGCCAAACTTACCTTACCATTTGGTGCAGCACCGCCTTCTTCCAGCGGCAATTCAAATTCGACAAAATGGTGTGTTCCAAGCCACAAACTAGCGCCGTCTGGGCCAGTTAAACTACCGTTCTTGAGAACATAGGAATTCTGATCGTCGGTGTAATAGTTCTGTAAATGACGGTCGGCTATCGGAGTGTAACCATCCAATGATTCCTCGATGGCTTGGTCTTGGAGGGGGGCACCGATGGCACGGCTCATCATGAGAAACACCAACACAACAGCAATAGTTGCGCCTAACGCAGTATTGAGAGAGCGTGTCGCACCGTTATCAGACACTGCTGCCTCGTCAACGAGTTCGGCCTCGTAAACTTGCTCCTCCATGGTCGGGGGGAATACCTACTCACTCATGACATTGATGCTAATTCGAATCTTGGATTTTTTTGCGAAATTCGACTAGCCGAGCGATTGCTGGAGCAGTTCTGGTGCCAAACCATGTTAGGTCTTCACCATCAATAAACTCAAACCTTGGTGGGATACCTCCTGCACTCGATATTTGCTCAACAATTTCGTTACCCTCAGCAAGCGTAAATTTGTGCGGTTCGCTAGTTAGCAGAATGAGCTCAATTTTGTGTTTGATGAAGTCTTCAACTGTTACCTCTGGATAGCCGTTTCCGTTTGGATGAGTATCTATGACATCAAAGCCGACCTCGGACAAAATTGCGCCAGCATATCTTGTCGGCGATACGGCCATGAGTGGGTCTTGCCAAATCAGCGGTATGGTCCGCAAACCAGGATTGCTTTGCTTAATTCCTTGGATAGAATCTTCGCACAGGAGTGCCAATTGCTCACCTGCAAGATTCCTGTCGCAAGCGGCTCCCAAGGTGCGTAACATGTTTGGAACATCACTGGGTGATTCAACACTGCTCACAAAAATCTCAAACCCTTCATCTGACAGAGTTTGGTAAACTTTGAGAGGATTTTCTTCTCTGTCCATTACGATTAGATCTGGTTCGAGCGCCCGAATTTTACCCAAGTTAGGAGTTTTTGTACCACCAACTATCATCACATCGTTTACTTGTGGTGCGGGGTGGATACACCACGGGGTTCTTCCAACAACCTCAGTTGACGACAAGCCAAGGTCAAACAAGGTTTGAGTGAGAGACGGAACTAGACTCACTACTCGCATATTTATGCTAGACAGAAGCGGCTCAAAATCCTGTTTAGCGATAACCACACATGAGGGATGGAATCATACACTAAACCGACCTGCCTGATACGGGGCAGACATGGGAATCTCTGAGAGAATGGGTGACGTGCTCGGCCAAGCAGTTGAGTCTAAACTCCTGAAAGAGGTTTTCGACCACCCTGAGAAAGTTACTCACCTTGCGATAATCATGGACGGAAACCGGCGCTTTGCTTGGAAAAGCAAGATTGCCACCGGTTTAGGTCATCGTATTGGAAAACAGAAATTAGAGACCGTTTTGGATTGGGTACTTGAATTAGAGATTCCATGGTTCACCGTTTATGCTCTTTCAACAGAGAATCTAACTAGACCACAAGAAGAATTAGATATTCTGTTCAAGCTTTACATTGAGGGTTTGCGTGATATTGCCGAAGATGAACGAATCCATGAGAATGAAGTCAAGGTGCAAATTATTGGACGTCGAGAATTACTCCCCAAGGATGTCAATGACGCCATAGATTATGCTGAAACGAAAACTGCTGGTTATGATAAATATGTATTCACCGTATGTCTTGCTTACGGTAGTCGAGAGGAGATGCTCAATGCGATTCAATCAATCGCTGCTGAACATGCAGCCGGTGAATTACCGCTAGATGCAATAGATGAAACCGCAGTATCAACTAGATTGTATACTGGTGAGATGCCTGATCCTGATTTAGTAATCAGGACCAGCGGGGAAGAGCGGATATCTAATTTTTTGCTCTGGCAGATGGCTTATTCTGAGTTGTATTTCACGGACGTCTACTGGCCATCATTCCAAAAGAAGGACCTCCTAAAGGCGGTAAGAACCTTCCAAGATCGCAAGCGCAGATATGGTGAGTAGCGTGGTTACCTGTGATGAGTGTAATGGCTGGCTAAATCCAGCCTTGGCAGTAGACGCAGCGGTCCAGAGAGGTGATGAGATCTTGTTGATTCAGCGTAAATATCCACCAATGGTTGGCTACTGGGGATTACCCGGTGGTTTTGTTGAGCGAGATGAGAATCCTTTGGTTGCTGTGTTGCGAGAGCTCAAAGAAGAAACCAATTTGGTCGGCTCAAACCCTGAGTTACTGATGGTCATGGGCGACCCAGAGCGTGACCCACGCAAGCACATAGTGAGCATTGTTTATTCAGTTACCGTGGAAGAAGGTGAGCCAAGCGCTGGAGACGATGCAGCCGATGCTCGATTTTGGCCACTAAATGCTATTTTGAACGGTGAGATCCCAATGGCAGGGGACCACTTGCAGATTGTCAAGAATTGGTTTAGTCGATGAGTTTCATTGACAAAAATTCCGCTAACTGATTGCGCGCATCAGGCCACTCCTCGGTTTCAATCGCATCAGTCAAATGCATTCCTGCTAGAAATTGGGCCAGCACATTTTGCCACTCGTCACCCTCACA
>JAYXVG010000127.1:0-3491 GCA_036021875.1 Thermoplasmatota archaeon | reverse complement strand
TTTCACTCTGTCAACAAGCCCAACAGCAAGTAGTTTCGTAGATTTCTACAGTTCAGAAAATGCTGATGCATTGAGACCAAAATTACGCCTTGTCTACATAGAAAATATTGGTGGCCTGACACCGCCATCACAGCCAGTTCTCAACAATCCTACCAATGGCGAGATTATCTACGACACAACCGGTGATGTAGTCGCATCCCCGCAGAATATACAACTTAACTGGGCTGCGACGCCAGACGCGACAGATTACATACTGTATATCAATAATCAGAATAATGTTCTAACCTTTGACTCCAGAGTAGATTCTTCAATCCAGGGAAATACCTTTACCTCGAATATATTCCAACCTGGTGAAGTTTACGAATGGTGGGTTCAAGGCCTAAACCAGACAATACCCGGCCCCGCATCACAGCGTTGGTCATTCGGTGTTGGAAATCCAACTCACACATACAACAATGATGGGACTTATGTCTATGCGGTTATAGATTCAGCAGACGTTCCCGGATACTCTCACATGAACATAAGGGATAATACCATCACAGACGCTCTACCAATAGCGAACTTTGGTTTCTCACCAACTTTGGCTGTTGGTAAAGGGTGCTACAATTCGGTCGGTTCCACATGTGATACAATAATTGCCTTGGATACATCCCAGATACCAGTAAGTAGTGACCAAACAATCCACAGTGTTGAACTGACGTTATATGTCGACCAATGGGATTTCTCAGGTGGTTCGTTTGGATTAGACCTGACGATTCATCAGTTCCTAATTAGCAACTGGAATGAGTTAGGTATTACATGGAATACAACTGGCCCTACCCCAGGACCGGTTCCTGGTGTCGATTACATCTCTGCACCGCTTGACGAGGAATCACATTTTGGCACTGATTCAAAAATCACCTTCCAGGTGGCGACTGACTCGTTGGTTCTCGGCGATGATATCTTACTGTTAGTGCGAGCAACACCGCAAAGTGTCAATAACAATGATGGATTTGTGATATTACATTCTTCAGAAGCGCAAAACAAGGATAACCGTCCAGAATTTAAACTGCTACATACTAATATCTCTAGTTTGAATATTACAACCACATCTACAGCATTTGATGCTGATAACTCCTATACATTTGATGTGCAGGCAACTGACTACAATGGGGTTGCAGTGACTGGAGGGCTACCCCCCGGCGCCCAAATCGAGTGGAGCAGCACCACTGGAACAATAGCCGGAACAGGATTAACCACTGCAGAGCTCGTTCCGACACTCAATGGTATTCAAACAGTAACTGCATGTTACGGTGTAATATGCACAGACTATGTTTTGAGCATTGAATCAGGTCAACCAGTGCAGCTATTTGCTTCATTAGACCAAATGTCTGATGTTGATTCCGCTGTGATTACAGCAGATGAAACGATAACAGTATCAGCCTTTGCTATCGATCAACATGGGAATTTGGTTACCAATGAAGTTATATCATTCATTCCTAGTAATGGTTCGATTGATTCCAGCGGTATTTTCTCTCCATATAGTTCAGGACAGCAAACCATCACAGTTGAATGGGTTGGTATCAGCTCCACTCTTCAGGAAATACTCGATGTTGAAGTATTACCAGGGACACCAACTGATGTCGTCCTCACTGGGTGCACAGAAACACTAACCGCAGATACGAGTTGTGACTTGTATGCGTCAGCATATGATCAGTTTGGTAACACTGTATGGTTTGACGATGTCATCGACTACTCTCTGTCTGCTACTAATGGTGAGACTACAAAATTAGTTACCCCGACCCCACACAATTTACCGCCATCGACAGATGTCCTGGTTGGAGATTATACTGGTGACCTTGTTGGACAGTGGACTATCACCATTAACACTGATTCGGGTATTTCTGACAGTATATTAGTAGATGTGACTCACGGCGCTCTAGGCTCATTTACACTAACGAGTTCTGCCCCAACTATAACAGCAGACGAATTCCTGTATATCAATGCGACAAGGATAGATGTTAGAGGTAATGAACTACCGGTAACTCTCCCAATTGAAAATTGGACAGATGTTGCTGATGGTTCTGTTACCACCGGGCAAACCGCCGTTTGGACACCAAATTCTCAAGGAACCAAGACCATCACAGCATCTTATCAAGGATTGACAGATTCTATTGAGGTATTCGTGGTGAGAGGAATAATTTATGACCTACAACTCATAATAAATGATGAAGTGTCAAACGATGGTGTCTTCACAATTACTGCTGATGAGACAATTACAGCTTCGCTTAAAGCATTAGACATTAAAGGTAATCAATGGCTAGTCGACGGTGATTGGAACTATTTCCATCCCGAGTTTGCTGACCCTTCGGTTTTGAGTAGTAATTTTTCACAGGAAATAACTTTCACCCCAGTTCTATCTTCATCAACGCCATATGCAATATCCGTTATTCATCAAGAAGGCGATGTAACAAAAACTGCTAACTTCGTGGTTTATGTGTCAGTTGGGGACATTCAGAATTTCCAAGTCACCGCAATTGACAGCAACAGTATTTCTTACAATGATGTCGAGGCTTTTGATTTAACAGCAGATGATTTCATTGACTTCGCAGTTGTTACTACAGATACTGATCTAAACCTAGTGGATAACCCTCAGGTAACTTGGTTGATTGAAGACATGGCTACTAACTCAGTCAGTGATATAACTAACTATATGTTGCAAAATGCCTTGATCTGGGACGCTGTAGATGTTGGAGAATATGAGATAACTGCGTATCTGGTGAATAATAGAGGGTTCAACTTGACAGCTAAGTTTGATATTTTAGTCGGGCATGGTGTTCCAATTTCATTATTATTACAACAATCTGTTTCGACTCAGGATGCTGGAAGCTTTGTTGATTTACAAGTAACAGGAACAGATTCAGACGGTAACCAGTTCCCTCAACAAGTGGTATGGCTAGAAAATAACGGACCTGCCTATAATACAAACGCGACAAATACCGAAGGGTTATACCAATTCAACGGTAGGTCTGCGGGTAATTACACGCTGACTGCTGAATACCTAACACTATCATCTTCGGTCAACGTTGAAGTATTCTCGCTGAATATTGTCAAGAATATTAAGAGTAACATAAGCATATTAGAGTTGGAACAACTTGAAACCATAACTGTACAAATTGAAGCATATGACGAGTTTTGGAATAGAATTGCGGTCCCTGACTCGGCTCGAATTGACACAACTGACCGTGGCGAAGTCAAATACCTTGGAAACGGCGTCTGGAAATTAAATACACTCGATGAAGGAGAACACTCTGCAACGATTGTTATTGGCTCAATTACAGAGACATTCACCTATAATGTCGAAGGTAATCTTGCTGGTTTCTTTGCTGCCGGTGGGCCGTTGTATTATGTGGGTGCAGCTCTACTTTCACTAATCGCTATTGCACTCTTGGTCTTCGTGATAAGATTGGTACGTGGTGATGAGGAATATTATGATGATGAGGATGATGAGG
>JAYXVG010000126.1:0-3496 GCA_036021875.1 Thermoplasmatota archaeon | reverse complement strand
AAAGAGCATCGAAGTTGTCTCTCGTTCTAGTGGATGGAATATTGGGATAAATGAATTAAGTGCGAATGGAGATATTTCATTTTCAATATCGAGGACATCTTATGAGCGCTTACAAGGTATAACCTGCATTATCACTTTTGACTCTCCTGATAATTCATGGAGTCAATCGATGATTATTGACATCGCCGGTGAGAAGTATGCTAGAACATATGAGATCAGTGATCCAGGCGTGCTTAGCAATGATGATTTAATTCGCGCAGATTTGAGTTGCGCCTCACCCTACGACATAGATGACAATCCAGAAGACGATACAGCCCAAACCTACTACAAAGCAACCAAATCAGACATAATTGAGAGCTCTGAGCTAATTTATGGTGTGTTAACCACAACTATCATATTAGGTATAGCATACTTTACTGGTTTATTATCTACGGGAAAACCAAAGCAGAAAAAGACTGTCAAGCCGGAAAAAACGGTCACTGAGATTGTCGATGAACCAGAACAGCCAGTTGAAGAAAAATTACCAGATGAGTTGGACGATTTTAGTATCGAATTTGCTGATGACAGTGCAGTAGAAGTTATTGAGATTCCTGATTATGATGATTCAGTTGATGAAGACGAGACGATTGATTTGGATGATTCATCCGCTTCTGGTAGATTAGCATCCCTCAGAGACGAGATTATGACCGATGAACAACCAAGAGATACCAGGCCATTATCTGAGAGGATGGATGATTTCTTCAAAGACTGATTGCAAGGTATTATTTTACTTGGGGTTATGGATTAACTATGGACCTAGATCAAGTCAATGGCGCCACAACAGCATTCTACACATTACACTCATGCGATGGCGACATGGCAATGAAAATTTCCGGAATTTTACTTCACCAGGGTGAGCAAAGAGAAGAGTCTTGGAATTTATTATTAAGTGATAGTCCCTCATTAATATCGAGATTATCTAGCCAGGGAATCGAACAACCGTTTGAGCTTGCTAAAATACCATGGGACGAAGCGATGCTGTTATTTTTGTGCTCAATAAATATTGATGAGGAAGGAAAACCAATGGCAATAGGCGAGATTTTGAAGCGAGAAAAATTCGGACGGTTTCCTTATGGAGATGGTTCACTAATCAGGTATTTGATAGAATTTCTTCGCCCTAACTCAAACGTGAAAGACGCCAACGAAATATTCTCCACAATACTGACATTACTAACAAAACTGGCCTCGTTTAATCATTCTAGTGATTATAGTGAGGCTAGGTATTCAGGTGGGATAGGAGGAATGAATATACTTGGGTTCTTGAGTTTAGAAGAAGTCATTGAATTAAGGAGACTGCTGTCTGGCAGGAATTGGTCTGTCGCTTCCGATGAGCCTCTGGATGGAGGTGTAAGGGATGCTATAAAGCATCTTTTGGCAATGTTAAGGGCTGCTGAGCGACTTGACTCTGGTATAATGCACAGAGCACACTCTTGACTGATGCTAAAATTGCTCAGATGTCAATCGCTCATACATTGATGCGTAGAGTTCAGCAGTTTGATTGATTACTCTCTGCGGCAACTCTGGGATAGGGGGGTCCTCTGTCCCTGCATCACGAGCGAGTTTCAATGCAGCTTGGTGTCCAGTCTCGATATAGTGAGTACGCACGAATTCTTTAGACAATTCAATGCATTCACCGCCGGCGTATGCTTCAGCATCCCACCATCGGTCTTCATCCAGGGTGCCAAACGTGTCAACCAAAACGACTTTTCTATTCGGTCCCAAAGCAAACTCTTTCTTGCCATCTACGTGAATTAAACCGTTTTTCGCCGCTTCCCGCTCAATCAATGCATCTACTTTCAATACTACCTCAAAGATTGAATTTAGTTCCTCTTCAGTGATGTTAGATATTTCCAATGCCTCTTCTGTTGTAATGTTCCTGTCAAATTTTTCAAACTTGGTAGTTACTTCTAAGAACGGTTTATCCAATTTTGTCCCATACTCACAATCAGGGGCAACTCCTAATTGTTCGGCAGTTAATTCCCCACGTTGGAATCTCCTCCATGCGGAACCAGATAGATAATGGCGACAGATGAACTCAAGTGGTACGAAGACCCACTCCATATCTCTGGGTATTGCGCCTGGCTCCTTGATTACCTCGACTTTTCTCACCAAACATCTGTCAGTTGCATTCACTTCAACAAGATGGGTTCCGCAAATCCCTTCCTCTTCAATTAGTTTGAACCAGTGTGCAGTGGTTCTGTTGAGGGATTCTCCTTTCCTAGGAATCAAAGACGGAATAATTTGGTCAAAGACAGAAATTTGATTGGTAAATCTAAATTCTAGAATATCAGGGTCATCTGTTGACCACACTTGCTTTACTTTGCCTTGATACAGCATCTCGCCCATAATTCTACTTGTAGCAATTCGGCTTTTGAACATTTCACAATGAAATCAAATCAATCCCAAAGCATCCTCAATTCGATTCATCTCCGGACCAGTAGTCTCAGTTCCTGCTATTGCTCCATTGTTTGAGGCACAAATACCAGCACCAACATAAGGTGAACCAAAACATGCGGTTCCTACCATCGGTTGAACTTGCATTACTTGCTCGATTTGTATGACTTCTTCAGGAGTAACATCTGGATGCAGGAGTATTCCTTGATCATTAGTAACACCTAGGGAGCCAACAACATCTTGCCCTGCAATCGTTGTAGCGAGAACATCCACCTTCATGACCTCAGATATAATTTCTAATCCTTCCTCCGGTATACTAGGGCTTGCAACAACTCCTGACTCGTTAGCCAACAACAAATTACCTGCGGTGTTAACTCCTCCTTCCATAACAACAACATCACCGTATGAAGTGAGTATATCAAGGTCAGATTCTGTAGCGATATCCGCAACGGCCATTCCATTTGAGTTACCTGACAATAGTGCGCCGATCAGATTTGAACCGCCAATTGAAAGCTCAACAGATTCTAGGCCTAACACTGAATCAATTTTTTCTTTAATTGGAGCGGTTAGTTCAGCGGGGTGAAAAACATACTGACCAATGCATGCTAGATGTATACCAACCTGGTCGCTGCCAAATATATCTACAGTGTCTATTGTCAATTATATCAATCCTGGAATAATTTGTGATAATTACATTATGTGAATAAAAAAAGGCCGGTACCACAGGGGCACCGGCCAAGTTTAGAGGAATTCGAGTGAAAGAAGAGGGGCACAGTGACTTCCTTTCCCGTGGACTCTCGTACCACAGTATTGGGAGAGACGCAGGTGGGCTTGACTTCTGGGTTCGGAATGAGACCAGGTAAACACCACCGCTATGACCGTGCACCCATCTTCTTTCGAATCGGATATGGATGCGACAAGCGTCGCAGTGAATTGGCATGAATTACTAGACGAAGAGCACTCGCGGTGCGGATACATACGAAAAAAAGATGCTCGAACATTAGTGCTGCTGGACTGAATACGTCGCCGAAGCTTCGTACTTACATCCGCAGTCTATCATCTC
>JAYXVG010000125.1:0-3530 GCA_036021875.1 Thermoplasmatota archaeon | reverse complement strand
CCTCAAATACAATGTGGTGGAGAAATATTATCCTCCGTTACCAGTAAGGGATACGGTTTAGCAGCCGGTAACAGTCAGAATCATCTGGGTAGTTACTCAGATCTGCTATCTGCCATACCGGGATTGTCGAAGTATTACCACGATGAAAAGTATGGTATTACCGATGCTGCTACAGAATCCTAAACAGGGCAGTTGCTATATACAATCTGCTTGCCGCAGTGGAATGGGGTGTATTTTTGGGGCGGCCTAAACCAGTGGATGAAATACCATTATCCTCCAGTTCAGAGACTGGTTTAGATCCAATCATACGACTGAAAAACCTTGACATAGGTTATAGTAATTCGTTAGTAAGCAACATCACTAAAGAAATCTACTCAGGCGACAGAATTGCTATAATTGGTCCTTCGGGGGTAGGAAAGACAACACTATTGCGCACCATTGCAGGATTGATTGCTCCGGTCTCAGGAGAGATTGAAAATATGTATTCTGCGCGTGGTGAAATTGGCTATATACCGCAAAAGTTAGGACTGGTTCGCCACAGTAGCGCAAGAAATAACATCCAACTTGGGGCAAGAACAAGAAAATCAAGGTTCTATCCACCATTCATCAGTCTGGGGGATTCCTTGAATAATGAGGTTGAAACGTTAATTCAAAATTTAGGTATTGCTGACGTAGCTGATGAGCCAATTAGAATTCTTTCCGGTGGCCAGCAAAGGCGAGTAGCGATTGCTCGAGCATTAATTCAAAAGCCCGGGTTGATTGTCGCTGACGAGTTTCTCGGAGAGTTAGACCTCGATAATATTGAATCAATAATCGAGATGCTGCGATCTCAATTAACCAATTTGGGCGCAACATTGGTTATGGTAGAGCACCAAGAAAATATTGCTAGAAGTATCGCTACCAGAATCTGGCGTATTGAAGGTAACAATCTTGTAGAGGAGGTAGTAGAATGAACAAAAAACTCCTCATCAGCATAATTGTAGTGTTATTGTTGACGCTTTTAGCAATTGATGATGTGATCGGTGATTGGTCAGATATTAATGGCAGTTTCGAGAATCTGTATATTTTCTTTACAGAAGATCTGTTTCCACCAGACTGGTCAATACTTTCAGCGGAACCAAACCTGCAGTGTAATTCAGAGATTGGGTTTTTCTGTTCCCAAGCATGGAAAGGTATCTCAGAAACCATCCAGATGGCCTTTATTGCCACCGTTATTGGATTCATTATATCGCTGCCGATAGCATCTTTAGCGGCAAACAACCTTTATCCATTGCCAGTTGCAATGGCAGCGAGGGTTGTTTTAGCAGGTCTCAGAAGTCTTCCTAGTATTATCTGGGCTCTTATTTTCACCATCGCCATCGGCTTCGGACCTCTTTCAGGTGTTTTGGCAATGACGCTTTACACAATTGGATATCTGGGCAAATTGCAATATGAAGCGATTGAGGGAATTGCCAATGAGCCACTAGAAGCCTCTATGGCTATGGGTTTGACAAAAACTGAAAGATTCATGTTTGTCGTGATACCTGAATCAAGTAATAGTTTAATTAGCCAACTATTATTCATGTTTGAGTATAATGTAAGACATGGTACAGTACTTGGTCTAGTTGGTGCGGGCGGTATCGGCAAGTATATTGATACAAACCTCAAGTTTTTCGTGTATGACAAAGCAATGGCTTTCTTAATCGTCATATTTGTTGTAGTTGTTATCATAGATATCCTTTCAATGATTATTCGATCCTATGTCACCGATGAAAGTGATTTCAAGCGTCCAAAATGGTGGTCTGTGCTACTTCCAGGTGATGCGGCAATGAAAATCCAGCGGCGAAGTTTAGATGAAAAGTAGTCATTCAGCAGCAATGTGAACTGCGCCCTCTTTGTAGAACACCTGTATTCTGTCAGGTACTTTTCTTGTTAATGCAGCAACAGCTTCATAGATTTCATCTTTTTTGACTTTGAATGCTTTAGCAGCGCTAGCAGTAGACCAAGGAACAGTTTCAAAGTCAGACTGTCGTATCCACTCGAACAGTCTTGCTTCTAGTTCACTCAAATCCTCCGCCATGATATGCCTATGGCAACATCATACAAAACAACACCGACGGTAAAATCCTCTAGTTCAAACCAACAATCCTTCGGCAACATTCCTCTGCGTCAATATCACCGTCAAGTAATGTATTGATAGCTCGGGTAAATGGCACATTAATTCCTTCATCATCAGCCCGAGTGATGAACATTCTTGCTGCTCTAACTCCTTCAGCGACCATCGTCATTTCTGCTAATGCCTCATCAACTGATAACCCAGTACCCAACTTTTCCCCCATTGTTCTATTTCTACCATATGGCGAGGTTGCAGTCACATACAAGTCACCTAGTCCCGCTGGTCCAAAGGCAACTTCTGCCTTTGCGCCAAGTTGCGGCAGCAGTAGGCAGCCTTCTTTGAATCCAGCCATAAAAATCGCGGCCTTCAGATTGTCTCCTCCCAGAGTCCCAACCTTCTTCAAACCGTCAACAAGGCCACATGTTAGAGCGATTACGTTCTTGAAAGCACCCCATAACTCAGCGCCAACTGGATCAGATGCAGCATGGAGAATAAAGGTTTGAGTGGTAAGAGTCTCTGCCAATCGCATGGCAACAGATTCGTCCTCACTCGCTACAAGGGCAGTGGTTATGACCCCTCCAGCTGCTTCTGGCGCAATCGTCGGACCAGTCACTACAGCGAGCGGGTTGGTCTTCTTTGCTGCATCGAGCTTTTCATGGATTGCTTGAGAGATTAAGCGCTTTCCGGGTGCTAATCCTTTGGCTAAGTCAATTAACACATGGCCTGGTCTGAGATGCGGAATCACATCATCAACGACATCCAATATAACTGATGATGGAATGGCTAACACTACTATCTCAACTCCTTCCAGTGCCTCATCAATACGCATAGTCGCTTCAAGTCCTTCAACAGGGTGTCCTGGAAGATATTTTTTGTTTACACCATCCATGACAACCGACTCATAGACTTCCTGTTCGATGGTCCAGCCTTTGACCTTATGACCTTCTAAAAGCCACATTCTTGCGACCGCAGTACCCCAATTACCGAGGCCAAGAATTGCAATGTGTGCCATGTTTATCGAGACGGCGATTTGGCTTGTCCTTATGTTAATTGCCGCTCTGGCAGACAGAAACTACTGATTTTATGATGCTACAACGTAAACGAAGTCAAAAAAGGTCTTCATCTTCCTCATCAAAATCAAACATGTCGTCTTCGGATTTTTCTTCAACCTTCTTTGATTTAGACGCCTTGGCTTTAACCTTGGAAACCTTTTCGTTAGGTTTTTCCGTCTTGACTTCCTCAGTGTTTTGCTCTTCTGAGGATTTTTGAGCAGCCGCTTTTTGCTTCATTTCTGCGGTTGCTGCTTGTGTTCTAGCACTAGCAATTTCTAGTTCTCTAGCTTTTATTTCTTCAGCAGAGCGACCTGTTTGGGCAGCGAGACTTCTGCGACGGTCTTCACGGGCTTTACGTTCAAGTTGCTTATGCCTTGCTTTCT
>JAYXVG010000124.1:0-3539 GCA_036021875.1 Thermoplasmatota archaeon | reverse complement strand
AGTTAACCCCATCTCTTTTTAACTCATTACAATCTTCTGCCAAATCACGAATAATCGCTTTAACGTAAGGGCAGTGATTACAAATAAACATTATCAGTGTTGCCTTTTCACCTTGTACATCTTTAAGAGAAATTAGTTTATTTTTTATCGATTACTGGAAAGCCCATGCGAAGCGACCAAGTTTTTGTTATTCTGCTAATGCTGTTGATACCGATGTCAGGATGTATAGGGAATGACAGTGACGGAAATCCAACGATTCAATCCGACGGTTCCTGCTTTGTTCTGCTACAGACATCCATGGAATCGATAGATTCGCCAGGTACTTTCATCAGTCAAGAGAACTACACCTACGACTCCGATTGTCGCATAGTGAGCGTCGAATCATCGAGCTGGAGATTCTTGAATACCTCCTACGATGCTAACGGGCAGCCAATCCTAATCACCGCTACTACTTCAATGGACGGAGGCGTTACGTGGACATCAATTGACACCAACCAAACCTGGATAAACGGCCTTATGACTCAAACCGAAACCATGGGCATTGTGACAAATTACACTTACGACGATGAGGGGCGGGTAACCGTGCAGGAAACATTGCACAGCACATACCTGAATACAACCTATGACGCCAACGGAGATCCTACCGTTTTGTCCACCAGCACTACAACGGATGGAGGTTTGACGTGGTACATTATCGACACAAACCAGACTTGGACGAACGGTCTCATTATTCAAAGTGAAACCATGGGCATTGAGACGAATTTCACCTACGACGCTGACGGTCGCATTATCGTACAGGAAAGTCTGCACAGTAACTACATCAACACCACATACCATACAATACATGGTGAGATTTCTTACACTGAAACAGCGGTGACCGTCGATGGTGGTGCGAGTTGGGTTGTCATTCGGAATCACCACACTTGGGGCGAGCCCTGACGGGAATTAAGCGGTCCTGATTCCGTATGGTTGAATAATGGAGGGATTTCTTCAGATCTTGTAACCAGATTAAACAATATTCGAATATCTCTTCATCAGAACAATCTCCTTTGTAGATCAGAGTAATTGAAACGGTTTGGTCTGAATCTAATTAGGGCAAGCGAATCATGTAAACAATATCTATTTGTCAGATAAACGAAGTGTCATCGCTTGATATAAGGCAATGATGCAATACAAATAATAAGTACCCGGTTCAATAAGATATCATGCTTAAGCATACAGTAAAAAAAACCAAGATAGCTACAATTCTGGTTGTCTTGTTAGCAAGCACGATGATAGGAGTTGTATCTGCTGAGGATACTAGTAGAGACGGAATTTTTGAAGAATCCGGGGTAGATGATTGGGATGACTCAGGTGGAATATTCACTAAGGAAGAGTGCGAAGCAGCAGGTGGCGTATGGATCGTTAAGAAAGGGTTTCCTCATGGTTGGTGTCATATCAAACTTGATTCAAAAACCGATAGCCTTTGAAAAATAAAACTCTTATTATTGTGACAAACGCGAAGTATAAACTCTTAGGGCAAGGAACTACTTCAATTGGGTAAGTTGAGTTTGTTCCAAATCCTCGATTTGGATAAACTAGCCTCCAAAATATAAAATGGTTCTTTGCTCTCAACCGTATCATGAAAAAACACATTTTTATGCTGCTAGTTGTAATATTATTTCCTATGTCTGGATGTGTTGGAAATACAGATGTCCAAACCTCAGAAGGAGATGACATAGTATTAGGTGAATCATTAGATGATTGGCCTACATACTATGTTCCTGCCGCAAGTGATTTACCGATATGTGATTCCTCAACCTTGGGCAGACTTTACTATGTCGAGGCCGATGCCAATTTCCAAGCCTGCATGTCAACAGGTTGGGAGGTAGTTGACATTGGAGGCTCAAATTCAAATATCGTTCTAAATCAACCCCCAGTTGTAAGTGCCAGAATATGGCCTATGCCAGTGGTGGGAGAAGATGGCCGTCTTGTGGATGATGGAGATGGAACTATGTCAATTGCTTTCATGATGGATTGGTTTGCACATGATTTCGATGGGACAGTGACATCAGTTGGTATAGACTACGACATGGATGGGGTCGTTGACAACATCCTGCCGTCAAATTCAGGCGCAATAAACAGTCAATCTTCAGTCCAACTCGCAAATGGTGAAACTGTGACTGGCGCATTTGTAGCGCCTTTAGAGGTTGGAACCTCATTTACCAGAACAACTAATTTTGCGGGGAATACTGCTGAAGCTGTTATTGCATGCGGGCTTATTATTCAGAAATCATTTTTTGTAATCGCATTAGATGATTCAGGGGCCTCAACAGCAATCCCAATAGTCGCCTCAGTGACCTTAGGAGACTCCTACAGAGCTATTGATAGTATCAAAATTCAAGAGGAATTATATCAATCACTGTCCATTCCACAAGCAGATTTGGATTGGTTGACTGGTCAAGGTTCCTCGACTTGTCCTGTAGGAATGACATTCACTGCAGTAGATCACCCTGATCCCATCACAAGTCAGAGCGGCGATAATATTGCAACTATCACAATTTCAAATACTGCAGATTGGTCATACTGGAACGACAACCCATACTGGGGTGGTAATTGGGGCGTAAGCGCCTATTGTGTTGATAGTAATAACCAGCTCACATATATCGAAGAGCCAGCGATATTCAATGGACAAGATGAGAATTCTCCGCAAGATGGTGACACTATTACAATAGTCGATAATAGCGGTGGTAATTGTGATTCAAGCCATACTAACATATTGATTTATGTAAGTTATTCATCTGACTGGGATCCAGTTACCCTTTTAATTCCAATTTCGTAGACAGAATGGCTACTATCAAATACAACAGATTTTCTAAAAATCTACGGTAACTAATTTGATCTCAAGAATTATGACTTTCTAACTATTCTAGGCAGAAGTGTTGGAATGTTTTCTCTATATTTGTGATATTCAGGTTGATCTCCCCATTTTTCCAAGCCTCGCCGGTCGAGTATGGGAACTCCACTAATTTTTGTCAACAGTAAATAGATGAATATTGGAGATACCCAAGCAACACGTTCTAGCCCGCTGAAGCATGATATTCCAAAACAGGCAATTCCTGTCCACAGCATTATCTCTCCTAAGTAATTTGGATGTCTAGAGTAAGACCACAAGCCGCTGTCAATCCACTTACCCTGATTTTCCGAATTTGCGTTGAACGCGCTCTTCTGGTTATCCGCTATCACTTCGATACTGAACCCCAGTAGCCACATCAGTAACCCGATAGCGTCCCAAACCCCTAACTCAGGAGCTGATTCGGCTTGACTATTGATTACAATCACTACAATCATCGTGAGGAATACCCATAGCCCTTGGATGGTCCACGGCACGAGAAATCTGATTGGTGAGGTTTTGAGACGGTCAAACCTTCCATCTTTCCCAGTTCGATGAATGCGAAGGTAAAGGAAGCTGGAAAGGCGCAAGGCCCAAATCACTACTAGTAAACTGACAATCAACTCTCTTGCACTTGGTGATTCTGACTGTGAACCGGCCCAAAGAG
>JAYXVG010000123.1:0-3545 GCA_036021875.1 Thermoplasmatota archaeon | reverse complement strand
TGCTCTTGGTCTCTTGCGATGAGAACCTAGTATACTCGCTCTTCTGAGTTATTGGCAGCCTTCCTGGTTGCACATCCTCCTCTACTTTGACGATTATTGGTAAGTCAAAGTAACGCGCTTCATTCGAGTCTACTCCTTCCTCTGAGACTCTTAGGTAGATTGTTTGGTTTCCAGCCTCAACGTTTTCCGGTAGCGTAATTCCAAGGTTTATGTCCTCATATGTATCAGATGCCAGACTCACCACGATTACATCATTACCTTGGCTGTCTGTTATGGTGTAGTCCCAGGTGCTATAACCTTGATCTGCGTCAATATTCCTTGCTAGGTCTTTCGGGTTGACTAAACGCCAAGTTGTTTCCCCGGCTATATCACTAGTGTCGGATATTCTGATTGTATAACTGAGCGATTCGCCTGGGTCTATTGGCCCAACCGTCCCCAAATCCCCTCCATCGCTGTCGGATATTGTTTCTGCTAGGATGCCAAAAGTCCGATGCACGGTAAAGCTGCTATCCGTTTGTAATTCAGAATCTCCCGAACTGGTGACTTGGAGCGAAACTAGACCGATGTCTTGCGCCTCTCTATCAGTTGGAGGATAGACTTCCATCCGAATGGTCAAGATATCGTGAGAACCGATGTCTGGAGTTACTGAGTTGATTCCCTCCTCGGTCAATTCCATACCTGTATCATTATCAAAGAATTTGTATTGCCATGAGGTTGGCATCTCATTGACTCTGATAAAGAAAGAATCGGTATCAAATCCGGAATTGAATAAATCAATAAAAAAGTCACCTACTTCATCCGAATCGATGTAATGAGACAATGTCTCGTCATAGAACTCCGGACGTGTTGAATCAGAAATTTGTATTTGATGCTCTTCATCCTCGTAAATCGATACGCGAGGTGGTGCGTATACGCCAACTTCCTCGATATTGAGGACAATATCAACTACTGCAACCTCAGTTGTGGTTCCATCAATATCAGCGAATGCTCTTGCTTCAACTTCTAACTTGTCAGGAGTGTTGGAAAGGTCACCTTCAGGGACATCAATCTGTAGGATAGGACGGGCTGAGGTACCGCCACCTTGGAGTGAGTAACCCTGAGGCTTATCCCAGATTGGGTCTGACCAAGATGAAGGTAGTGACCTTGCTAAATCGAATACCACTTCGAGGTCTGAAGAGGAGGACCCAGTGTGCTCAACAAAGAATTCGACGCTAGATGTTTGACCCGGAGCAATTAAGACTGTGTCTGGCTGATTGGATGGCAGGGACAAGAATATGCCATGCTCCATGAACTCCAAGCCTTGGTGTTCGAATAGAACGGTGTGTCCTTGGATGTCCTTTATTTCCAAGACAACGTCATATTCTCCCGGTTCTATTCCTTGGTCAAAAACATAGGTGAAGTTTCCAACCAAGCCATTGTTGTCCAATATTAGATCATCATCTTCGAATTCTTCATTGAAGATAGTTGTCGCTCCTTCATTAGAACTCATCACCAAATTGACACTTTCGATATCATCTCTGCCAAATGCGTCCTTGACCTGCAGAGTAAACTGCATCTCTCTAAATTCTTGACGGTGGTTAGGATACCACTCAAGCACTTCATTGTCTGTCCAACCGGCACCGGGCATGTGGACCTTGACTGCAGAATTAGCGAGAGCATTTGCTTTGACCTCAAGTTTTGAGAAACTATTGGTTGAATCAATATCACCAAACTGAACCTCAACATCGCAGTTTGCGTCACCGCCAGTGATGCCACCGCCACCTTGGCAGCCATCGATTGTAGCATCGATTTCAAGCCCTAGCTTCTTACCGTTTTCAACTAAGAAACCTGATTCTTGTATCTCAAAATTGATTACGTTGACCGCATAAGTGCATGAACCGCCACCGATTCCACCAAATCCGCCGCCTTCAGTACAAGGATCATCTAATTCCAGAACCACTTGCTCAACGGTTGTACTCCCTGATAGGAGTCTGAATGTGACATCTGTGGTAGCACCATCATTACCGGTGAACTTGAGATATATGCTCAACTCAATGTAGTTATTTGCCCCCTCGCCGTAGAATCTAATATCGCTAATCATCTCATTGGTGTAGAATTCCACCGTGGATAAAACGCTCAATTCTTCTGATGAGCCATCGGGCTCGGCAGTAGAGATAGAACCATCACCGCCGGATTCTGAGGTTGAAGAATCAATAAACAGGTCATACGACTCATTCGATGAAGCTGAGTTAAAGATGTGCGAATCGTTCAAAAATTCTTGGTGAACTGGACTTGTCGAACCTATCAAGGGTGCTAATGATGTTAGGATTAGCAGAACAATTGCCGATGAAATCAGGCGGCCGCCAGCGTCGTCATCTTTGCGCTTCATAGTGTTCACAACGCTCGCTGGTAATCGGACGGTTAAACGGTTTTGGGTTATTGTTTCAAAATTTTCATAATTTAGTTACCACAAAAATCATGTTAATTAGGTGTTAAAGTCCTCAACATCCCTCGAATAAAGCGTCAAACAAAGTAAAATTCTTACTTACTCTGCATCGTAGGCCATAACCTGCTCTCCGTGAGATATGGATGGCGGTCCGGCCAAATATGGTCCCATGCTACTCATTATTTCATTGAACTTAGTTTGGGATGCTTCGAGAAGTTCCTGGCTTTCGTAAACCGCAATCCCCATCAATTCATTTTCACTAATTCTAACCAGTCTGCTACTAATCAAGCCACCTATTTCACCAAATTTGCCTCTTATAGATTCCATCGTTTCTTTTGCTTGATCATATGTCCCGGGCTGAAGTGTTGCGCGTGTTAACCTGTAATACATATATTATCCTAGACTACACACCTTATCAATAATTTGCTATCCATGAGCGTTGATTTTCTACAACAAAATGGCCATGATAACCAAATTATGCAGGGGGTGGTGCTAGAGCCCACTTTTTTCCCAAATTTAGGCCTTGGCAAATTAACATATATCTGTAAGGCTTGACCTAGACTTTTGAAAACGAAAGTTAACCTTGATTAGTATCATATCTAATACCATCTGACCACAAAGTATGGAACCAATAGCTATTTGTAAAAATCGCATCAACGTGACTTGCAGAATGAAATTCGGTAAATTTCAAATCAGCATTAGTGAAATCTGCATAATTGAGATAAGATATCCTAAGATCTGCTTCAGTCAATATTGCCTCGTTTAGTGATGCATAATTTAGATTAATAGCAGACATTTTTGCCGCATAAAAATTACCACGGATCATTACTGAATAATTCATATCTGCTCTTGTTAAATTGGAGTTTGACATATCAACTTCAATAAGCGAAGCATGATTCATGCGCATATTCACTAAATTTGAGTTCGAGAAATCAGTATAATCTAAGATGGAGTGATCAAAATTAGGCCTATCATCTATCAAAACTCTACCATCAGTACAGCTATTATAATTTTCATTTTCAGTATAAATTGAATTAAAATTGGCATGGCTTAAATCTGCATAAGCAAATCTTACGTCTCCTCTTATAGTTAATCCTGAGAAATCCGCATTTTGAAGATT
>JAYXVG010000122.1:0-3641 GCA_036021875.1 Thermoplasmatota archaeon | reverse complement strand
AAGTTCTGCATAACCTCCAGTGGCCAAATCACTCGCTGGAACAATCGCTAGAACATTGTGGCTGTTACCATCGGTTAACTGAGGATGCACTCGGTGACCAGGATGCATGTCGCCAATCCACCTGACGTGCTGTGAATCATCTAATTGGGATAATGACATCGATAAATCAGGCAATATTCTAATGATGAAATTACCATCACCTAGTACATCCAGTATGCTGATATAGCCTTCAACCTCAAGGTTGTAAAGCCAGGTATAATCATAATTATTGAGTTGTATAAACTTCATCCCAGTCTGCTGAAAGTCGGCCGGATTTTGTAGAGTTTCAGGGACCTCCGGCGGTGCTTCAGCAAGTGGATTAAACGAACCATGGGCGATGGTGAAATCACCGCTTAGTTTGGTCAGATGAACTCCATTGACATCTTCACTTGCGGCTAAAAACCAGTTTGATTCGGCATATTCATGATGGACTTGAGTAAAATCTTCTCCGGACAATTCCACGTCAAAATCTGGAGACAGGAATTCGCTGTGTGTCAATGGAGAGAATGATATTCCGAGGATGAGAATTACCCCAAAAATGAGTTGCCTCGGCTGCAGCATATTTGGGGGAAATCCACTTGCTTTTTGAAAACAACCGTCAAATGTGGGAAAATTGCTCATAAAATATTGTTGTATCTTGCGATTGCGTCGTCAGTTTTAGCAACCGAAGCTCGCCAATCGGCTTCTGCCCCCATTAGAGCCCTTATTGCATCAATATTTTCTGGAATCACATCTGATTCCTGATGGATGGCTTGGAAATAATACAACGTGTCACCTTCTAGTTTGACACCGTCTCGCCATACAAAAATCTCGTGTAAATCACCCCATTTTCGACCGATGTCCCGAGCGTATTCCATCACCTCAGCAGTGGTTGTAATCCCTGTTTCAGCACCACTCATCAGGATAATTCTTGGTTCTTTCGACCACATATCGATAATTGATTCGGTGGTGAGGCCATGTCCGCTTGGTAATTGAGCAACTATGACGTGAACGTGCATTATCGTCGTTGGCACCGCTACAGCCATTGAGTTGATTGAAATTTCTGGTTTCACCGTCATGACATCCGGTCCATGGTGCGATGGCACTTTCAAAACTGGTTTGATTGCGTTAATGGGTCCTTTGCTAGAATCACCGGGATCGGCTGCCCGCCTTATCATAGTGCATTCTACAGAGAGAGAACCACAGTGGTTGTAAAGAGGAACTAGTGTTCTTGACAGACCGGTTGTGTTGCAAGAAACCACACGCGTCCCCTCCACATTGAGATTGGCTGAATGGTTTGCAGATGAGGTATAAGACATACCAGTCGTTGCATGCTTTTCACCACCTTGAAATATCCACTTTATCCCGGCAGATTTGTACTTCACAAGATTGCTTGCACCGACTTTGCCGGGCGAACAATCGATTACAATATCTGCGATATTTAGCAAGTCGCTCAGACCGCCGTGACAGTCGTACCCTGCGCTAGCGAATGCTTCGATTTTTTCTTGGTCATCATAGGTGCAAAAAATTGGGTAACCTTTTCGAACCGCTAGGTCACAACCAAAAGCAGGTCTAGTTTTAGTCACACCAACAATTTCCATATCGTCTTGAGCATCAACCGCATCTGCCACGCGTTTGCCAATTGTCCCATATCCGTTTATTGCAACCTTAATCACCATGTTCTCACAAAACGATGACGCCGAAGAATATCTATTAACAAATCGTATTGAATCCATCGCCACAAAAACCGGTGGGTAGTATTTCTGTCAAAGAAGAGTATATGGTTATCCTGCTACGACCACCTTTCATGGCGGATGCTCTTGATGTTGTCACTCGCTCGTTCAACATCAACAACAAGTTGGGTCCTAAGTTAGAGGTTGCTGCCGAACAAAATGCAATTTTACGAATAGGCTGGACAAATGCCGGCGACCCTGTACCAAAAAATGGTGAGTTGGGGTTATGCCCCGCCATCCCCGAGGGAGCAAAAATAAGGGCCCTAGGAACCTTAGGTTCATGGACTGCGGCATTTGGTAAAGGCGGCAGTTTCAACATACAAGGCGATTCAGGTTCGTTCCTTGGTGCCGCAAATAATGGAAATGTTATCACCTGTGAGCGGAGTGCTGGCAATTACTCCGGATTTGCCATGGCATCTGGTAAGATATCTATCTTAGATGGATGTGGTGATGACTTAGGGTCATGTATGACTGGTGGACTGATAGTTGTAAGAGGTAATGCTGGGCTGCGTGTCGGCGGTGGAATGAGTGGTGGAATTATTGTGGTTGATGGTGATATCGGCAACGACCCCGGCGCTGGAATGACCGGTGGAAAAATAATTGTCAACGGTAGATGTCCAAATCCACCAGATGGCGTGGTTTTGCGACCAATCACAGAAGCTGAACTAACCAAATTAAATAAAGAAATACATGATGATAACTTTCAAATTCCGAATGATTCGGTGTGCCTTGAATCAAGCGATTCGAACAATGTTTTGACTAAAGATAAAGTTGTTTCTGCAGGCGACCTATCGATGATTGGACTAGTGCCGGCGGACAGCCCAAGAAATATGTCATACGCAACTTGCGACACCGTCGCATTACTTGGTGAAAGATCCGAAACTAACACACCAATTGCCTTGCCACTACCGCTCTTCCCAATACTGCAAGACGGTGAAATTCTTTCCGCAGACAAGCAAAAAAACCCCTCCAAGCTAGTTGAAAAACAGCCTTTTATTGTTAACGAAAACCCTCGTAGTATCGATTTTCTTGCTCTCAATGTAAACAACTTGACGCACGCCACAGACGCACTGACCGGTTGTGGTGGAGTGGTAGTCGATATGATGAACATGCCTAGTATGAATGCTGAAGAAATAGACGGAATGTTAGTTGCGATTCGCTCTCTTGTTGGTATTGAGAAACCATTCGGTTTTTCCAATGGTGTTGGACGGATAGAATCTCTACACTCCTCTTCATCATACCACAATGCTGACATTTCGATCTGTGTTATCGAAGACGAGACCGGAATTTCGGAAGCTGCAAGCCTGCCATTGATTGGGCGTAGCAATAAGTCTAATCTCGCTAACACTTACACTGAATCAGGTATATCAATTGGCTTTTCAGCCAATGCGGAAGACGTGGCAAAACTCTGCGCGGCAGGATTGAAATTTGTATGCTCAACAGTGCCTGCCGAAGATTACCAACAAATTGTAGAATGGTTGTCAAAAATTCACACAGAACTTGCGGATACATTACAAAGACTCGGCCTTGAATCAATCGACGCACTGAGCCGTCAGAACCTACGTGCACTGGATTATGAAACCGCTGCTGTCAGCGGATTACGATTGACAGGGTATGAGCGCCCATTGCCACACTGGTTTGCTAGGTAGGTGAAATAATGCCAACAATCTCAGTAGAGCAGAAACTTATCGCAAAGTTGCTTGCGCAACACAAGCTTGACCATGATGTCGGACAGATAGCTGATGAATTACCGTTGCTTGGAACCGACATAGATAGATGTGATGCTCAGACACTCGACATTGAAATTTTCCCAAATCGACCAGATTTACTCTCTGGTGAAACCTTGACTAGGGCCATCAGAAACTTTGTCCACCGCCAACCAGCTAAGCC
>JAYXVG010000121.1:0-3657 GCA_036021875.1 Thermoplasmatota archaeon | reverse complement strand
TTGCAAAAAGCAGAATAGATCAAGATTTAATGAAAAAAATACGTTCTTTAAATTTTAAAGTTTCTGGAAGCATTCCAGAAAATCTTCCTTTATTTGAAGACGTAAAAGAACTATATCTTGAAGGACAGTTAAATTATGATAAACCAATCATTGAGAGATAAAACCTTAGTTGAAAGCAAACCCCCTATTTCAAAGCCAGTAAAAGGTATGGTGAAGTTAGCCAACTGAACAAAGAATAATAATAAGCAGAAAGAAGCTATAAAAGCGATGTTTATTGCTTTGTTTGAAAATACACCCAACGAAAATATACTCTCTTCTTGAGAGCGACAATTCATTACATTAAATAATTGAAACATAATGAAAACAGACAGAGTCATTGTCTGTGCATGAACGAATCTATCATCTGCATAACTTTGCCACTGAGCTATTGCTGTAGCATCCCCAGATTCACAGGCTGCCTGGTCAAATGGTAAATCACTACCATCTGAAAGAGGTAGTCCAGAACACGATTCAAGGCCACCACCGGCGAGGAAGAATACGAGCAATGTTCCAGCAACCATAACTGCCCCAAGATAAAATATTAGCCAAATATCATTCTTATTTGGAAGACCCTCATCTACAGGCCTAGGAGGTCTGTTCATCACATTACCGTGTTTTTTCTCTACTCCAAGAGCAACTGCTGGTGGGCCATCCATTAGGATATTAATTACTAATATTTGGGTTGCGGTTAGTGGTAAATTCCAACCAAATATAAGCGTTGATATAACGATTAAGGAGACGGCTGCAACATTAGTTGAGACTTGATATCTAACAAAATTACGTATGTTTTGATAGATTTTTCTTCCTTCCTCTACAGCATTTACGATATTAGCAAAATTGTCATCTTGCAGCACCATATCTGCCGCATCTTTAGCAACATCGGTTCCTGCAATTCCCATAGCAATACCGATATTGGCTCTTGATAGTGCTGGAGCATCGTTTACTCCATCACCCGTCATCGCAACAATTTCACCTTGGCTCTGCAACGAACTTACAATTCGCATCTTTTGATCGGGAGTGACTCTTGAGAAAATAGTAGAGTTTGCCGCTGCTTCATCCATTTCTGCATCTGAAAACTTTGATATTGAGCCACCATTCACTGCTGGAATCCCACCATCGGTAATCCCGAGCTCCTTACCTATAGCGGTGGCAGTAAACTGTTGATCGCCAGTAATCATTTTGACCGTAATGCCGGCCTTTTGACATATCTCAATCGCTTCTTTTACTTCTGGCCGCGGGGGATCCATTATCCCAATTAAACCAAGGAATATCAATCCGGATTCAATCTTTTCCATGTTATACATGTCTTCGTCATCATCTAGTTGCCTTGCGCACAATGCTAATACACGCATAGCCTTTCCTGCCATGTCCTTATTGGCTTCAGCGGCTTTATCGAAATCTTCCGGCTCTATCGGGACTACCTCGTCACCAGATACTTTCCAATCTACTAAGTCGATATATCCACCAGCTCCGCCTTTGGAAAATACCCATCTTTCTCCTTCATATTCATGAATCACTGACATTCTTTTCCTTTTGGTGTCTAAAAACAACTCATGTAAACGACTATGGCGTTGTGCGAACTTCTGCACATCGCCATTAATTTTCCATCCTGCTACTGCACACGCTGAATCTGTTGGGTCGCCTAGCGCTTCCCAATGCCCGTCAACTTTACTGATTCGGGAATTGTGACACAAACTCAAACAGGCTGAAGCGAGCCTGAATCCGAGATCATTTTGATGCTTGGACAAATCATCGTCCCCTAGCGGCCTACCTTCAAATAAAATGTCGCCTTTTGGTTTGAAACCCTCGCCTGTAATCTGGAAAGTCCCTTCTGTTGTAGAAATCTGTCTCGCTGTCATCTGATTTTTTGTCAGAGTCCCAGTTTTATCTGAACAAATTACCGTTGTTGACCCCAAGGTTTCAACAGCTTTCATACGCCTAATAATTGCCTTATGTTTTGCCATATTACGCATTCCGAGGGCTAGAGTAATAACCAAAATAATAGGCAATCCCTCGGGAACTATTGCCACAAATATTGCTATAGCAATGATGAATTGGTCAATCGCCGCCTCCCATATGTCGACTTTTGGATTGCCGTATGCAATAATCATCTCGATTGATACTAATAAGACTGCAACTATTAACGCAATAAATCCTAGGAACTTACCTAATGATTCTAGTTTCAATTCAAGCGGTGTTTTAGGAGTTTCTGAACTTGCAATATCGCTAGCAATTTTTCCTAGTTGTGTCTCCATGCCGGTTGAAACAACAACTCCTACTGCTCTACCAGAGGCAACACAAGTCCCCATAAAAGCCATGTTTTTACGGTCTGCAAGAAGTGTGTCAACTGGCAATGGCTCAGCAAATTTTTCAATAGTTAGTGATTCACCTGTCAATGCAGATTCGTCTATTTTGCACTGAAATGATTCGATTATTCTAATATCAGCTGGAACATTTAACCCCTCATATAAATTAACTATATCTCCGGGCACTAAATCTAAAGTTGGTACTTCAATGTCTGTGTCGTTTCTTACAACAACACATTGGGAGATAGACATTTGCTTGAGCGATTCCATCGCCTGTTCCGCTTGACCTTCCTGCCAATAACCAAAATATGCATTTGCAGTTAATACCATGAAAATAAATATTGCATCACCGGGTTCATCAGGGTGAATCAACAAAGCAACAATTGCTGCCCCAATAAGTAGGTAATTTAATGGATCATTATATTGTGATAGAAAACGCTTCCACCCGGGTATTCTATCAGGTTCAGCCAATTTATTTTCGCCAAATTTTTGTCGCCGAAGGTCGACTTCACGGGAAGATAACCCAGAACTACCGACGTCCAAATCAATCATCACTTCTACTGGTGTTAATTGATGCCATTTATCATTCATGACCATCGACCGTCCTTCTAACCACGTCAAATACACTTATCATTTTGGTGGTGGAATTCCCTTTCATTTTGCGATGTTTTCAACAATCAGAATTCTTTAGGTAAGCCATGGCGGAGCACGGTTCACCTTACATCCCAGCCACTGAGTCGCCTCTAGAATTGACTGTTAGAGTTGTTATCGTAGGCATACTCCTAGGCATTTTGATGACTGCAGCAAACGCCTATCTGGGGCTGTATGCAGGAATGACTGTATCTGCAAGTATACCGGCTGCAGTTATGTCTATGATTATCCTTAGATCGTTGTTTAGGGATGTTACAATATTGGAAAATAATGCTGTTCAAACAATGGCTAGTGCCGGTGAATCCCTTGCCGCTGGGGTTATTTTCACTGTTCCTGCTTTGTTGGTTATACCAAACTTGTGGGATGACATAAAACTCTTGGAGACTACTATTATTGCTTTACTGGGCGGTCTTATGGGGACAATGTTCACAATTGCACTTAGAAGATTATTTATTGTTGAAGAGGCTTTACCATATCCTGAAGGAGTTGCTTGTAGGGAGGTGCTTGTTGCTGGAGAGGAAGGTGGAGAAGGATCTCCATTTGGAGAGCATCATCATCGCAGACGACATGCATGCAGACATACATAATGTCATCTTCATCAAGACGACAAGCAGTGCAGGAAAGGCAAGACGGCAATGTAACTTGTTGACCACTTTTGCTC
>JAYXVG010000120.1:0-3686 GCA_036021875.1 Thermoplasmatota archaeon | reverse complement strand
CTCTGACGACATTGAATGTATTGTTACGGCTTCACCTCACGAAGCGCTTATTCTTGAAAGACAACTAATTAGAGAGCACAAGCCGCGCTATAATTCAATGTTGAAAGATGACAAGTCATTCCCGTATTTGGCACTAAGTTCGGATGATTTGCCGCGAATCCTCTATACTAGGAGGCCACCGAAGGGCGCTGAAATTTGGGGGCCATTTCCAAATGCGGGTGCAGCAAAGCAAGTTCTGAAGCTACTCCGCAGAGAGTTTGGATTACGCGATGATAAGAATAATATCCCATTCGGCTATGTTGACTCTGGTTCTGATGCAGACTACCGACAAAGGATAACCGCAGTTCGGCAAATTCTCAACGGCAATGCTGGAAAATTGATTGAGGAACTTACTGTCAAGATGGATGCTCACTCGGACAAACTAGAGTATGAAAATGCTGCACGACATCGTGACCTCATCAAAGCAATCCGTACCACAACTAGCCAACACATTGTGTCAAGTAAAGTGTATCGTGATTGTGATACGATTGGCTTTGCCTCAGAGGGAGACTTAGCAGCAATTGTTGTTCTGCATGCTGATGATGGTGTGGTGAAAGGTCAAGAATCCTGGCAAATGATTCATCGAGGAGATATCGGTGAAACCATCTCGATGTTTGTTGCCGATCACTACGCTAATCGTTGTCCACCAAAATTACTGATTACTCCCACGCCACTATTTGATGGTGTAGAGGACTGGTTACAAACGCGTCGAGAGTCTTCTGTCGAGGTCAGAAATCCATCTAGGGGAGACTTTGTGACATTGATGCAGCTTGCCGCCCAAAATGCTGAGATACAACTGATTAGATTTGTCAATAAAGCCAGCGGCTCACTAGAAAAAAGGGCGGCAGATGACGGAGCAAAACTGCTAGAGATGCAACAACTCGATCACATCGTATGCTTTGATATGGCCCAAATTCAAGGCGATAACAGAGTTGGCGCTAGTGTTTGTTTCAAAAACGGCAGACCGTTTAAAGACGAATATCGAAAATATACCGTCAAGGGCGAACAATTAGATGATCTTAGAATGATGCGCGAAGTTGTCGAACGCTGGATGAAGCGGCAAACTGAATGGCCTGATCTGCTGTTGTTAGATGGCGGTCAAACACATTTAGATATGATTAGTAAGATGGTTGACGAGTCAAAATTTGCCAATAAGTTCACTATCGCTGCACTGGCAAAACGTGAGGAAACCATCTATAGAATCGGTAAACAGCCTCTGGTAATTGACCGCCGAGGGAGAGTACTTATCCATGCTCGAGATGAAGCACATAGATTTGTCAATTCCTTTCATAGACAACAACGCAGTAAGAAGAAATTTGCTGACCCGTTGGAAAATGTCGCTGGCTTAGGAGCAAAAAAATTTCAAACCCTAATAAGACACTTTGGAGGACGAAAAGAGATTCTTCATGCTAGCGAGAAGGATATCAGAACAGTGCCCGGCATTGGTCCAGCGCTCGCTAAACGAATATTTGAAGCAATAAATCACTAATCGAATCTTTCATCGCCCAGGTCAATCATCGGTGGTGAGTCTGCAGTTGAATAGTCCTCAAATTGTTGCAAGTCTCCGTGCAAACCTTCACTCTTGAAACCGCGTAAGTCGGCAAATTCACTGTCACCAATTGCAACCTTGGTTCCCTGCTGAGCTGCGGCCGCCTTACGCTGCTTTTTGAGACGCTTTTTTCTACGTCGTCTCCGAATAAACAGTGCTAACAAGGCAATTATAAACGTCGGATAAACCCAAAATTGCATCAACAAATAAAGCCATGAAACTTTTATTCTGAAAGAGATGGTATTCTCAAACTCTTCAGCGGGTACGTTGTAGGTTATCTTTTGACGCCCCCCCTCATTGGTTATCGAAAGGTGGCCCGCTGAGTCTTCCACATCTTCAATAGTTATACCACGAGGCAGGATGACAGATATCGGGCCATGCAAAGAAAACTCATACTCTTCAGAGATTGACGGATCGCCATCAAACGAGATTGAGGTTGCTTCAGCGTCTGGACCGGGATAAGTTATCCCACTACCAGAAACAACACTATTTGTCAGAGATGTTCCGAGTAATTCGGCTGCCGATACCAGCGGATTAATCAGTAGTCCACGGAAAGCATTAGCGAAAAAATTTAATTCAAGGCTGTCAGTATTTCCATCAGCCAATTCTCCCAGGTTGCCATCTAACTCCAACTTGAATTCGACCTCGGGAATTTTTACACTTAGAGTAATGGGTTTGTCATCACCGATATCTTGGTCAAGACCTGACAGTCCATCAACTCTGGTTTGAATTTCAAAACCACTCAGGTCTACTTGACCAAAGGGTGAATCCTCACCATTTGGTATCTCAGCCCCGCTTTGCTGAATATATGCTGTTATCATTTCCCCAATATCTACTGAAAGTTCAGTCAGTCCGTCTGGAGTAAATGTTAGAGATAGATTCTTCTCACAGACCGAATAATCTTGTTCTTCGCTGCATATATTGCCGATATCGTCGAATGATTTCGGCTCAGCAAGGCGACCTGCAAGATCTAGTCCGAGGCGCAGCAGGTCCGATGGCGCTGCTTCAAAATTTATTTTTGTAGAATCGCTTTGGTTGATTTCATCAAGTGGAATCATTACTCGGTAAATCGATACCTCTGCATCTAGAGCGAAATCCAGCGAAATTGACTGTGACCATTCGTTGATTCTAAAAGCAGATACATCCAGTTCCACCGAACTACTGATGCAGGTTCTCTGTAGAGTTGTACACAGCACGTTCCCATCATCATCTTCGATGTTAGTTCTCCAATCGTAAGGATCTGTTCCGGCCAGGGAAACATCTAGGTCATTGGCTCCTTGCAAAGTCTTTACGAAGGTCAACCGATCTCCACCATCAGCAGTTCTGACCCAAGTCGGCAGGACTATTTCCAAGGTCAATTCTGCCGGCGGCAAGCTTTCAGGAATTACTGAATCAAGGAAATCCCCGGGTATGACGCTCTCTACTGAAATCCCGCTGTTGAATAAATCTCGAAGATCACTCTCTTGAATAACATCGACATACTCACTCAGATCGCCGTCACCGAAATTATCTTTCAGTATATCAATAAGACTAGCAGAGAAAGGTTCACTGGTCGAGCGCAGAAATACCGGATATTCATTGCCCATAGCCGAGGGACCCTGCAGACAATAATGGGTGTCGGGAGGTAATAAATTAGATTCGGTGCATCCTGAGCCATGAGTATAGTTTAGTCCTCCTGGACTGGTTAAGCCATCGGCTTGTGCGTCATCTACCCAATACATTGGATTCATCGTTATTAGGTTCGCACTGCCAACGGCATCGGAAATACCTGATGCTATGTCATCAATTGGAAATGCACTGGTGAACGCATCAAGGGGAACAAGACCATTGTGATAAGCGAGTCTGATTCCGTCAGAGGTAACCAGAGGAAGCTCGGCTGAATCTGATAAATTAATGAGCGAGACACCCCAATCTTCCAACAAATTATCATCTAGGTGACTTATTCCGGCAATGAAATCGATACTAGCTGCCGACTCATCCCTGAGATCTAATTTGACGCTCAGATCAATGGCTTTTGCATCATCGGGAATACTAACTGTGTTAGTGCCTTGAAAACCATCCCGATGTTTCAATTTAACTGAGATAGGGGTTTCCTTGT
>JAYXVG010000119.1:0-3698 GCA_036021875.1 Thermoplasmatota archaeon | reverse complement strand
TCATCCAGCCCCGTCTGATTTCTTGGCCGCATATCTTTCGCAGCAACCATTTTTGGCTTTTGTTGAGCGGGTATACTATTCTCTTGTTCATGATCTTGTTTTGACTGGTTGCTAGGATAAAGAGCATTAAGCCGGTCTATTTCAGATTGCAGAAACTTTGCCGATGGTGATATTTCTTCTCCAATCTTGACACTAAATGAATCTAAATTACTCGCCATAATATTGGTTCGGAAATTAAACCTTTTTTGGCGTTCAATATCTCTCAAATTGTTATGCATTTTTCGCTCTTTGGCTTTCGCTGCGCGGCTTACAAATTGGTCACGTGTTCCTACAGCTACCAGGGTTTTCACGGTCCCTGGACGCTGCCTAGCAGTTCTACCTCGACGCTGAATTGACCTTATTGCGCTTGGTACCGGCTCATACATCAAAACCAAGTCTGCTGCCGGCACATCAAGACCTTCCTCCCCAACAGATGTCGCAACCAATACGTTGATGTCGCCATTTCTGAATTCTTCCAATCTGGCTAACTGCTGTTTTTGTGACATGCCCTTTTGTTTGCCACTAGTGGACTGGCCAATAAATTGTGATGCATTTACTGATTTTATCTTCGCAAGAGATTCAATAAGGTTGCTTACTGTATAGCGATATTCTGTGAAAATCAATATTTTTGACGAAGGATTTTGGTTAATTGTTCTACTAACCATATTTTCAACAACTTGAGCTTTTGGGTGTATCTCACCAAGGTTTCTTGCGTTTATCCTAAAATTATGAACCACAGGTAAAGCCAAGAATCTGTTTGTAACTCGTTCTCCGGTTCTACCGTCATCTTCAGCTTTGTCTAGGAATGCTAACGCCGCTTTTACCCCTTGAGTTTTTAGTAAATCGAGAAGCATGTGCATACGTCGAATATCAGAGATTTTCTTCGCCGCACCGTAACCTCTTGCATCTCGTCGCTTAATCGCTCTACTCGCTGCCATTTGGGCCTCGGTTATTATTCTGGAAGTGACGTTCTTTACCGGTGCCATAAATCCCATCCTTTGGATGCTCTCAACCTCATTTGCCTGGTGTTCTTGAAGTGGGTAGATTAGCGTTTGTAGAGCTTCTGGCAGTTCTATACTGATTTCATCATTATTCAAAGTTACAGCATATGCTTTCAGAAGCGCTTCATCTTTTAGCGAAACATCGAATATGTCAATGCCCAGCCTTTTAGCAACCTCCAAAATCGCCGATTTTGTTGTTCCCGGACTAGCGGTAGCAGCCAGTGAGTATCCGTCAGGATTTTGATTGAGGTACAGATCTCCGACCTGAGCATAAGCATGATTACCAGTTGCGTGATGAGCCTCATCAAATATAATCAATGATACATCCAACAAAGATATTCTCCCGCTCGCTGCGTCGTTTCTTATTACCTGCGGAGTAGCCATCAAGATTTTTCCATCATCCCATATTTTACTTCGTTTCTCTGGCGGAGTTTCACCGGTGTAACGCATTATCAGTTCAGGATCAATATTTATCATGTCCCGAGCCATTCTCTGTTGTTGAGCAACCAGACCAGTTGTGGGTGCAATAAGAACAATTTTTTTGTCTGTTTGCTTGAGAAATTCAGCCATCACCATCCACTCTACTGCGGTTTTGCCAAAACCTGTTGGCATAACCATTAGTGTTGATGAACTCAGAGCACTTTGTAGCGCCCTTATCTGGTATCCCCTTGCCTCAACTCCCGGCCTTAGGAAAGGGTGAACAACAGTAGGCATCATGGTCACACGAGGTCGAAGGTTCAAAAGCATGATGTCGATTAAGCAATCCCTTAACGGATAAAATAGTGCTCATTGACTGATTGTGTAATCGAGTGACACAATCCCAATGTCGACCGAACCACTCATATACCAAGGGTAAGTCGGATGGATGCTCAAAGGTGAGCAGCCAGACACAATGGGCCATCCCAAGAGGACCCCAATAGTCTTGTTCCGCGATCGTCGGAATGTGACGCAGTGTCACGGCTACTCCTGTCCTGAGAGCCCTCGTATGCCCTCTCGGTGGGGCCACTACGTTGCATAAATAATGGAGGAATCCGAATGGCGAAAAGAAGTCACCCACGAAGAGGTTCGATGGCGTTCAGCCCGCGTAAGCGTGCCAGACGCCCATTCGGGCACGTCAAATCGTGGCCAAAAACCGAAGCGAGCGAAGTCAGAATACAGGGATTTGCCGGATGGAAAGCCGGAATGACTCACATACTGGCTCGTGATTTAAACCCAAGAAGCCCATCAGCCGGACAGGAAACCAGAATTCCTGTAACCGTAGTTGAATGCCCAAAGATGCGTGTCTTGGGCGTTAGAGGGTATCAAATGACTCCGTATGGCAAACAGGCTGTTGGAGAAGCATGGGTAGAAGCCGGCCAAATTGCTGATGCTTTTAGCGACCTTTTCAAGCGACTACCAGAGCGAAAAGAACACGATTCAGATAAGCACTTTGAGAATCTAGAAAACTCAGACCTTTGCGAAGTTCGTATGATAGTTGCCACCCAGCCAAGTCAAATCTCCGGAGTTCCAACCAAGATTCCCGATGTTATGGAAGTTGGCCTAGACGGTGGCAGTCCCTCTGATCAACTCGCTTTTGCAAAGGATAAACTAGGCCAAGAATTTTCATTCGCTGACTGCTTTGATGAAGGCGGCCTGACAGATATAGTAGCGGTTACCAAAGGCTACGGTTGGCAAGGAGTTATCCGCCGATTTGGTGGTAAACTACAATCACACAAGAATTCAAAGAAACGAAGGCAACATGGAAACATGGGTGACTTTGGAACTGGTTATGTCCGAAAGACCATCAGACAAGGTGGACAGACTGGATATCATCAAAGAACTGAATACAATAAGAGAATCTTACGAGTAGCGAACCCGGAAGAACACTCTATCACTCCAGCAGGTGGGTTCTTGCATTACGGCGAAGTTAAGTCCGACTATATACTAGTCAAGGGCAGTGTTCCAGGACCTTCCAAGAGATTAATCAGATTCAGAGATGCAACACGTGGTTCAACGAAGACATTGCATGACTATGAGATCACATATGTAAGTACTGCATCAAAGCAGGGGGCCTGAACATGAAGGTAGCAGTCAAGGACATTACTAACACTATCAGTGCTGATGAACTAGATGCAGGACGACTACAGGATACTTTCGAAATTTCGGTAAAAAACGGGTCAAAAGTTACACTGCCTGACTCATTCAAGACACCAATGCGTGCTGACTTAGTCAAATTAGCAGTTGCCTCAAGCCGCGCTAACCGAAGACAACCATATGGTTCTCGCCCTCACGAAGGCAAAAAGCGTCCTATGGCGGGTATGAAACACTCTGTAGAATGGTGGGGCAAAGGCCGTGGTGTATCGAGAATTATGAGAAGAACTGGTCAGCGAAGAGGTGCACAGAACCCCCACACATTAGGCGGTAGAAGAGCACATGGTCCCAAAGTGGAAAAGAACTGGGCCAGAAAGCTAAATCAAAAAGAGCGCAAAATGGCCAGAAACTCTGCGCTTTCAGCTACAACAGACGTTGACATTGTCAGCGCTCGAGGTCATAAGGTATCAGAAGATGTTGAAACACTACCAATTATCCTTGGAAACTATATTGAGGTAAGAGATGGAAAATCACAAGAGTTTGACATCGAGGCGTTTAATCACGGCTCTGCAACTAGGAAAGTTCTGG
>JAYXVG010000118.1:0-3768 GCA_036021875.1 Thermoplasmatota archaeon | reverse complement strand
AACTACCTTAGCGGCTCGACCTGCTAACCAAGGTCCTTCATTGTCTGGAAGTGCCACTATTTGGTAATCCTCAGCACCGATGTCGCGCAAAAATGCTTGGATTCTACCACGGACCGCAGCAAAGCCGCCGCTCCTCTCTGCTGTCAGAAATGCCAGCCGGTTGGAGTTCTGATGGTCTCTAACGACTGTACCGATTTCATAAACGCTTTGCGGTAAATCATGATGCCGGTTAGATGATAATAACCTCAGCAAGCCTGGTAAAAGGTATTGGCGAAGTAATGTGTGATCTATTGTTATCGGATTAGTAATCCTTGTTACTTCTCCAACATTTTCCCACCTGACTAGGTTGAACTGGTCATCATCATTCGACAGTGTCAGGGATTGAATTTGCATCATGCCTAGACCCTGCATTGAAACGCCGATTCTGCGCAATAAATTAGCGTCAAAACGTGGCTTTGCCGTCATTGGTGACTTTGGAATATCATGCCCTAGATCTTCATATCCGTGTCCTATTGCGATATCTTCAACCAAATCTACAGGATGGAGGATATCAAACCTCCAACGTGGCATGTTAACTGTCACGGTTTCATTGGAGCGGCTGATAAACTTACCACCCATGCGATTTATTGCTTTAGATATTTCATCATCAGTAAGACTTCGCCCTAATAATCCATCTAGTAGTTCTGTAGGCAGTTCGTGGGTCAGTGGTTGGCCAATTGGGTATTGTGCTTTATGCCCATTGCAGTCTGTCACTTCGACTGATTCGATTTTACCGCCATACTCTTTTAATTGCAGTGCAATTAGCATTAGTGAGGCTTCACAAGCTCGGTGGTCCCATCCTGTAACGTCGATGAAGAAATCTTTGGTTTGGCTTGTAACCGTTGTGTGATCGCCGTTTATGATTGGTGGGAAAGAAAGTATATTATCCTCTGAATCGATTATTACGGGGAATTTTTTGAAACCATCCAACAGATGAGCATAATCAACTCCCTTGGGGTGTTTAATCAAGATGTCATTTATGGCCATTGGCTCGGAATTTGCTAGCGGAGTGAATTTCGTGCTTCCATCTACTGCCTTGACAGTAAATGGAGGTGTTAGTTTTGACAAATCATGGACCCCAATAGAAGCGCGCTTCCTTCCCCTTCCAAGCGCGAAGTGAAGTTTTTCCTGGTGGTCCATTAGTGATTTGATAAACTTATCAGGTTCAGTATCTAAAGATTTCACATTGACATCTCTAACAACTGCACCTAAAATTACCGGCCTGATTTGTGCTAATTCTGGTTCAACATACATAGTAACATTGCCGTTTAATACATCGATTTCAGGCTGTGCAGGCTGATGGTGAATGAAATTCCTTATGGCTCTTGATAGGGTTTCACCAGACAGCAGGTCAGGTCGATTGGGAAATATTTCAATGTCTAGAGATTCCTCATCGCAACGATCGATATCAGTGCCTAATAGTGGCAAATGCTCAGCTATCTGCTCGACACTGTGCGTGTGCCCATGGGCTGCGACAAGTTTCTCAAGGATTTTTTGTTCGACTGATATAGTTGGCATTTCTTCACCTATCTTGCAAACCAGTGTGGTAATGGCCTCTCATAACCTGTTAGGCGTAAGCCGCTGACAGCGGCAGTTTCGTAATCTAAGGCTCGGAGATTTTGTCGAGATAGTGCATCAATAGACTCGACACCAAGGCGTTGTAGGATACTGGATAAGTTCCTTTGAACATCAGATAGCCAGTCAGCAACCTGATTATAATCCTCAGCCGGAGCAGTGCAACATACGAACTTCAATCCTGCTGCACATAATTTTGCGATATCTTCAGCGTTAGCAGAGAATCCAATAGATATCCCAGAATCAGTATAGGTGTTTTCTAGGTTAGCCTTGCTACTCCTACCAATCAGAGGTAGACTTGCAGCCTCAGATATTCCCGTTTCGTCTTCAATAGCACATATAGCTAAATCAGCATTATGATATGCTGCGGTTGAATGTAATGATTCAATCCTGCCAACACCATCAGTGAAGCCAAATGGCTTTTCGATTCCAAGGAGTGATCGCAAGGCAACCAATAACGCATCTATTTCTTCAGCATTCATACTTGGCATGTTGAGCAGGTTGACCACTACACCACCAGAGTCTTGTAAGGCATCAGTTGCATGTGTTAGGTTGTTTATTTCAACGGATAGAAAATCTACACTCCTAGGATTTTTATCGACGATAAACGGCTGTTTCTCGATTAACTTTGATGGATTTTTTTGCTTGGCTGAAAGAATTTTACCATTCTCAATATGCGGCATTAACGGCAGTGGCAATGCAATTGGGGTGTTTGACTCAGCGCGCTCTCCCAGCAGGGCTACAGTATCACACGTAGCATATGGCATTATTTTTTGAGTATTGTTAGGAACTAAGCCAATCATTGACAGGTCTCCGGCCGAAACTACTTTTCTATCGCTATTCCTTTCCACCTTAATGCTGGGTTCAAGACACACGGAGTCGTTGGGTATTTGGAAGTTTGAATCGTCAATTTGTTTGTTTAAGTCTGCCAACTCAACCTCGGTGATTGGTCTCAGAACCACGCCTTCTGGAGGGTTTGGGCACCTTCCGTTAACAATTATTTTACCACCAGTCATACCAGCTCCAGGGTCGTTTCCGATGTCTCCATCAACGACGATTATACCCCCACTCATGCCTCCGCCTACGCGCAAGCCGGCATTACCTCTGACTACGATTAATCCACCACGCATAAACGACCCCAAATCATCACCGCAGCCGTCTAGTATCGATATTTTACCATCTTGCATACAGAAACCTGCATAATTACCAGCACTCCTTTCACATATTATCGTGTTCCCATCGTTTGCAGCTCCTAAGAAGGAACCGGTATCACCTTGAATGGTAAATGATCCACCTTTACCAAAAGCAGCAGTCCAAGAACCCAATGTCCCGAGTGCTCTAATCTTCGCACCTTTTGGTATTCCAGGGCATAATCCTAGTTCCCCATTTTTTGGCACAGGGTCACCAGCATTTGTCCAACCTATTCTTAAAATGGCATTTTGCTCTGCTGCGGCTTCTAGTTTTGGGCCAAGCTTGTTGTTGATATTGAATGACCGGGTCACAACATCAAGAGTATCCGCCATGTTAACCTGTCAGAATAGGATGAACATATACTCTTCTTATTTGCTAGGCAATACAAAGCAATTTTTTTGTGGAATTTTGGTGACGATTTGTTAATAGATATTCTCTGGTGTCATACAACTGTGAGACTATGGTAATCAAGGTTGCAATTAATGGATATGGAACAATCGGTAAAAGGGTAGCAGATGCTGTTGATGCACAGGATGACATGGAAATTATTGGTGTTACAAAAACAAGACCAGCATTTGGCTGTGATTTAGCAGTAAGAAAAGGCTATCCAATATACTGCACTTATGACGATTCACAAAAAATTTCAGCCTTCGAGGACGCTGGATATGAATGTCATGGTGGATTAACCGACCTGCTAAATGTTGCAGATATTGTTATTGATTGTTCACCAGGAAAGGTGGGTGCGAGCAATTTAGATAAATACAAGTCTGCCGGTGTAAAGTGGATTTTCCAAGGCGGCGAAAAACACGCTATGACTGGAATGTCATATACCTCATCTGCTAATCATTTAGAAAATCTTAATGTTTTTTCTGTATTTATTTACTCAAATGACAGAAATACAATTGTAGCGGGGAAATCTTTAAGAATAAATTCAACCTTTCTTGAAGAGCAAGAGGTTAAAAA
>JAYXVG010000117.1:0-3784 GCA_036021875.1 Thermoplasmatota archaeon | reverse complement strand
ATAACAATGCAAGAAATAATTCAATCATTTTTCAAAGAGAGAAGCCTAGTCAATCATCAAATCGCCTCATATGATGATTGTATCCCTGCAGGGGACAACATGTTGTCTAGGATGGAGAAAATCATTCGAAATATTCGCGTCGGAATAGACGGCGAGATTGATGATGACGAAGGAGGCTTCATCAAACTAGACGTGGTTGATCAGGACATAGTAATAAGACTGAAGAATATCCAACTTGGTGAGCCGACAATCAGAGAAGCAAACGGCTCTGAACACCCATCCACACCAATGGAATGTAGATTGAGAAAACTCACATACATGTCTCCTGTCACAATTGATTTTCAAATTGTCCGAAATGGTATTCCATCGCCAAAGGAGGAAGGTGTTCAGGTAGGTAGCATGCCTATCATGGTTCGCTCTAAAAGGTGTAATCTCCACCCAGCACACATTGCCGGGGATAAACAGCTTTATCCAACCACCTCAAACGAGGACTCTGACTTGTGGAAGCAACTGCTCAAGAACAAGGGGGAGGACCCTCTTGACCCTGGAGGCTACTTCATCATCAACGGAACTGAAAGAGTGTTAATCTCGACAGAAGATTTAGCTCCTAACCGAGTAACTGTTGAAATTAACAACAGATACGCAAAGCGAACTGAAGTAGCAAAAATATTCTCGCAAAAAGATGGTATGAGAAAACCACTAACAGTCGAAAAGCGTCGAGATGGCATGCTAATGGTAAAAATCAGTACAGCCGGAACAACACCAATTCCTGTAGTATTGCTCATGCGTGCTCTGGGAATCGATAATGATCAGGAAATTTTCACGGCCATTGCTGGGCCAACTGAGACATTTAAGTACATTGTTGCAAACATCAACGAAGTCAATGATAACGAAGAATATGCTGTTCAAAATATGCTAGAGGCACATGAGTGGCTGCAGAAGAAGTTCGCTGCAGGCCAGCAGAAGGATTACCGTGAGGCTAGAGTTGACCAGTTGTTAGACCGAGAACTCTTACCGCACTTGGGCGATCAGGGAACTGATCGAAAGAAGAAGGCAGTGTTCTTGGGTAGAATTGTTAGGCAAGTTCTAGAAATGGCTATGCATTCCAAAGAGCCAAATGACAAAGATCACTACGCCAACAAGCGAGTTAGACTTGCAGGTGACTTGATTGAAGACCTGTTTAGAGTCTCATCAAACCAGTTAGCAAGAGACCTCAAATATCAACTAGAAAGACATCATAACAGAAAGCGAGAATTAAGAATCACTTCTTGCTTGAGACCTGACGTTCTTACCTCAAAAATCATGCACGCACTTGCTACAGGTAACTGGGTCGGTGGCCGCTCTGGTGTCAGCCAGTTACTCGACAGAACAACATACCTAGCAGCCTTGTCCCACATGCGTAGAGTTACTTCACCGTTGGTTAGAAGTCAGCCCCACTTCGAGGCGCGTGACTTGCACCCAACACACTGGGGAAGATTATGTCCAAACGAAACGCCAGAAGGTCAGAATTGTGGGCTGGTTAAAAATGCCGCACAAATGATTGATGTCTCTGAGCACATCAGCGAACAAGATGTCAGAAACCAACTTGACGAGTTAGATGTTTACCAGCCAGATGACTGGAGTGACGGAGATAGGGTTCACGTCAACGGAGATATTTACGGCATTCATAAGCGTGGCACTAACCTAGTTAGACACTTCAAATCCGCGCGCCGTCGTGGAACCATTCCACCAGAAGTATCAATACGCTATGATAGCGAAAACCGAGATATTTTCATCAACACAGATAAGGGACGAATTCTACGACCTCTATTGATTCTTTATGATGGAGCACCTCGGTTGACCTCACAGCACTTGGAAGCGCTCAATGCAGGAGAGATGACGTTCAGAAATCTGGTCAATGAGGGCATAATCGAGTGGGTTGACGCCGAAGAAGAGGAAGATCTCTACATCGCACCGAAACCTTTCGTCTTACCAGCAACTGTTCCAAAGGGCAAGCATGCAGGCAGACCAATTACCAACGAGAGCGTTGAATGGACGAACTTAGGTGAGCCTGGCGCAACAGAAGCCAAGTTGAAGGCAAAGATTAGGATGCCAAACAATGATTGGGAAGTAGCCAGCTTTTCAGTTCCATTGGAATACACCCCCGAACACACTCACTGTGAAATCGATCCGCAACTTGTGCTCGGAGTTTGTGCATCACTTATACCATATCCAGAACATAATTCCACTCCGCGGGTAACTGGCGGAACAGCAATGGTCAAACAATCACTAGGACTTCCATCGTCTAACTACCGCCTGCGCCCAGACACTAGGGCTCACATCCTTCACTATCCACAGCGTTCTATCACTCGAACCAGAGCGATGGAAACAACAAATTTCGATGAAAGACCAGGTGGTCAAAACTTCATAGTTGCTATTATGTCCCTGCACGGTTACAACATGCAGGATGCAGTAATAATGAATCGTGGTTCAATTGATCTTGGTCTTGGGCGCTCTACATTCATGCGAACTTACAACGCAGAGCGCCGTAGGTTCCCAGGCGGTCAAGTCGAAGAAATCGAAAAGCCAGGAACATCTTTGCAAGAAGTCAAGGGTCTCAAGCCCGATGAATCTTACGTGCACCTTGAAGGCGATGGCTTGCCGTTGCCGGAAAAGTATCTAGAAGGCGGTGATGTTTTGGTAGGTAAAACAAGCCCTCCACGATTCTTGGAAGAATCCTCCGGTGGCGCTTTCCTAATGGCCCAAGAGAGAAGGGAGTCATCAATGCTCGTCAGACATGGCGAGAAAGGATGGGTAGACAATGTATATGTCACTGAATCACTAGATTCTGGTCGAATGGTAAGAGTCATGGTTCGTAGCCACAAAGTGCCAGAAGTCGGAGATAAATTCGCCTCTCGCCACGGTCAAAAAGGTGTCATTGGCAGACTAGTTGATCCTGAAGACATGCCATTCACAGCTGAAGGAATAGTGCCTGATTTGATTATCAACCCTCACGCTATTCCGTCAAGAATGACAGTAGCGCACGTATTGGAAATGATTGGTGGTAAAGTAGGCTCCTTAGAAGGCAGAAGAATAGACGGAACAGCTTTCAGAGGAGAGAAAGAAGGCAGTTTGAGAGACGGTTTAATCCGAAACGGATTTGCTCACTCAGGTCGTGAAACCATGATAAATGGTGAAACAGGTCAAGCATATCCAGCGGAAATTTTCATTGGCTGTATCTACTATCAGAGACTACACCACCTAGTCAGTTCAAAGATTCACGCTCGCTCAAGAGGTCGCGTGCAAATCCTGACACGACAACCTACTGAAGGAAGAGCCAGACAAGGTGGACTAAGATTCGGTGAAATGGAGCGAGATTGTTTGATTGCTCACGGCGCATCAATGGTCATCAAGGACAGATTACTCGACGAGTCAGATGGTATTGACATGTATGTGTGCGCACAATCTGGCCACCTAGCATGGTATGATCCAAAACGTCGAACTTATGTTAGCCCAATTCATGGTGATGGTGCCGAAGTTTACAAGGTTCAGACTTCATATGCCTTCAAATTGCTACTCGATGAGATGAAGAGTTTAGGTGTGGCCATGAGATTAGAACTGGAGGACCGAAGATGAGCAGAGTTACTACCCTGATACCCAAGAGAATTGCTAGCATTAGATTCGGTCTTATGGACCCAAGCGAAATCAGAAAAATGTCAGCAGTTGAAGTAAAGACAGCGGACACCTACAAAGATGACGGACATGCATACCGCCAGGGATTGATGGACCCACACATGGGTGTTAT
>JAYXVG010000116.1:0-3806 GCA_036021875.1 Thermoplasmatota archaeon | reverse complement strand
GAAATAATGGCCGATATTAGGAATAGATTCAACCTACCAGTAGACGAGGATTTCGTCCTAGCTGATTATCCTACACTTAATCACATGATTGCGTATATTCAACGTATGACTGGAACCAGATTGCAAGAACCACTTGCCACTCAAGATGACACACCCGAGATGGGTTCTCCTGGGATTAAAGATAGTGAGGCTGTCGATGCTAGTCCAACACTGGATTTTGCTGGTGGGAATGATGAAATCGAAAGCAGACTGGTTGAGGTTGTAGTAAAGCATACTGGCTATCCCGCAGATTTTATCGAAATGGATCAAGACCTTGAGGGCGAACTTGGCATTGATACAGTCAAGCAAGCAGAGATTATGGCGGAGGTGCGCGAAATCTTCAATCTACCAGTAGACGAAGATTTTGTGCTTAGTGACCACCCGACCTTGAATCACTTTACAGGATATATCATGAAAATGACGGGTGCAAGCAAACAAAACCTACTAGAAGAACTACATACACAAACCGACGAATCGTTATCCGGCGATAGGCATCAGGAGGATACTGCGACTCAAATTATTAGCACAGAATCACCGGTGCCAAATCAAATTAAGGCGGTGGGCTGTCGACGTTGGCAGGTAGAGATTGAAGAGTGCTTGGGCATCAAAGAATCAATTGAGTTATCGGGTACCGTGGTGGTTACTGACGATGGCTGGGGAATCGCTGAGGAGTTGTGCCTGAAACTTGAAGCAAGAGGACTTGATGCAATCAGAGTTGGATTTGAATCAGAAATACGCGACATGTCAAAGCAAAAGGAAGGCAATCGAACTGTATTCAGGGCTGACCCAGCAAATACTGAGCATATTGAACAAGTATGTACAGAGTTAAACAAATCAGATGTTTCTGGAATCATCCATCTAGCTGCACTAAAACTCGCTGGAGTTGAATGGGATGAGGATACTTATCCGTCATCTCAAATATCCCTTGCTGCTCACGGTTGGTTCACTTTACTGAAGGGACTTGATAGTAAACTAGGTAAGTTGGAAAATGGTATTGTTGTATCAGTTACAACCCTTGACGGACGGCACGGAAACGTGGGAGAACTGTTTAATTCGGTGCAAGCCTCGGCAACAGGGATTACCAAATCATACTCATTTGAACAACCTCACTTGCGAGCTAGAGCACTCGATTTACATCCAGAAATAGTCCTAGATGCCTCTCATGCAGCAGAGATAATTGCTGATGATGTTTTCAACACAGGTGGAGAGGTCGAGATTGGAATTGATCGAGACGGCCGTAGATGGGCTCTAGTGGCTTTTGATGAAAAATTAGAGGCTATGCGAGAACCGCTTACCTCGAGTGATACGTGGATAGTTTCTGGAGGTGGTTCTGGAGTGACTGCGGCATCCGTTATTGGTGTCGCCCAGGCAAGTACTGATGCAAATGCTCATTTCATTCTGTTAGGGCGTTCAAAGTTGATTGATGAGACCCAAGCTTGGATAGACTGGGATGAAATTGAACTCAATGCAAGAAAAATGGCACTAAGAGAATCAATGGTAGAAGAGAGCGAAAATGGTAAGATTACCATGGTTGAGTGGAACAAAGAATGGCAGAAATATACCCGCAGCAGGGATGTTTTCATCACTCTAGACAACATTGAGAAGACCGGGAATAAGGCTAGATATCAATCGGTAGATGTGATGGATATGGAGGGCATGATTGAGCTTGGGACGTCACTAAAACGTAAGATAACAGGTATTGTCCACGGCGCAGGTTTGGAAGATTCAAAACTAGTTGCGGACAAAGATTATGCTATCTTTGACAGGGTAATTCGTGTCAAGTTAGACGGCTGGAAATCACTTATTGCCGCTGCAGATGCATCCGGTACTAAGTCGTTGAAATTCGCCGCATGTTTCACTAGCGTTGCAGGGCGTTTTGGTAATGGAGGTCAGACTGACTATGCGGCGGCAAACAGCGTTTTGGATGCCGAGATGGCTAGATTGACCGCTAGTGGGGAATGTCGGGCTGTAGCGATTGGCTGGACCGGATGGAAAGATGTAGGAATGGCAACTCGAGGGTCTATCGAAGCGGTATTCGAAGCTGCTGGAATTGAAACACTAGATGTCGCAACAGGAGTCGAAATTTTCGTTGACGAAGCACTGGCTGGAGGTAAGCGAAGAGTGTTAGGTTGCGGCTCATTAGGTCTAATGGATAGATTCGACAGTTTCCGGGAACCACCTTTGAGATTGCCATCAGAAATGGCTGCAATAATAGCAGAACCTTCACGGTTCCCGTTGATTGACAAAGTTATCACATTAGATGAGCACATTTCAATAACAACTGAAACAACGTTATCAACAAAAATACACCCATTCCTACTGGACCACGCAATTGACGGCATACCATATCACCCAGGTGTAATGGCTCTAGAGATGTTTGCCGAAAACGCCTTACTCCTCAAGCCGACCACTTGCATTGCAGGTTTTGAAAACGTCAGTTTCGGCCTTCCAGTAAAACTCCTTAAGCCTGAAATGAAGGTAAGAGTAGTTGCAACTTTAGAGAAATCAACAGATGATCTGCATTGGGTAACTTGTAAGTTAGTATCGGATTTAATGAATTCAAAAGGGGATGTTTTTGGTGAAAGAGAGCATCATGCTGCGACCGTTAGACTTGTCGAAAAGAGTGATGACTTGACGGAATTTTTGCATTCAGAAGTGTCAGCGATGCCAGATATTGGAACACCTGCGCTTGATGATTTAGCGCTTTTACCCTCGTTTATCTACCAACGCTATTTCCACGGCCCGAGATTCCAATCGCACGGTGGTGTGATTCGTGGAGTTGGAGATCTAAACTCACCAGGTGCAGATGGTATTGCGTTAATGCGTAATCAACTTCCAATAATTGAGCAATTTGAAAGCGAGGTACACGGCGAGGAGGTTCTATTAGAGGCACTGCCAATGCTTATCGAAGCAGGATTCCAGAATGCTGGTTTTGTCGCCATGGAATCAGAAGGGTTCTCATCCCTGCCAATTGGTATTGAATGGTCAACAAACCTACGCGTACCTGATAGATATGAGATCCTGCGAGTAAGAAGTATTAGAGTAGCGGTAGAAGAATCTGGAATAACCGTTCATGATGTGCTAATTGTTGGCGATGATGAGGCTCCAGTTCTTGCAATGAAGGGCCTTAGACTCAAGAGTATGGCGCCAGTTCCTGAAGATCAACGCTTCACATTAGAGCGATGAGGGCGGCATTGATGCAACAAATTAATGTTGATTTTGGGTTAGATAGTCCTAAACTCTTATGTGTCACAGCACCAATTCAAACATTTGAACTAAATAATGTTCAACTCGCCGATCCTGATGAGGTTGCCAAATTCGCTACAAAAAAGCGAGTAAACGAACACCTAAGTGGGAGGTTACTCCTTGAACATGCTCTCAAACAATGGGGCGTTGATACCTCATTACTCGAGGTTAGGCGTAACGAATATCGCGCCCCAAGTGTAGCATACTTACCTGGAACTTGGGTTAGACAACCTCTACCATCAATTTCAGTTGGCCATTCTAATGGGAGAGCTTTTGTTGCATTGATACAATCGGGATGGACTATTGGAATAGATGCCGAACCCGTTGATTTGAAAATTTCAGATGGAGTATTTGATATGATGGCGAGTGGTGATGAGTTAACTTATCTTCGAGACAATCCAGCCGATAGTGTGATGCTGTGGACCGCCAAGGAAGCAATACAAAAAGCGGCACGTAAAGGGATGCATCTCAATCCTCGTAAAATTAAAATTCCAATTGGGATAAATGAATCAAATATTACA
>JAYXVG010000115.1:0-3827 GCA_036021875.1 Thermoplasmatota archaeon | reverse complement strand
GTCAGAGCGGTTATTGTTGATGAGGTTCACGACCTCGCTGCTAGCGAGCGAGGCTGGCAATTGTCAATTGGGCTTGCAAGACTAGAAGCGCTATCTGGTAGGACTGTTCAAAGAATTGGTTTGTCAGCGACTGTTGGAAATCCGCAACAGGTGGCTGAATGGTTGTCAGATAATGGTAAAGCAATAATTGAGACCGGCAAGCGAGTAACTGAGATTTTTGTCGAAACAGAATATCCTAATTCTGATGATGAAACCGGCGGTGTTGAATATGCAATTCCTTCGAGAGCACACGCAATCTTTCGCAAGGTGATATCAATCATTGAACAAGACGCACCGTGTCTATTGTTTGTAAATAGCAGGAGTGACGCTGAAACAATTGCAAATAGGTTACAAAAAATGGCACCAGATTTGGAAATAGGCGTTCACCATGGTTCACTTGCAACTAAAACACGAATAGAAATGGAGGATGGTTTGAGATCAGGGAAAATTTCTGGACTAGTCTGTACTTCAAGTTTAGAGTTAGGTATAGATATTGGCCTTATCAATCGGATTATACAAATAAAGAGTCCTAGATCTGTTGACCGTTTATTGCAGAGAGTTGGTCGTGCAGATCACCGACTTGGTGGCATTGGGCGAGGTAACATTTTCGCTTGGGATTGTGATGAACTTTCAGAGGCAACAGTCATTGCACAACGGGCGATGCGCGGTGAATTAGAACCAGTTGTGTGGCGTAATAATCCACGAACTGTGGCGGTAAACCAGCTAATCTTAATGGCTCATAGTTTCAAAGCAATACCGATTGATGAGGCAACACAAATTCTCAAACAAGCACCTCAATTCAAGCACTGGACGCGTAAAGATACCGTTGAACTACTCGCAATAATAGCCGAGAATTGGTTGGTCAATTACTCCGAGAAACCCTCGGACGTCCCCTGGTATAGGTGGCCAAAAGCAATTTATGACGAGGCTAAAGAAATGACCGAGAATAAGGGTATTACTTTCCCCGAGGATAGGCCACTTTTCAAAACGCCAGAGGAAGAAATAGACCCTAAATTAAAAAAAATGGAGGTTAGGTTGCCGAAAAAATATCACAGAGGCTGGTTTTCTGTGTCCGGAAGAACTAGAGATTGGGTAACAAATCATTTGTCGATGATTCCTGATAAGCAATCTTACAAAGTCAGGGATAGCGTTACTAGGCGGACGATTGGCACAGTGGATGAAGCGTTTGTTCTGTCGCTTAATGATTCAGGAGAAGATGAGGATGGGGCGGTCCGCCGCTTCGTTATTGCCGGTAGAACATGGATGATTATCGATGCTGACCCGGAGAAATCAGAGTTGTTAGTAATCCCTGCATCAGACCAAGCCAAAGCGCCACAGTGGGTTGGTGAGTTGCCGCCTGTTCCAGCTGACGTAGCACGAGAAATAGGAAAGTTACGCGAGTTGATTGCTAATGATTTGGGATTATTGGAATCAAATGATACTCAGCAACCACTGGATAGATACAACCTACGGGTTGTCAATAAACTGCAGATATCTGATTATCCAATTAATGAGCACGGCCTTGGTATGCTCAGTGAAGAGATTGGTGAACATATGGAAAAATCTGGTAGTTTACCAACAGATAGCCAATTTATTATTGAACCAATAAACGACGCTATAATCATTAATTCCTGTCACGGCACAAAAATTAACGAAACTATTGGCCATTTATTATTAGCAATGGCATCAACCAAATCAGGCAGCTGGGGTCGGTTGATTATCGAATCAACAAGAATTGGAATCCAGGCCTCAGGCATAGCACCCGAGGATTTGGTAGAGTGGCTAAATGAGACCCCTCCCGACGCACTGGAAGGATTGCTAAGCGTAACTTTGCCAAACTCCAGACAATTGCGATGGCGCTTCGCTGAGGTTGGGAAAGCATTCGGCATCATCCGGCATGGAGTCGATCCTAGGAGGATAAATCTTCAGGCACTTATTCGCAAATACCGAGGAACTGTTGTTTTACAGGAAGTTCTTGATAAATTATTCTTTGAGAAAATGGATATTGAGGGTGCATCAGATGTCCTTCGCTCGATTAGAGATGGAGTTATTTCGGTGGAAATTGCTGCAGCTGGCCCAATAGGTTTGTCACGCCGCTCAAGTAAGGATTTACTGTTACCTAATTGGGATAATGCTGCAGTGCGCGAACGGTTGAAGTTACGATTAGAGAATGAAAGGGCAGTATTGTGCTGTCTGAAGTGCAATAGTATACGTAGATTTAGAGTTGCACGTTACAATGAGATTACAGATATCAAAACTTGCATTAAGTGTGGTGGTAAGATGCTAGCTTGCGCTCGGGAAGGATTACTTTCAATGCTGAAGGATTGGGTTGCATCAGACGAAGAAAGTGATGGAGTACGAATGATAAAAAATGCCGAAATGGTACAAAACCGGGGACAAGAGGCCATCCTTTGCCTGATGGGTAGAGGTATCGGCGAAGCGACAGCTCAGCGAATATTGAGAAAAGTATCACGTAATAATCGGGATGGGTTGTATCGTGCTATTCATTTGGCGGAGATTGAGTATGCGAGGACAAGAAGATTTTGGGGCTAGTTCTCAGCAAAATCTTGCAAATTTATCATTTCCGCAGCACGCACCACATCTCCTTCTTCCCACCAATCCACGGCGATGAAGGTTGGACGCTTGCCATGCTCGTCCCAGCATTCATTTGCTCTCTGAACCAAGAAATCAACGTCATTTGCCTGTTCCGCTTGTGTTGGGTCAGCAAGACCGACCTGATTGCTCAACCAATTATTCATGTGATACACTAACTGATTGCCATCACCTCTGTGGACATCACAGTCCATCTCAGAGGTACTTCTTTCGCCATAGTTTGTGGTCCAACTATGTGTCAAGAAATCATGAATCCATGGATGCCTATCATCATCTCCTTGTTCCCAGAAAACCACTAAATTAGTTTGATTGTCAATCATTTCCTGTAGAGTTGGCCAGGGCTGATTAATCTCGTGAATGTATACCTTGTCCATCAGGCCAGAATCTATGAACACCTGCTCTAGATGTTCTGCTGTCACATAATTTTCAACCAATACAGTAACAACATCATTAGGTTCGTCGTCCATTTCATCATTAAGTTCAGATAACCAGTCAACTGCACTCACATTACCATAGACACACGGGCTGAAACCTCTATCATCACTTCCATGACAGAGCTTTACCCCAGACAGAGTCTTGTCATTGAGGTTATCATAATGGGTGTCGATCATGAACGCTCGCATGCCAGCCTCCCACTGTGCGTGAAACCCTGTTCGATGGTTACTTGCTGGATAGTAGATACCATCATCTTCGGTAGCAAAAGCGTTGTGTGTTTCTGGAAATGTGATATTATCATAAGTTCTCAAGCATAATATCAGCATACCGTTGCACGGTATTGTCGGCTCGGGCTCGGGTTCAGGTTCCGGTTCAGGCTCAGGTTCCGGTTCAGGCTCGGGCTCAGGTTCCGGTTCAGGCTCTGGCTCAGGTTCCGGTTCAGACTCTATCTGGTCTTCATCAGCATTTGCATCATCATCTCTGCTTAGCTCTTCTAATGGATTTATGCAACCTGAAAATATGAGCAGTGCGGACAATACTACCGTCGCTAGGGCTCTGCTCATATCGAGTGCTACGGGTTTACATCAATCAATTAAACGGTCAATATGACTATTTTATACTTCTAACCTTCAACCCAGCCTCTTTCATCATGTCAGTTGAGGTTTTGAAATCTTCTTTCCATCGTTCAGGGATTTCTCCGGCGTCCGAATACACAACTTCTGTCACCCCGGCCTGTATTA
>JAYXVG010000114.1:0-3875 GCA_036021875.1 Thermoplasmatota archaeon | reverse complement strand
CGCATATACTCTGCAGGAATACGAATTGTATCCTCTTTTGTGACAATTTTATACATCTTTTCACGTCCTTTGGTCGATTCAAGGAACATGGTGAAGAATAGCGTGCTATTCTGTCCTTCACCGGTGTTACCTCGGGATAGAATCGACCGTAGTCATTTGTGCCACCGACGACCCCTATTTAATTGAAACGGAAATGCATTGACCGATACGCTAATTGGCATCAATAGAAATGGTTGAAATTTGATGCATTGAACGTACTTATTGCCATAAGTCATAACAACCCCTTCGACACACATAAAGTCATGACCCCTGCGCAAGCCTTGGAACCATGGCGTGTAAAGCAGGCGTTAACGTTAGTAATTCTACTATTGCTTACCCCATTAAGTCTGACAATCAAGGATTTCGAGACAACGGAGCTTATTGAGGAAGAAGGACCCTCATTTACCTCTGTAGTGCCATGGAATCCTCAGACCCAACCATGGGCGCAATATAGCGGTATGCCAACCCACAACGGTAGCATGCCACCTCATGGGCCAGATGGCGGACCAGGTCTTGGTAGTGTGGAGGATGTAATCCAATTTGGAGTAATTGACTCTCCGACAGTTAATTGGGTTGCTTCAGATGACTTTGATGGTGCAGATGCGTATGGCTCTATAATCGGTGATTTTTCTGCAAGTGTTACAACAACCCCAGGTTCTATTGAGCGTTGTGGCTTAGGAGAGTTGTTCGGAATAATTATTACCAGCGAATCTGGCTCTAGCACGTTGAGTATAATTACTGGAGATGAGGCTAAAATTGCTTGGCAAGTAGACCTTGGTCAGACCGACACGATTAGATCAACACCGATGATTACAGATATCGATAGTGATGGCAAGCAAGAAGTCATTGTCGTATATGACACTGCATCTTCGCTAGAAATTGAAGTATGGTCTCCGGAGCTATCCTGCTCTGAATCAGGATGGGTCAAATCAGGACACGAAAATGAAAAAGTTTGGTCGTTTAGTGATTCTGATTACTCAATAGGTATTGAGAGTCCACACTTTCCTACCTCGCAGAGTAATCACAAGTCAGTAACTCAGCCTCTCCTTGCAGACTTAGACTTGGATGGCGATGCAGAGTTAGTCCTTGCACTTGTTGATAAAAATTCTGATAATCCAACAGTAACCGCATTAACTCTAACCACCTCAACACCCAATGATTTTGATTGGGAGGTTGTGCTAGATAGGGGAACTCATCCCTCTGACCCTTCTTGGGGCATGCTAGATGATGACTCGACAGCCATCGTTCTAACTACAATAGATTCGAACTCTGGCAATATGTGGATATGGCGGATTGATGGTTCATCTGGTTCACTAGATTGGGAAAGAGTTTCTGTTAGTGGTACGGACTCTGACTCTGATGCACCGAGACTAAGACTTCCTGGACCGGTTGTCGTTCAATTGGATAATGACGCTGCACCCGAGATGATACTTACAATTCCTACAGACGCTAACGGACGAACAAATGGAAACGGTGCTAGATTTGTGGCGATGGAAATGACTTCCACAGATGAAATATTCCAGTTCCGCACGCCTAATGGCTACTCAGATTCACAACCATTGCCAGTAGACACTGACGGTGACAATATTCACGATCGTTTATGTTGGGTCACTTGGTATTCTGAATCAAGTGTGTCATTCAACCGAAAGGGTATGGCAGGTTGCCATGATATATCGACAGACCCACCGATTAAGGAATGGTCAAAAGATATGCAAAGGGGTTCTGGTAATGATAACGATGAAATTGCTGTTTCACCGCCAATCTGGATGGATATTAATGGTGATTCTGACCCGGAACTCATTGTCCCGTTTGGCAAACGCCTGTGGGCATTTGATGGAGAAGATGGGACTTCCTCAGAGGTTTCCGATGGATGGTCTTCACCCTTGGGAATGCCAAATAGGGTTTGGTCGGCACCTGCTGTCGCAGACATGGACAACGATGGGACGTTAGATATCTTAATTGGAGATACTTTAATTTCCCAAAATATTGCGGACTTTTCTCCATTGAGTGACAACCGAGGAATCAGTTTCAACCCGAGTCAACCAGATCCAGGTGAAACAGTTACTGTAACCGGGCAATTTAGCAACATAGGAACATTGGACAATGAAGATGATCTAGATGTTGTAATAAAACAAAATGGCAATGAGATTGCTAGACAGAGGTTTACCGATGTAGAGCCAGTTGCTCCAACGGGCAACGGAGGACCATACACATTCAGTGTCGACATTATTGCAGAACTTGGACTACACAGTTTCGAACTGATTATAGATATCAATGGCAACTTAAGTGAGGCCAGGGAAGATAATAATCACGCAATTGTTGAACTAATGGTGGTAGAACCATATGCAGCACAGATTGATATTCCTTCCGAAATACCTAGGATTGCGCCAGGTTCCACAGAAATGATTAGTGTTAATCTATTAGCCACTGGATCAAGAACGGAAGACTGGACTCTCTCATGGGATGACTCAAATTTACCGTCCGGCTGGACAATATCTCCTGATACCAACCAAGATAATAACCCCAATCTAATCCCTGGGATCGGCCAAAGTTTTGTTTTTACCGCATCAGTACCACAATCTGCCCTCGGTGATGATAATTCATATGTAATATTGACTCTTACATTGGATAGCGATACAAGTATAACATTCGATTCGATTCTTCCTATCGAAGTATTACGAACAAGAGGACTATCAATAACTGGACCAAGTGGTTTAGACTCAACCACTGGATATGGGCGTCCAGGCCATATAGCCACTGCTTGGATGATGGTTGAAAACTTAGGTAATGCGTATGAGACAACTACCTCAATCGACTGGACTGCTCCGTCTTGGGGTGGCACTCCGACTCTACACGACCAGTCGGGAACAGAAATATTTTCACTGAATTTGGCACCTGGAGAGTTTGCACAGTTATTTGTTCACTTAAACACACCCTCTACTGTTCAGCCTGGTTCACTCACCTCTACTACCATGACTATGTGCATTGGAAGTGGAGATTCTACGATGTGCGAGGATCTCTCAGTCAACCTAACTGCATCAGAAGTGACTGTTCAACACATCCATCAAAGGACCCTACCAAACACGACTCTACAATGGTCGGTTGAAGGGTTAATCCCGACTGATGGCTTGTTGTCTTGGAATACTGTATCAGCAAATATGGTTCACAGTAATTGGATATGGAGTGTTGATGGCGATTTATCGTTTAATGGCAGCAACATCGAATCAAGTGGTAGTCCAGGTGATGCATTTAGCGGTAACATTTACCTCGAATTGCCAGTAAATGCAATACCTCAGAGGCATTACTTCACAACAACTTCGAGTTCTGAAAGTCATCATGACCTATACTTCACTCTTCACGTATTGCAAGTATATCGCAGCGCATCGACAATACTACAACCGATTCAAACCAGTCCAGATACCGCCGTATCAATGGTTGTAGAGACGACTAATCAAGTGTTACTCAGATTGGAAAACCCGGGCAACGGAGAGGATGATTTTATTCTAAGCAGTGAGGTAATCGAAGGGCCGAATATGAGCAGCCCTCCTGTCGTTGAACTAATCGAGTATAATCCAGAGCGCACCTTAGGGGCGCTTGCGACAACAATTGCTACTGTCGATGTAATTCTTTCTGAAGATACACCGGCTCAGGAAGCATTCACACTTAGGTTTACTTGGCTCTCACTTGGAGGCGATAATGTGGTTTCGTATGTGGACTTACTTGTCGAGGCAGAGCCCGATCACAGCTGGGATTTGACGTTAAATTCTGGAGAGGAATATGATATATCTCCAGATGAAACATTGATAATTGACTATACAGTCAAAAATACTGGAAAT
>JAYXVG010000113.1:0-3913 GCA_036021875.1 Thermoplasmatota archaeon | reverse complement strand
ATTGTTCCATAGTCCAACCTGGCGGCAGTCCTTCTTCTGGTATTGGTGGTCCTTGTGGTGGTGGTTGCAACTGTGGAGCGGTCTCGTTGATCGGGATAACTTGCTGCATAGGCAATGGTTGCGTTGCAATAGGATTCATGAGAAAATTATTCATTGCGATTTGGCTACTGTCAGATTTAGGTTTTCTACGAATTACAAACAAGATTATTCCCGTAATGCCGACTAAGACTGCACCTACGGTTATTTCTGCAACTAAACTGCTTGTTTCATCTGCGGTAGGAAGCACAGTTCGAGTAGCGTCTTGTGGATATGCATCGAGATTGTCACCAACCCCGTCGCCATCAGTGTCTAGCGTTTCCGATGCGTCGAGTGGGAAGGCATCTAATTGGTCGTCTAGGCCATCACCATCCGAATCCAAACAACCGTAGCGCTGGATGGTAGAATTACCAAACACTGTTGGGCATGAATCAGGGAAGAGTCCAGCCTGTGCGTCGCCATAGCCGTCTCCATCTTGGTCTACCCATTGGGAATTATCGTCAACGAATGCATCAGCTGCGTCAGACCAACCGTCTCCATCACTGTCTCGACAACCAAATACATCTGCTGTTGAAGTCCCAGGAACAGTTGGACAGAAATCTGGCTGGTTGCCAGCTGCGTTATCTCCGTAACCATCGCCATCGCCGTCAAAATTCTGTGTTGCATCCTCCGGGAAAGCGTCAGCACCAAGGTTGGTAGACCAAGACGAGTCTGGGTTTGAATATCCATCACCGTCACTGTCCAGACAACCAATTCGGTCTTGAGTTGAATTGCCGAATATCGTTGGGCAGTAATCGCCATCTATACCAAGCAACTCATCGCCAAATCCGTCATTGTCAGAGTCGGCCCATTGACTAGTATCGAGCGGAAATACGTCTGTTGAATCCGAATAACCATCATAGTCAGTATCCAAACAGCCGACTAGACCGTTAGAGCTTGTACCACTTTCCAAAGGACAGTCATCGCCAGTATCAAAATAACCATCATTGTCATCATCTGCGTCTTCGGTTGCATCCTCACAACCATCGGCGTCGTTATCTGATTGCAAATTTGAGACAAAACCTAGTCTAGACTGTGGGCATAAATCGGTCGACATGGTCGATATTTGACAATTTTCGTTGAAATTACCGGCATCACAGATTCCATCATTATCGTCATCCAAATCTTCGGTTTCATCACGACAGCCATCGCCATCAAAATCTGTTCTTGCTCTCGAGGCCCAGCCGATTTCACCGATCTGGCATGTGTCATCGTCATCCATCACACCATCATTATCATCATCATCGTCTTCTGAGGTATCTAAACAACCATCGAGATCGTGGTCTATTGCGTTGACCGATATCCAACCTGTCTGCCCCTCCGGACATAGATCATACTCATCTAAAACCGAATCATTATCATCATCTGTATCGCATGCATCTCCATATGAATCACTATCATGATTTTCTTGACCCGGATTAAATACCTCGAGACAGTTGTCATCCTCATCTAATACTCCGTCTGCATCAATATCGTAATATGAATCAATACGGACAACCTGGTCTCTGCCATTGTCAACATAGTATAGGTGGTTATCGGGGCCTATCTCTATGCCCATTATCTTCTGTGCACCGGTTTGTATGGTATCGATTCTTGTAGCGCTTCTACCATCATCGGCGATATCATAGGCAGTAATTTCACTACTGCCATATTCAGACACAAACAAGGTATTTCCGTTTAGAGCAATCCCTGAAGGCAGGCTTAATCCAGTATCTAAAACACCCCACTCAACACCATCAATTCTCAGGTATTGAGCCAGAGTTTCCATCCGCGATGGGTCGTTGTAGATGTCAGTGGTTGTTGTTGTTTGGTCATCTGTATTTACCCACAAAACTCGGTTAGCTCCTGTATCAGAGATGTATAGAATTCCTGAGTTTTTATCTAAAACCATGTGGCTCGGCACACCCGGATAGCGGTTTAGTTGAACATCTGAATATCTGTGAACAATACCATCTGAGTGGTCTGTCTCTCCAGTATCATGGTCTGCTTGAAAATCGTAGTAGACCAAATGACCGTAATAACCGTCAAAGTACCAGTATGCATTACCATTGTCATGGGCAATACCCATGCCGTCAGGAGATTCGTGAAGCATGTCAATATGACTCCCGCCTAAGGGTCCATTTTGATTCTCCATTGCGAAGTGAGCGAGTGATGAGGGCCAAAGTGCCGGACCCATGAAATTATTTGCATCGTAAGCGCCATTGTAAGTATTTCTAGATTCTTGGGCAGTACCAAAAGTATAGTCGAACTCATCGTCATATGCGCCAAATGCGATTGCACTAACTTCTTCCATGAAGTGGTTTCTGAAAGCATCCAGTCGTTCTTCGCTAAATTGGCTTTCTGTTCCTGTCTCATGAATAATAACCATAGCATCATCAGCACGGTTAACAATCCACAATTCATCACTTCGGTCTGGGTTTGGATGGAACTCTAGATCCCTTGGCTCGTCTAATCCATCTGTGCGATCAGCGATAATAACCTCATCAAAGCCCGTTCCAAACTGTGGAACCGTTGTGGATTCCTCCGAGGCCTGTATTGTTGGCATCAAAGACAACAGCAACACTGCCAGAATCATGACTGACTTATTCTTGATTCCCATGTGTTGGATGAAAGGCTAAGCCTTTTTCATACCTTGGTTATTCTGATTTTCTTGACTCACAAGTAAATGTAAACAATATCAAAAAATGTTTTCTATTCCCATTCAATAGTGCCAGGAGGTTTATGTGTTATATCGTAGACAACACGATTGACTGCTCCCTTGACGGTGTTGGTGATTCTAGTGCTTATCTTCTGTAGGACTGAGTGAGGTATTTCGGAATATCTTGCGGACATTCCATCCATTGACCGTACGGCTCTGACAACCACAGTTTCACCATATGCTCGAACATCCCCGTGAACACCAACACTTCGGACTGGTAGTAATGCAGCGAAATACTGCCAAGGCAATTCCATCAATCCTTCTTCCGCTGCCTTTTCCAATTCTTCTTCGACGATTGCGCATGATTCTCTAACAACTGCAACGCGTTCAGGAGTTAATTCACCAAGCGTTCTAACTGCCAATCCGGGTCCAGGAAATGGTTGGCGCTCTGCGACATTGATGGAGAGATGTCGTGCGAGTTGCCTAACTTCATCTTTGTATAATTCTCTTAACGGTTCCACGACCTCTAGAGTCATATCTTCGGGCAATCCTCCGACGTTGTGATGCGATTTGATTGTGTCACGGACACCACCGCCTGATTCAATCCAATCTGGGGCAATGGTGCCTTGGACTAGATATTTTGCGCCGCACTTTTTTTGCTCGTCCTCAAATATTCTGATGAATAGTTCGCCAATCACCTTACGCTTCTGTTCTGGTTCAGTTACTCCTTTCAACGCCTCAAAATAACGATCTGCGGCTTTTACGGTAACTAGATTCTTGATACCTTGTTCGGCCAGTAAGGCTTCTATCTGTTCGGTTTCACCTTTACGCATGAAGCCTGTGTCAACATAAACACAGTGTAACAGTTCACCTACAGCCTTGTTAGCAATTACGGCGGCAACAGTCGAATCTACGCCACCAGAGCAAGCTATAATTGCCACATCGTCGATTGTGTTTTGTAGTGACTCGATGGATTCCTGAACGAATTCATCGACGTCAAACATCTCAAGCGCCCCCGTTAACCTCGCGGTCCTGGGACTTGACTCTCTCGATTTGATCTAGTTTATTTTGTTTCAAGGCTGCTGCATGCTTCTCACTTTGCAACGCCAACATCTGAACAGCAAGATAGCCCGCATTATCGCCTCGGTCTACGCCGACTGTTGCGGCTGGAACACCCGGAGGTAATTGCACTATAGACAA
>JAYXVG010000112.1:0-3919 GCA_036021875.1 Thermoplasmatota archaeon | reverse complement strand
ACCTCCAAAGTTGATAGTAACCAGGTAAATGCGCCGCCGTCAGTTTCAGCGATTGCCTGTTCAGTAAATTCGGGCATCTCGTCGATAATACGTTGACACTGACCAGTTTTCATGTAGTCAATAATTCTCATATCCCAGAGGTGCATTGCGTGGCTAGTAATGTGTTCTTTACTCATATCTTCGGGGATTTCCGACTCGGTAGTAAAATGCCGATGTGACAGTGAGTTGCTGGCTAGAACAACAACTTTTTTTCCGCTTTCGATAATTGCTTCCCGAGTAACGCGACCTAATTCAACCATCATCTCTTGCATTACCTCAACCGAGTAGTATGCTCTGGAGCGGTTACTCGAAATTACGACCAATGGCTTGTCCCACTCTGGCCTAAACATGTGACCAGTGGTGATGGTTCCATAGTCGACTCTAAAGTCAGGATTAGTCATCATCTTAACCGCTAATCCTGCGCTGTGTGCTTTGTCATGAATTTGCTTCGCCAAGTCCACATCCACATTCATGTTATAATGATAGCGAAATAGGTTGGGGAACACGGGGTCTACGGATAAGCTTTGGAAATTTTCCAGACCGAGAAAATGGGTTCCAACATAGGTTTGCCAATGTGGTGAAAGAATTACTATTGCATCATAATCAACATCTTTTAGTGATTCTCTAAGTCGCTCATAGCCCCATCTGAGTTGTTCCCAACCACCTTCAGCCACGGGTTCATTTTGTTCAGGATTCTCTGCGTAAACCAAGTGCGGTGGGTGGGGTGCTAAACAGCCCGCAACGATCTCGCCCTGCGCCATGTAACATGCTAGGAGTATGTTGCCTATATCATAAGCGGATGGAATATACATTCCCTAAGACTCAAACGACAGCGTTGGGGATATTATGGACGATGGCAAAGTAGAGCCTGCTCCCTATGCAAGTTCGTCTAATGAATCCGATTTGGACAGGATTAGAGGTTTGGATTTCAATACTGGTTTTCGACATATCATTGCGCCTGCAGTATTTGGCATGACAATTGGCATAATTTTCCAACTCTACGTGACAGAGAAATACGGCTGGCCCTCGCCACCTCAGGGAGCCATTATTGCCTCTATTTTACTCTCTCCGCTGCTTTATTTTACCCTGGTGAGAGATGATGCCTCAAGGTGGTATGAATATACTCTCGGCTTAGCATTACCAGGAACGATATTTTTCATGATTTGGTTTTCGGGCTGGGGTGCCTTGTTCTGTGGCGGATACGGTGCTTTACTACTTTGGGTTTGGATTTCCACTTCTTGGGGTCGATTTGATTTGCCACCATTTAGGTACGGTGTCTGGCACGCATTTGCCGTTGACATCGGTGCTTTTTCAGGAGCATTACTGGTTTACAGTATCGGGCTATGAAGTATAACTCTCGGAATCATTCGGGAAATCTCCGGTCCTCACGTCCTCACAGTATTGCTTCACAGCACCGTCAATGGACTCTGCAAGGTTGAGGTATCTGCGTAAAAATCGAGGCGAGAAGTCCATGGTTATACCAAGCAAGTCATGCAATACTAATACTTGGCCGTCACAATCTGGACCAGCACCAATGCCGATTGTTGGTATGTTGATTGCTTCACTCACCCGTTTTGCCAATTCGCGTGGTATTTTCTCCAAGACGATGGCAAAACATCCCGCAGCTTCTAGGATTTTCGCATCTTCGATTAATTTAGTTGCTTCAGCATCCTCTTTTGCCCTTACAGTATAGGTGCCAAATTTGTAAATTGATTGAGGAGTTAACCCGAGATGACCCATGACTGGTATTCCAGCGGTGAGTATACGCTTAATCGATTCAACAATCTCTTCTCCTCCTTCTAGCTTTACTGCGTGACCCTCGGCCTCCTTCATTATACGAATTGCCGATTCTAAGGCAATTGCAGAGTTGCCTTGATAAGTTCCAAACGGCATGTCAACAACAATCAGTGCTCGATCAACTGCTCGCTTTACACACTGCGCATGATAGATCATGTGGTCAAGGGTCATGGGCACGGTAGTTACCTGTCCAGCCATTACATTGGAAGCGGAATCACCCACTAGAATAACATCTACACCACCATTGTCCACCAGCTTTGCGAGAGAATAGTCGTATGCAGTCAGCATAGTGATTTTTTCACCTGCTCGCTTCATTTCTTGGAGCGTGTGAGTCGTGACTTTTTTTGCTTGACCGTGAACGGACATGGCCTTGCCACCTGCTTTTGAGTTTTGAAGGTCACGCTAGCCATTATTTAGTTCAGACATCCATTTCAGCTAAGAATCTTGTAAGCTGTAAAAATACCTCTTTCAGATCTGGACAAGACAGTAGTTGATACTTATACTCTGGGTCGCTGATGGTTAGGGCAGCGACGGCAAACATCGACGATGAACTTTCATCGATCACCATTTCGGTTCTATCTTCAATCCAATCATCCAGGGCATCTTTTTCAATTTGTAAAATGCCGCCAATTTTGCTTAAGATTCCGTTGAGAGTGGTTTTCAATTCAGTTTGTTGAAATGGCGTTAATTCATGCTCATCATCGAGATAACTTACATCGGCTGAAAGGTATAATTTTGAATGTTCACTATCATCAGGTATACGCTGCATAATGGTTTCCAAATCAGGTAATATGCCCATTTCAGGGATTAAATCGGCCATGCTCTCGTCCTCGAATGGAGGTAGTGCTGGGTCAATAACTCGGTCTACTCTGAATCTCCTCCGTCCAACAAATTCAATGAAGTGATTGCTGCCTTTGGTTTCGTGACTAATTATTTCCGCCTCGCATCCGAAGGTTCTGGGTCCGTTCCAACCGTTATGAAATGTCAATGGGTCTGTCATTATCATGCCAAACGGTTTGTCATCCAGCAGGCAGTCATCAAGCATTTGCCGATACCGGGGCTCAAAAATTCTCAAGCTCTGGATTTCACCGGGAACCAACACCATTGGAAGAACAAATAATGGCAGGTTCTCGGCGGCCATAGAAGAAAATCAGCAGTTCTGCTTATCAAGATATGTTCAGTCATCTTTTACACATATATTGGTTAATTCCGAAAAGAAGTTGAGCGACCAATCACCACCTTCCCGTCCAACGCCGGAATTTTTCACTCCTCCGAAGGGTGTCCTTAGGTCCCTATGCAACCATGTATTAACCCACAAAATGCCACTCTCAACTTGTTCTGCCACTGCTTTCCCACGTTCAATATTTGAAGTCCAGACAGAACCCGCAAGACCATATTGAGTGAGGTTTGCCATTTCTACTGCCTCTTCGTCCGAATTGAAGCGGTGGATTGTTGCAACTGGTCCAAATATCTCCTCTGTTGCGCATCGTGAATCTATGGGAATCCTGTCAATCAGTGTGGGGGCGATAAACGCTCCATCGGCATTTGGCTTTGGTAGTGATAGTTGCTTGCCACCAGTGAGTATCCTGCCATGCTCATTGGCTGCTAAATCTATGTAAGACAAGATTTTATTCATGTGTTCTTGAGAAATTACTGAACCTATGTCGGTATCCGTCAATTGTGGATTGCCTACGGTCATATTGTTCACCTCGGAAACCAACTTTTCGACAAATTCATCGTATATTGCATCAGCAACCAAAATTCTTGAACCGCACAAACAGACTTGACCTGAGTTGGTGAATGCTGCTCTTGCAGCACCTTGGGCAGCAATGGATAAGTCAGCATCATCCAGTATAATCGTAGCGTTTTTTCCCCCCAACTCAAGTGACAATTTCTTGAACATTGGGGCCGCTGTTGCAGCAACGATTTTACCGGTCGCAGTTCCACCAGTGAACGAAATTGCACTTATCTTTGGATGCTCGACAATAGCTTGACCAACGATGCTACCAAGGCCGTGCACAATGTTAATCACACCTTTTGGGAAGTTAATCGAATCTAATACTTCGCATAATAAATTGGCCGT
>JAYXVG010000111.1:0-4024 GCA_036021875.1 Thermoplasmatota archaeon | reverse complement strand
CTCATATCTAAGAATCACAATTGGAATTTCCGGCTTAACACTTGGTTTGATATTGAATCTGAGAAGGAGGCCATTAATCGAGTATCTAAAGAAAATTGGCGAAGACACCTAGATGGTCGATTAGTTTTTGGAGGTGAACCACCGAAAGCAGTTCAAAGGTATGTAATAACTATCGTCGTTCCCATTATTTTCATAATTGTTATGTTTTCAATTTAATACGATTTAGTAATGGACATGCTGATTCACCTAATTCGATTTGTAGATATGAGTTATATCATGATTGTAAGAATATCAGGTTCTTGTGAGTCGGGACATATTTTATCAACATCAAATAGGGGTTTACACTGAGGGGTCTGAGTTTGAGGGATGTCTTGGAGATTCCGCCGCCTATCACAGAGCAAAATAAGGACGAGTATCTTGAAGAATTATCAAAAATTAAGCATTCTGAAGACTGGATAAAGAAACATTCTGTTGAAACCGAGTCTGACATAAGCGAAAATAAAACTGTGCAAAATCATAACATAAGAGATAAACAAGTTTTGTCAAATTTCTTTGAAGCGATTATTGAAATTTTTGGACCAGTAATTCTTTTCTTCATTTTATTACCAGCACTGGCCATAATCCTGTTTGCTTTTTTCTTGTATGAATTGGGCGGCTTCCACGCTTTTCCATTTGGATGAAACATTGTTACTGATAAAACCTAACCGCAAAAAAGCCTTGTCAGTAGGGATAGATTTTATCTACTCAATAAAATGTATAGCACCGTGGATAGAGAGACAAACGACCAGGGACCAGACTTAGGGGTGGACGTTAAGAAGTTCTGGGACAGCGTAGTTATTGACCAGAAGGGCAAAACTATGTCGCTGGTTGATTGCCCTCATTGCAGTAAAAGATTACGAGTTCCTGAGGCATATTTTGGCCGTATGACCTGCCCAAGTTGCGGTGAAATGTTTAATCGACAGAGCATGCAGAATAATGGTAAGCTCTATGACATCAAAGGTAGAGTGAATATAGTCACTAACTCCCAAAGACGGCAAAATACGACATCAGTTGATAGGATTTTAATCAATCTTGGTACAAGCATAATATTGAGCACCATATTGGTTGTCATATCTCTGATTTACATTATTAGTTAGAGGTAAAGTTGCAAATAGGTTTCAACATACAATAGCTCTCGGTTGAGTTTCGCAGCCTTAGACTGGGTCGGGGCATAATTTATGATTATCTATCGACATTAACTGGTTAGTTGGAGAGGGTATTTTGGGCAAACGGCACAGCATACTGGATGGTTGGATTATCCAACTCGCTATCACGGCGATTCTGCTCTTAGCTGTAGCATGGGGATTCACTGTTGATGAATTAAGATGGATTAGCCTGGTAATTCTGATCATTTTTTCATTTAATCCACTCTTTGTTCACGACATGCTGAGCATAAGGAGAAAAAACACAGAGGAAGAAGGTAAACCCAGCCGTCTCTTCCCAGATTTGGATATTCCCGCACCTATTTTGGAAGAGAATAAACATGAATACCTCGCTGAGTTAGATGAGATTTCAGCCGCCGAACAGTGGGTCGAAGAACATTCAATTGCACGAGAAATCTCACACCGAGACCAACAGAAAATACCTTATGATTCAGAGTTAGAAAATTCCAACGAAAAACAATCAAAACGTAGAATACTAACATCGAGTATCATATTTGCGGTAATTCTAGCAATCATCGCCTTGCTTCCATCAAGCGAGGTATTTGCTATACTTTGTTTGGGCGTCCTCGTTTTATCCTTCCTGAGAGTTGGGAATTCGAAATATGTCGGAGACAAATCCTATGTCGAGGCTTTTTATGTTATCATTGCAGCAATAATCTTTGCAGTTATAATTATGTTGGCTCTAACGATGTTATTCGTTGACATGATGTCAAATCCCAGTGATTACTTTAGGCCATGACAATAAAGCATAATACCCATGGCGGGATATATTTTATCAATTTACACCGAGAAGTTGCCATAGCAAGGAGCTGTGTCAATGAGGCGCATAATCGAGATTCCGCCACCGGTATCACAAGAGAATGCTCATGAGTATGCTACGCCGCAACAAAACCAAGACGCTGAGCAGTGGATTGAGAAACACTCAACAGATGACGAACAAAAGCCTCAGGCTAAGATAATTCTTGATTGCCCGTTCTGCCAGAGGAGACTGCGTGTGCCGGGTAATTATCAGGGAAAACTAACGTGTCCGCAGTGTAAAAAAAGTTTCAGCAAAGACAGCGCCGATGCAACATTACAAGATTACCAAACTAATGGAATAAGAATTAGCGATGCAAACTCTAATCCTTTCATGTGGGTGGGGATAATTCTTGTTGCTCTATTCTTTTTTATTTTAGTATTGGATGGGAATTCTATTAGTGATTCCGCTTTTTTGGCAATATTTGTATTGTGTTTCTTTCCAGAGTTATGGATGTTATTTGCGCTGGACAAACGTATCAAAGAAGGGAAACGGTTAACTGCCGAAGAAGCAATAGGTAGAGCCGTACTTGTCGTGATGGTAGGTTTACTTTTTATCCTAATACTCTTCGTCGGTATTGTGATCTTCATTAGCAAGACTTTGACCATGTCCACGATATAATTTTCTTAATTGACTCAATTCTATACATATTTGTAAAACACAATGATATAAACCTCGAAGGTTTTTTTTACACCATGCTGCGCTCAAATTTAGACCTTAATGCTGCTTTTCCAGTTGCCAATTTTATTGGTATAATCCTCGGATTCATCAGTCTCAGTGCTTTCTTTATCATGCAATCATTGACAGTTTTACTACCACTGCTGTTTGCACCTATGGTTTGTATCACACTATCTTACCTATTGTATGTTTCACATAGAAGCACTGTCAAAGCTGAGAATGATGTAACAGTTAACCCTGTTAGGGTAGACCTACTCTGAATTTATCCCGATTGTCGTATAGGCTCAGTTAGTGAAATCACTAAGAAAGTCCCACATCAACTGGTAAGTGGGTGTCCCATCTACTTCGTTAGGCCAAGTATGTTCCCAAAACTCAATGCCATAATGCTCAACTCTTGCGCCACCAAAACAATCACTATGTGTTATGTGCTCAAGAAAGAAATCGGCATCGGTGTCGCTTGACCCACAATTAGCTCGCATCGACCATGCATCGATCATACCTGGTACATTACTCATTGTCCCAACACCTTCATGTTCGCCATCTTTCCAATCCCAGTCATCGTCGTAGTCAATGAGGTAGTCTAGTTTACCGTGTATATGCATAACTCCCATGCCACCAATCAAATCACATGTCTCAGGGTCTACGGGCATCGTGCCAGCAAATGATGCAACAGCGGCAAATCGATGGTTTAATTGGCAGGCGATTTCATATGTATACATCGAACCTAGTGAATAGCCAATGCCATACAAGCGGTCTTGGTCAATGCAGTATTCACTTGCCAATACATCTACTATGGCTTCAGCATAATCATTGTCTGCCCGCGAGGTTGCTGCGGTATTCAAGAACCATTCACCCTCGGCACTGGTCCTGCCATCCTCAGCAATTGCATAAGCCATAATGAATTTCTCCTGCTCACCCAATTGGTCAAATTCGTCTTGCTGCTGGAAATCTTCCTCTGCTCCGCCTCCTCCATGGAATGCAATAATGAGAGCCAGTTCAGTTCCAGCATCAGATGATGGAACTGATAATCTAAAAACTCGCTCAACACCGTTTACTGTGATTGACCTAGTGGTTTGGGTTACGGACTCAGATGGCAATGAACATACTTCAGCAGTTGTCTCATCTTCCTCCAAAACAAGTTGCGGCTCGACACTTTCTGTCGTAATACACCCCGCCATTGGCAAGGTAAACATCAGGCAGAATAACAGGATTGCTCTTGTTTTGACGGCCATGGGTGTGGCAGGAAGGACAATATTAACAATTTAACCCAAGTATGTATTCAGTCACAACAGCTCTTCTCAAGTGCGTCCTGGGCGCAGAAACATGTCTTTGCCGGCACAATGTCAGC
>JAYXVG010000110.1:0-4027 GCA_036021875.1 Thermoplasmatota archaeon | reverse complement strand
CAATCATTAAACCCAGTTACTAGCGCCATTTTTGATTCATCTTCCTCGTCTATTTCTCCGGTAGGAACCATTGGTTCTGTGGTTACAATCACACCATTTGTGCTTAATAGTGGCAAGCAACTTTGGATAGTTTTTGCCAATGCTTCGGGTTGTTCATCGACTATAATTACATCATAGTTTGTTGTTAATGGTGCATCGCCACCGTCTAACCCAGATATTGTGGCAGCCTTCCAAGCAATTGTTTCTGCAGCTAATGTCTGTAACTCACCCACCTTGATATTTGTCCACTCTGATGCTTTGTAACGATCGACTAGTCGCTTTATTATTACAGCAAATTTGTTGCCCTGTTCGATAATATCGTACTGTTCAGGCTTTGCCTGATTATCGAATAAATCTAGTAGCCATGCAGAACGGTGACCTATTCCACCACCAATTTCCAACACAAACTTCGGTGAAATCTTGTAGATGCCATCTCTGACCCTGCGAATCACAGAAATTGGCCATGTTGCTAAACCCATGTGCTGGAGTTGTTGATTTATATTTGCAGCAATTTGAGGCTCATCGCGTGATAAGTCTGCTGGCTTACCAAAAAAATGACCGAGAAGGTCAGACCGGCTAATGGATAAACTTCCATCATCGCTCATGGACACACCAATGTGTAGCGATTGATGAAGTCTCGTATGGATAATTCATCCGATTACTTGAAACCTGATGGGCTGTGGGGCTGAATGATAGCATGACTGATGAAGTAGCAGAGGATGACTCGGAAGAAGTCATAGAAAATGTTACGTTATGCAGCGAGTGCAATGAATATTCTGAACATGATATCCTCAAAGAGAGGAATGTTGGCTCGGGCAAAGATTTGCTTATCAAATGCTTGAGCTGTGGAGCAATTTCTAGCCTGCAAATAAGGGAACCAAAGTCAATTCTTGTCCCATTTATTCTAACCGATGGACCGAATTCAACTCGTGCAGAGCTGGAGATTGATGATGACGAGGAGTTCACGATTGGTGATGTTTTTGAGGACTCTGAAATGTTGTGGTCAATAAACCAAATCATCGATAGCGAAGGGCGCAAGAAGACTACATTGAAAGCCACTGAAGTTTCAGTAGTATCCGCTTTGAGAACTGATATGGTGAGGGTTAAGGTTACTGCAACAAGAGGTGAGTTTTCCGATTCATCTTCAATATTAGTCGATTATGGGACTAGGTTCACCGCTGATACAAAAATAGATTTTGAGGGCGAAGAATGGCGAATAAGAGCAATTCATACTGGAGCGGGACGTACCCTTAGGGGAACTGTCGAAGCACAGGATATCAAGCGAATTTACTTGCACGAGCCACCAAATTTAGAGCATTTTGAACCCAAGACACCAAGAGAACGTAGGCAAGCATGGAAAGAAGGGCGGTTGGGTTATAATCCAAACCCGGAAATACCCAAGGAAATAACCAAGAAAAGAGTCACTCCGAGTAACAAGAGAAAGAAGAAACGCCCGAGAAAATAATCAGGGTCGGTTAGTCCACGGCATCAAGAAAGCCTTTGCCACCTGAGCACCAACGGTCGGATTTTCCTGTAGCCTCCTGATACTATACTCATACCACTTTTCACCATACGGGATGTATACTCTAGTCTTATGCCCGGCAGCGGCTAGTTTGCGCCTCAGTGGCCCTCTTACACCAAGTAGCATTTGAAATTCATAACCTGGTCCTTTGCCATCCCTTGCTGGTCCAGCATTGGTTCTTGGATCTGGTATTCCAGGACCCATACCATGAGATTTTAGCGCTGAAAGAGTGTGGTCTATTACTGGCTTGTCATGAGATGCAACCGCACAATAAGCACCAGATTCAAGCATCTTGTCGATACTTGCATTAGTTGCGCTAACTATCTCTGAATAACCGGTATGAGCAATCTCTGCGGGCTCTAGGTATATTCCTTTGCAGATACGATAATCAGCTGCAGGGCCTAATTTTTCCTCAAGGTAGTCGATATCGTTTAGGGTTCTAAACAATCGCCCTTGATATACAGTGCCGACATTGGATAATCCTTCATTATGTAAATCTACGACAACATCAATAGTATCTTGAGTTACTCTATGATCCTCCATATCTAAGCGTACGAACATCCCGTGCTTGGAAGCCATTTTAACCAGGTTTTTGATATTATTATACCCCTTTTTCCGGTCTATTAACAAGCCAAATGCCGTTGGTTTAATGCTTAAATCTGAGTCTATGCCGTGACTTATTATTGCGTCAATTAATTTTGTATACTCATCAAAGAAATATTGCGCTTCCTCCATCGATGAAATCTCTTCACCAAGCACATCCACTGTAAAACATGCATTCTCCTTTGAGAGTCTCTGCATGACTTTTACTGCGTCCGCTATGGTATTACCAGCAACATAACGACGGGAGACCCATCCAACAAACCACTTAGGCATACGGATTGTCATTGATACAACAAGTTTGGAAAACCAGTTAGTCATCGCAACCCCCGACTATGGCTCTGCTAGGAGATTGATGAGGGTTGTGATTATTTGCCTAATTCTTCCATAATTTGCTTAGTTGTCAATAACGGAATTCCAATATCAGAGAGATGATTCCTGATCGCTTGACGTTGCCACCCTCGAAAGGCCTTTTTGTCCATGGATATGACATAATTTCCGTTGGGAAATGCTCGCTTAGTTGAGTCAACCACCGCATCAATTGCTTGCATCCAAGTGCCGCCGGGTATTGCTGATTCATCTTCTGGCTTGACAAATGGTAGAGCATATGTTGCTAACATGTGACCTAACCACACACCATCAAGTGAAGCTAATTTGTTGGCTCTTGGTGCATAATGGCCACCACCTAAGGTAATCAATACCAATTCTCCTGCATTATTTTTTGAGTCCCACAAGCCAGCCGCTGCATTTCCTGACAGAGATAAACCGTCAGCTATGATTTGCGCTAGTAGTTCAGCTGCAGACTCATTCGGCCAATCCTTCTCTGTTGAGCCGATTTCAATGAATAAAGCTGGGACCTCCAAATATGGTCCATGGTGTGTAACTTCTAGTGTTATTTCGAAGTTGTTTTCCAATTCAGTTCCGGAGACATATTCTTGTAGCATCTTCCACCAAGAAGACAATCTCGTGGATGGAGGTGGGGCAAATCCCGCTTTTCCACCGAACGGTGGTGTCTCGGTTTTCGGAAGGTGAGGAACACCAATTGGATGAAGGGTAAGTGATGGCTTGCCGCTTGCTGCAGCGTGTCTTGATGGGAATATGACTTCTCGTACATTCTCGCCAGTTTGCCTATGCCAGCGACTGTCAATTGCGTCCTCAAACAGAATGCCGTCACTGAAAAACCACATTCTGATATTATTCAGTTTGTATGCCGGCTTACCTTCAATATTATCAAGTGCTATCCATGGAAGTTTTTCAAGCAAGTATTTTGCTTGATTGTATGAGGCAATATCACCTGCATTTACTGCAATAATCGACACTGCCTCGCTGGCCATAATATTCGGTCATTGCCGCCGTTTTTGATTCCTTTCCATACGAGATTTGACAAACCACTGTTATTTCGTCTAACCATGGCGTGGGGTATTCCAAGTAACTTGACATTCACGCCGAAGAAAATTTTGCACTATCAATCGGGATATTTGGCCATTGGAGTTGACGGTGATTTACAGAAAATCGACTCCGATGGTAAACTGATTGGTGAGCCAATCAAACCGTTTCCAACCTCAATAAAAGATGCTGTTATTATCGACGATTCTCTGATTGCAACATGGTTAGATCAAGAATTGATGCTAGCTCGAATGGCTGCGATAGACCTGCGTAATGATTTCAGCGAAGGTGTTCATAGGGGCGACTTAAGGGTAAGGAGAAGTATCGACAAATCGATTCATCCCAGTGGGAATCAATGGTCACATGTATTAGATGCTGAACCAATATCGATGGTCGCAAACAACAATACATTCTCATTTGTTCTGTGGAAAAAAGGTGTCTATAATTTGAATGTAAACTCCGTAGAAAACTGGCGTTCAT
>JAYXVG010000109.1:0-4028 GCA_036021875.1 Thermoplasmatota archaeon | reverse complement strand
CTTTTTGCAGTTTTTCTGAGTTTTCAAGTTCCCTGCTTGCAAGTGATGTTTTCTCTTCGGCAACTTCTCTTTTCTTTCTATGCTCTTCGGCAGATTGTTCCAAATCATTTGCCTGTTCATCTGAATTTTCACCCTCAGAAACTGACTCTTGTTCCGACTTTAACCTTTCTAGGTCTAAGTAGAAATCTTGCAATTTCGACTCAGTATTCCTGTTATTTTCCACCGATTCCGAAAGTAAACTTGCTGCTTTGAATTTGGAATGTAAAATTTTATTTGCAGCCATATTGCTTGTTGTTTTGTTTTCTAAGTCAAATTTGAAATCGAAACTCCCTTTTGTCAATCTCTCTTTCCTTTCTGTATCTGTTCGCAATATCAATTTTTCAAGGTCATTATTTGTAGTTAAAGTGTCCTTGTCAAGACCTATACTTTTCAACACGTCATTAGTTTCGAATAACTCAACTAAACGGCCTTGTTCGGGGAACAGAAGAGAACCCATGTTATTTCCTAAGATTTTTGTGACTTCCCCTGCAAGGCTCGTGATTTTACCGTCTATGTTATTGATAATTGATTCTTCAGTTCCTGTGACCAATTGGCGGCATCTCAAGACTGCCTCAGGAGTGTTGTCTATTCTTTCATTTGTATCAAGATTAGTTAAGACTGCAATTCCATTTTTCGGTGACTTGGAAAATGTTTTGTTAATTGTGTATTTACATCCTTTAGCAACGAATTCTATCTTTACTACGGGTTTATTTCCATTTCGCATGATAGATTCTAAACCCTTACCGCCTGGTCTTGAGAAAAGCCCTAGAACGATAGCGAGTCGAAGGCTTGTTTTTCCAGCACCGTTCTCCCCACTTATCAGGTTAAATCCGTCTTCGAAATTAAAAATTTTCTTTACCGAGTATGAACGGAAATTCTCAATTTCAACTGTATTGATTCTTTGAAGTGTCAAATTAATCCCCTCCTAATTCTTGCCTTGCATATTTGTAGAGCAACTTGATTGCTAAATCCTTGATTTCTTTAGGCTCTGCAGACCCATTAATCGTTTCAGAAATTTGATTAATTAAGTCCTCGGATTTGTCTAAATTGGCAGGTAGAATACTTAAGTTATCTCTGAACATTATTTTATTACCATTAGATCTCATTTCATCGATAGTACTCTCTAAACGGTTGTAATCAGCTTCATTCAACCAACCTGATGCAATAATTCGAATTACTAAATTGTAATCTGAGGATTGTTCAATCAGTTCTGAAATCGCTTCAATTTCACTTTCAAAATGTTCATTTTCATAACTTTCATCGAACTCAATTGGCTTACTCATAAAACAATTTTTGCCGACTTCAATGGGATTTACATTTGGTTCCTTTCCAACTTCCAAATCACAAAGAAGAACTCTACCTATCTTGTTGTCAGATAGTTTCTGTGCTTCAGGAGCCCATGTATACCACAATCTGTTGTCGGGCTGAGCCATTAGTGAATCCTTTTCATCGCCTTTAGGTTGATGCCAATCACCGAGCAGGGCAATGTCCAGATCTTTGTCAATTGCTAAAGTAGGGTCAAGATTCTTGATTCGTGCGTCATCACCGTCGCCAAAATTACAAATCGCACCATGGAACAAACCTATTCTAACCCCATCGCTTTTATTTCTTTCAGGAATCCAGCAAAGTTTATCATAATTGTCAAACCTAGAATTAAGAACGCCGGGGTAAATAGTACAACCTAAATTTTCAATATGGTATGGCTCACGAGTTATGTGAATTATGACATTCGATTGACTGCCTAACTCTCGATATAATTTCCACAAACAAGTTGCTTCTGTTGAATCTAATGCATCGTGATTGCCAGAGATAATATGTATTGGAATTTCTGATTTCTTAAACATCTCTGCTGTTCTTTCAATCAGTTCCCATGAAGCCTTTTCACTATCGAATAAGTCTCCGCAAACAACAATTAAATCAGCATCGTTTTTTGGAGCGATTTCAGTAACTATTCTCTCTGCGGTCAGGAATAGTTGCTCTCTAAAAATTTGAGATTGCTCACCTGCTCCACTTATTGCTTTGCCAAGTTGCCAGTCAGCAGTAGCTAAAACCTTCACCATGCTAATACTCCTGATTGGGCCATTATTAATCCATTGGTTTCATATGAAGGGGTCGATAATCAAAGCGATTTGCTCAACCGACATATCATTTCCATGAAGTCGTAAGGGTTCTTGAAAACCCCTCAAGACATTATGGAGAAACACAATCGGCGTTCATTACCCAATTACACTCACCAGCCTATGTATTGATTGGACAGTTTGCTTGGTATGGACACCGTTTGCAATAAACAGTTGAATTTGTCAGTGGTAGGGCGTCAATATCATCTGTTCTATCGAGTTCATTTTGTAAAATATTCATTTGGTGGACATCCTTTTCCAGCAACTGCTTAGTTTCTTGAAGCATTCTTTGATTTGGTTTAATCCGTTTCTGATACCATTTTCCCTGCTGATAAAATATTCCATAGATGGTGAATTTACTCTCCAGATTTGGTAGGTATTGGTTACCTTTGGACCACAGTAACATCGTAGTCAGTTCTAGATCGAAATATGGTTGTTTAATTTCGGATTGAAAATTTAGGCGCACCAGATGCCATTTATTCCCAATTCTAAATACTATATCAGGCGAGCAGTACACCTCTAGGTGACCAAATGTCACTAACCTTGTTCGCTCATGATAACTCCATTCCTTGATTACCCCTTTTGATAGTTTTTTTATCAAAGGTTGACGTAGTAATCCCTTAAATCTTGCATAACTTTTCAAAATTAACCGGTTTTTACTGAGGTTGACATCGTTTACTCTTTGAGGATTAGATTGGTAAAGATTAGTAATAATTCCGAATCTAATTTTTGAGTATAGCATTTTATCCGTCCATGCTACTCCTTTATGCAAATCTTCCAACCATTGAAAAAATACCTGCCTAGTTGTAATTATCATTAAATCCCAAGGCGAGAACCATTTTCTTGCGTATATTTTTTTTGTTTCTCGAGATTTACCAGCGAGATATTTGATAGCGAATCGCCGGGCACAATTGCTGAACATCTTTCTTCTAGTCAGACTCCATTCCGTGACATAGGGAGGCATATTTTCTGTAGTTAGCTTTTACGATTGTAAAAGTTTTCACAGTAATCCGACGTTTATGCTGGTCAGAATTGCATTAATTGTCACCCAAATGGCTAATGGTAGGGTCAACCACCCAACGAATTGAGTGAATGATTCAGCCCCAAATCTTCCAAATAAACGAGATATTGGTCCACCACCGGCGGCAATTATCCGTAATGATAATACTGCCAAGCCACCCAAGACTAATACCAATACTAAGGATAGAATAGATCTGAGTATGCCGACAATGCCACTCAATACTGCAGCACCAATTGCTTGAGGGAATAATGCTGGGAAGGCAAGCAGACCAAACCAGCCAAACCATATCCCAATAAGCAAATCACGTTCCATATCCTCAAGCGGACGCCAATCTTGGACGTATTTCGGATAGAGGCCATGAATTAATTTACCCAAGATTGCGGCTTCATAGGGCTTGCCGTTTTTAGCTGTGAAGAATGCCATTTCAACGAACCACAACATCATGATAATATCTAGATAGAACAGTAAACCTGTCCCAAGCGGTAAAATCGTTGCAATTAATATCGGAATATTGACCAGTAATATTCCCGCTGCACCAGCACCTATGATTGATGCCCACAGGGAACCTGGAGGTAGTGGTTCATCAGGAGGCGTCCAGCCTTCTCTTGGTAAGGCAATGAAGAATAAGAACAGTCCTGGTCCTACTAGTAGAGCAAAGTAGGCGCCCAAATTTTGCGGTCCGCCAGCTGGAATGTCATCAATGGCTTCGCTTATATCGTCGGCATAGGCGACAGGTGTTTTCGAGTATGTTACGTGCATCGCCTTATCGATTACGACTACGGAGTCAGATACTCCATCAGGCAAAGTTGAGGCAAATTGTTCATTTTTGTCCATAAGTATTGGCCATGTGG
>JAYXVG010000108.1:0-4129 GCA_036021875.1 Thermoplasmatota archaeon | reverse complement strand
AGGAATTAGCAGCAATGCACCAATTAGAGTGACTGGAAATGCATAAAGAAATATTGGCATCCATTTTCTTAGAACCCTGCCGCTAACGATATACCCAACAACGAATAATGCCCCAAGAAAAGCGAGGAAATCGCCCCATGCGGTAACAGTCCTATCCCCTTGTTGATCACCTAAATCCAACAAAGCTAGGGCAGCACCGGTAAACCCAACACAAGCGCCAATAATTTCAAGATTCGATGGCTTCTGAAAATTTATCATTAGTCGCGCAATTAGGAACATTCCAAAAACAATAATCAACGGATGAGCCGTTACAAACAGCAAAGAATGAGTAAGCGAGGTTTCATCAAGGCTTGCAACCCAAGCACCAAAATGTAGCGCAAGGAACAGACCTCCTGCGAATAACCACAATAGCGTGTGCTTTTCAAAAAACCTGTGCTTTATTTTTTGACCGTGACTATACCATTGAATCAAGGCTAGAGGTGCTAATACTAGGGAAGTCAGTTGTAAACGCCAAGATGCTCGAAGCAATGGAGGAACATCGTCTACCTGCTGAAATATAGCACCAGCACTGGAGACGCCAAATACTGCACCAACTAATAGTACCCACACCCAATTATGGGTGGTTTGCATTGTGCTCATTAGGCTCACGCTCAACTAATCTCAGCATCAATTATGGCATCCTCAGAGCCTGAGCCGATTACTCCTGCCCTCTTGAACAGCCAGTAGATTAGGCCGCCAATCGAGACATTTAGCGCAACAAAACCGATTAGTCTACCAACATACCAAATCATAGAATCTGGTTTTGGAACAATTGTATCGAGGAATGATAGAATACTCGATTCTGTGCCGAAGAATGCTTCACCAGTAAGCAAGCCTGCAGCAACCATGAAAGTGCTAAGAAGAATCAGTGCCCTTTGCTTCTCGGCTTCGTTAGAACCGTGCTCTTGTTTTATTTTGTCGATTCTTGGCTTTAGTTTTGTGTCTTCCCAGCGATCTCTGGCATAGCCACCAATCAGCATTGGCAACGTATATGGCACGGTCAAATACATACCTAGACCGAATGAAGTGCCCATTCCTGTAGCCCACTCAACAAACATCCCAAGTAGGAAACCGAGGAAAAGTAACCATAGGTCGCCTTCCTTCTCTGCGAAGATAACTGAAAAGGTTGCGAATGCATTCGCTTGCGGTGCTAAGAGTTCAATGGTACCATCTGCAAGTTGAATTGACAGGAAGATAGCGACTCCAGCACCGATTATCGCGCCTGGGACAACACCCATAATGTTACCTTTAGAAATGTGATAAGGTCGGTTACCAATGTATAAGCTGTTTTTGTAATCCCCAATTACTGTTCCAGACATTGATATTGCCGAGCCAAATACTGTGGTGCCAACAAGACCCAGCAAGACTGCGTCTTGAGTATCTAGGTCTAGTAAATCTTGGGCGTTAAGGAATACACCCAACAGCATTAATAACACGATAAACGAAGTTCCAGATACTGGTTCTATTCCTGTTTCACCCATCACTCTTACCGCTATGGCACCTAATAGGAAGGTTGTCAGAATTAGTACTGTAGCAAAAATCAACGATGCCAGTATGGAAAAGCCACCAAGAGTGAATATGCCAATCATTGAGAAGAATGTCAAAATCATAAATATCGGTATATGCTTCAGAGGCCACTCGTACCATCCTTTACCTTCCATATATTCTTGACTGCCTTCACCCTTTAGAGCACCACCAATATCGCTGAAAATATTTAGGAAAGTTTTGTACATTTTAGCCAAACCAAACATACCTCCACCAACTATAGCACCAATTGCGATTGTTCTTACCGCCTTACTAAATGCCAACATTTGTAGTGGCGCTCCTGTTTCTCCAGCATAATCTTGGATTCGTATATTAGATTGAGAAATGGCATCGTAGATTGGGAAGTTAAACCACACTACTAGAGGAACGAGGAAGAACCAACCCACGATAGTTCCAAGATTTACCAAGAACGCAACTCTGGTTTTCATGAACCAACCTATCGCAAACATCGAGGGGGTAAGGTAAACGCCGATGTAGGTGTAAGCAAATGGATTCCATGCTGTATCTGGGCTCCAGTGCGTATAATTTAGCGAGACTCCGTTATCGGTTCCGGATGGCTGATGAATCGTGCCTTTGGAGTAAATAGTGGCTAATCCGAAATCTCCAATGCTTGCAGTTTGTGCAATCCAGTCAAATAAGGCCAGTTTCTTATCGTTTAACCATATCAGCGGATATTCCACCAAAAACAAGCCAATCATCGTAAGGCCGGTCCATATTCCAATCGTTTTTAGTGACTCACGAGCGTGTTCTACAGCACCAGTATTTACGTCAGATGCAATGTCCAACATCTTTAGTGTAGCCTCGAATCCTGGAAGTGGTAGTGGATCTTCTACAAGCCAAACTCTACGGAATATGATAAAATACATCACGCCTAAGAAGCCAGCGAACATACTAGCGACGATACCAATAAATGCTAAATTAATGGCATCCCCTGAAGCAAGTTCAATCAGTGGACCATCAGCCAGTTCATATCTAGCATCACTTGCTAGCAAAAATATTGCTGGGAAGGTAAAAATGAACCCTGTAGATGCGTGTGTTGCACCGGTAGTCGCTGACGTGGCGATATTTACTTCTGATGGAGACCATTTTAATGCCATACCCAGTAGGTATGCGATATACCATGCAGCAGAGATAGCAAGTCCAAGCTTTAGACCGATGTAAGCAGTCACACCAGAGAATACAGCACCAATTGCTATACCATAGAGAACTTTCGGGGTGCTCCAATGCGATACTTCAAATGATTCTTCTAAGTTCTTTTCCTCAAGATACTGTTCGAGTACACCAGTGTTGAGATTATTATACATCTCGTCGTCTAACCATGTCAACTTACCCTCTTCAATGGCTTTGAGACCTTCAGGGGTGACAGGTTGTCGATATGCAGACTTTTGAACGCCCACTAAATAGTCCCCCGTTTGTGCTTCCGCACAAATGCTTGTGGGCGCGTCCACTTGAATACTATTGCGCCTAATAGTTGGAAATTACCTACTGTTCGGCGCTATTTCTATCGGATGATTTCTTTATTTGCTTTACCGGTAAACCAGCCCAGACTTCACCAGCCGGGATATGTTTCCATTTACCAACCAGCCCATTGGTGGCGATTACTGCTCCCTCACCAATTCTCACTCCCGGCTGTATGGTAGTCCCCGCACCAATTAGACATCCTTTCTCAAGGTTAACTCTCGCAAGCACTAGTTGTCCCTTTTCGACTAAGTGTCCATTGATTACCGACCTGCCACCAATCACTACATTATCACCAATAGTAACTGCTGATGGATCGTTGAGATTGATAGTGTTTATCTGCACTTTTTTACCAATTTTTGCCCCGGCAAGACGGTAATATGCATTGCATATTGGTGATGGAATCGTATGCACTAAAACAGGGTGAGTACACCTGTGTAGGTGAGCACATATTGCCCACCTTACCGTATTCCACGATTCCAAATTATCGACAATCTTGTCTTCTGGAATCCTCACGTGGATTACTCTTTGTGACATTCCTGAAAAAAACAATAAAGACAAGATATAAACCATGAAGCAAACGCCTATGGTTAAACCATAAACAATGTAATTCAACCCCTGTGAATCTGTCAGTGCCAGGTCAGTTATGAAGTCAAATACGGCAAGCGCTGGGGCAACCGGTAATCCCCAAAGGACTATGGTGTAAAGTAGGAGAATTCCAGAGCCAATCGTTTGTACCAGAGCGAAATTTTTCATTTCAATGCCTCTAAATCAAGATTCATCTTTAAGGAATTGCGCGTCGTAATCATCGGCCATTTTCATACCCTTCTCAAGATCTACCTTAGCACACAGGTATGAACCAGTAATTATCACAACCACTATTGTCATAATCGCCATTCTATCATCAAAGTATCCGGCTGCAGCGGCATATAGGAACGGACCAACCATCGCTGCTGCCTTGCCAATAAAGCCAAAGAAGTAAATGCCGCTGCTGAAGCTGCTTCACAAACGGGACGAAAAAGCACGACCGAGGAAAGTACGAAAAGCAAGGCTCGCGGAGCTAAGAAATCGAAAAAATCTGGCGCTG
>JAYXVG010000107.1:0-4177 GCA_036021875.1 Thermoplasmatota archaeon | reverse complement strand
ATTACCTATAGTTAAACTCGCTACCATGGATATTAATGCGGCTGAGTGCCCTAACGCAACGGCGCTCGCTGTCCCGCCACCGGGAGTAGGCTCTTTCGATGATAGTGCACTTTGATAATCACTCATTGTCATTTCCATTAAATTCATTTTTCATCGCCCCGTAATGCCCATTCAATGATCCTCTTGTGTGGGTCAAATGGTTCTAATTGAGATAGACCTAAACCTTCAATGGCAGATTTTACCAGAAATTCTTCATCCTGCTGTTCACTATCCGAATACCATCTACCAGCCTCTAACATTGCACTGAGTGGAACAAGCCCAACCAATTCGCTTCCAAGCAACTCAGTATCATGATCTGCGGCGATAGATTGGCAAATTTCAAATGCCTTGTGTAACGGACAACTATTCACATCCAAGATATTCATCGATACCTGACTAATTGAGTGGGCTTCTAAAGTAACCCCGATGCCTTGTATCTCTTCCACCATACCGCGAATTCTTAGTCGCTCCCCCTGAGAATTTTTGATTAATCTCCCACTACCCCTTACAATAGAACCAACTTTTTTTGCAACAACGGCATTTGGTTCATTTACGTTGACATTGTAAGCCACAAGAATGTCACGGGCGCCGATTGTTATGGCACCAGATTTTTCAACGATATTACTCCAAGTCTTCGCACCGAAATCTGGTAATTTAGTGGCTTCGCTGTGGATAGCTCCTGTTCCATCCATCCTTCCCTTCAGGCCTTCATATTCTCCTTTCCGTAACGCTGAGAGTAACCGACGGTCCGGCTTTGTCGCAGCATATCCGTAGAGATAGGTTGATACTCCAAAATCAGATGATACTTCCCTGGCTAAATTTTCTGCTAGGCGAGCACAGTCTTCCATGGTATAATTGCTGAGGGGAATAAACGGGCATACATCGACTACTCCCAATCTAGGATGTTCTCCGCTATGTTTGGTCATGTCGATTAATTCAATTGATGAGCGAATTAGTTGGTATGCTGCTTTATACACCTCATCAGGTTTTCCAGCAATAGTAACAACTGTTCTATTATAGTCAGCGTCCGGCTCGACACTAAGCACTGAACAGTGGGGAGATTGTTCTATCGAGGCGACTATTTTATTGATTATTTTTTTATCTCTGCCCTCAGAAATATTGGGAACACACTCGATTATCGCTTGGTTCATGGGATGTGCTCAGTGAGACGGACTTTGAAGTTAGCCTTAGTTATAGATGGTGTCTGGAGAATCCTTCAAACCGCCTTTAATTTTCTTTAAGTTAATTCGTTTGATAGATTCCATAAAATCGTCTTGTGTAATGTGACCTCTTCCTTGCCTAATCGCAATCATCCCTGCTTCGACACATGTTGCCTTAATCTCTGCTCCAGAAAACCCAGTAGTCTTGTCGACGATTGGTTTAATATTGATTTTCTTAGTGTTCATTTTGCTAATGTGTAATTTAAGAATTGCTTTTCTGCCTGAGTCGTCAGGGATGGGAATCTCGATTACTCGGTCAAATCTACCTGGTCTGAGCAATGCTTCATCCAGTATATCTGGCCTATTTGTTGCGGCAATAATTTTTACATCCTCTAAAGCGTCAAAACCGTCTAGTTCAGCCAGAAGCTGCATTAGTGTCCTTTGAACCTCTCTGTCTCCGCTAGTAGAACCATCCAAACGCTTTGCACCGATAGCGTCAATTTCATCAAGGAATATAATAGATGGTGATTTTTCTTTAGCAAGTGAGAACAATTCTCGTACCATTCTACCACCTTCGCCGATATATTTCTGAGCGAGTTCACTACCAACCATGCGAATGAAGGTTGCTTCAGTGTGATTTGCTACTGCTTTGGCTAACAGCGTTTTCCCGCATCCCGGAGGACCAACAAGTAATATTCCCTTCGGAGGCTCAACTCCAACCTTTTTGAATAATTCCGGTGAATTAAGCGGCAATTCGATTGCCTCCCTGACAGACTGCTTTTGCTCATCTAATCCCGCAACTGCATCATAGTTGATATCTGGTCGTTCCATCATTTCGGCTCCACTAACCATTGGGTCCCAAGCATCATGGAGCACTTCAATGACTGCTAACGTGTCTTGATTCAATGCAACTCTGACACCTGGTTTTAACACTTCAGGAGATAATCTTTGATTTAGTGCGACCTGAAATACTGTTCCATTTGAAGAGCGTACAATTCCTCGCTCTTGGTCTAGAATATCTTCGAGATGTCCAACAATTAGTGGCGGTGATTTCAAACTTCGAACTTCTTCATCTAAACGATTTGCCCGCTTTTTTAGGGTCCTAATTTCCGACTCCATGTGGGCTCTTTCATTTATCAGATCCTGAGTTTGGTCTTGGAGCGCTTTGAAGTCGTCCTCAAGTTGTTTCAAGTCTTCTTCAGTAGACGCCTTGACGTCCTTAGATGGGGTATCCACATCGCCTACCATGCCAAACGATTAACCCACATGTCTATCATCTATGAACTCTGTCATTATTTACCGTTAATTTCATTTTAATTATATCATTGGAAGGTCTGGGCAGAACATGGGCGAGTGCGAAGTTTGTGGAGCCATGAAAGTTGGAACACGTTCTGTATTGATGGGGAAAGCCAATGTCCATGCTTGTATGAGGTGTGTAGAAAAATTGGGTCTTGCACCAAAACAAGTTGCACCCGGAATAAAATTGTCTGAAAACAGACAAAACCGATCATTCAAACCAAAGAGAAGGAATGACATAATGTCAAAACAGGAAAAAGAGTTGGTAGCTGATTTTGCATCTCGAATTTCCACAGCAAGAGAATCAAAGGGCTGGAATCAATCTGAGCTAGGGAAAAGAATGGCAGAAACTGTCAATGTGATTAAATCTGCAGAATCAGGGAAACCACCTACGGATTCAGTTATCAAGAAATTTGAACGAGTTTTGGGGATTAATCTTATGCAATTATCCGGGCATATGGAAACATCAAGAGTAATTAAAAACACCAATAGGGGCATGACCCTCGGCGATTTTCTGAATAATAATGGTGATTAGATGGATATTAGTATCCACTCGTTGTGGCTGGCTCAGGATGATCCCAAAAAAAATACTGCAGTTATATCGTCTAAGCGTGGTGACATAAAATTACACAAGAGGATTTCAACTCTACCCAAAAAAGGCATCATACTAGAACCGTTATGCGGTAAAATATTTGGCCCAGAGGACCACCATATAATCACTGAAAAAAGCGGTTCAATTGTTGGTTTAGATTGTTCCTGGAAACAAATTGAAGATAGTGTAAGTAAAGTCATGCGACAGACTAGATTAAAGCCAAGAATGTTACCTTTATTGTTAGCAGCAAATCCTGTTAATTGGGGCAAACCAGGTAAACTTTCGACTATCGAGGCACTGGCAGCAGCAGCATATCTTGTTGGTGATAAAATACAAGCAAGGCGCCTACTTTCCGCCTTCCGATGGGGTGAAAGATTTATTGAGCTAAATCTTGAGCCACTCGAAGAATATTCGTCGGCTTCATCAAGTAAAGAATTAGTTGAACTGCAGTTTGAATACTTCAACCTCGATCATTTGCGGAGTGATTAGCTTGAATCACCGAAAAATAGTTGTTACTAAGTGGCAAGGTGATAGTAATTCGATTAGTAGTGATGATTTAGCAATAGAATCTGTAGTCACATTAGTGTATAATGATCAGAGGATCGCTACTTTACTAGCATCGCCAACTGATTTGGATGCGTTATTATTTGGCCATTTATTCTGTGAAGGTTACCTCAGCAGATTTTCGCTTGTTGATAAATGTGATAATTACAGTGTAACGTCCAATAGTGATGGCTATAACGTAACGTTATCTGCAGAACATCCGCTTGCCATTAAATCGAGAAATTCTGGGATCACAAATACATCATGTGGAGCATGTAATCTTGATGGGCTCGATGGAATAATCACTGACCTACCAATTGTTGCTGACAAATTACTATTCGATAATGAAATATTGCATGTCGGTTTGGAAAATATGAGGCGATTACAAGTTGGCTTTTCAAAAACAGGTGGTATGCATTGTGCTGGTTTACTTACTACGCACGGTGAGTTGATATACGTTGCAGAAGACATTGGCAGACACAATGCTGTAGACAAGGTAATAGGCAAATCAATCCTTGATGGTTCATCTGAAAAATGTATATTGTTA
>JAYXVG010000106.1:0-4181 GCA_036021875.1 Thermoplasmatota archaeon | reverse complement strand
AAAATAGCCAAGACAACTTTTGATGTAGGATACTCAAATGAAAGCGGAGTAAGAGAATTAGTCGATAATGCAGGAACACTAATGGGTGAGATAGAATTAGACGCGGAGCGCCAGTTGATGAACAGATTTCTTGAGGAGCTTGTCAGAGCTCATCCTAAGGCAACCTATGGAGAGATGATGATAAAAAAGGCATTGGATATGGGTGCAGTCGAAACGCTACTAATCTCCGAAGGCATGAGGAAAAATTCTGTTCACTTGCAGTGCAACTCTTGCGGACATGAATGGAATGTATCCCTCACCCGTAGTCAGGAATTGCCTTCTTGCCCGCAGTGTGACGCGAAAGGGGACGATATCAAAGAGTTGGGCAGTATATCACTAATTGATGAACTGAGTATAATGGCAGGAAAGGGAAATTCCGAATTGTCCTTCATCTCAACTGACACAGAAGAAGGCTCCCAATTAATGCACGGTTTTGGTGGACTAGCGGCGATTCTTAGATACCCTGTGATGTGATTTTATGGAGTTAATTAGGCATCACGTCGAGGAAATTCTCTCCCAAGCCTTGGTTAATCTAGGCATCCAAAATGATAATTGGAAACAAATGATAGCCCCCTCTAGAGAACGTTCAATGGGAGATTTGTCGCTACCGTGCTTTGCGTTCGCTAAACAATTATCCATGCCGCCGAATTCAATTGCGGAAAAGTTACAGGCATCAATTCAGACCACTGAAGCGATCGATGAGGTAAATTCAACATCTGGTTACCTTAATTTCAAAGCATCGCCCACTTGGTTAGCAAAGCAGGTTGTATCTGGCAACATAACACCGAGTGGTAACAACGGAAAATTATCTACTAGAAACAAATCAGTGCTCATCGAACATACCTCGGCTAATCCAAATGGACCATTTCATGTTGGCAGAGCAAGAAATGCAATTCTGGGCGATACTCTGGTGCGTTTGCACAGACTCTATGGTAACGATGTACGTGCTGAATACTATGTCGATGACATGGGTAAACAAGTTGCTGTTCTTGCTTGGGCGCTAGATAATTTAACAGAGACAGAAGTCGAACAGATTCTATCGGATCGAGAACCAGTCAGTGAAATGTGGGAGAATAAATCCGATCATAAACGAGTACGATGGTATCAAGCCGCCCAAGTCCTGCGTAGTGATGATAATTCCAAGGAAGCGATTGAAAAAGCCATTGCAGAAATGGTTCATGCTAGCGAAAACGGCAACCAAGAGATATTGGATTCATTTGAGAATGCATATCAACCCGTCTTAGATGGAATGCTTGATACTCTTGGAAGGTTGAGAATAACCTTTGATGAATTTACTAAAGAGTCGATGTTCGTTACCAATGGTGATGTTAGTGAAGTCATGGAACAGTTATCCGAATTAGACATCCACGGAATAGCAGATAATGGTGCAGAATTCCTTGACTTAGGTGCTAGAGGATTAAAAGGTAAAACTGAATTTTTCTATCGCCGAGGCGATGGTAGTTCCCTATATGCTACCCGAGACATCGCCTATCATATCTGGAAGTTCAAACAATGTGAAAACCTGGTTAATATTCTAGGAGAAGATCACAAGTTACAATCAAAACAAGTTGCGCTGACACTGACCGAGCTTGGGCAACAAACACCGGAGGTTTTGTTCTATTCTTTCATTAAGTTGCCAGAAGGTAAAATGTCCACAAGAAAGGGTAATGTCGTTTTTATGGATGATTTACTCGAAGAGGCAAAAGCCCACGCTGCACAGGTAGTGCGGGAAATACGCACCGACTACAGTGAGGAACAAATCAATCAAATTGCTGAGGCTGTTGGCACCTCTGCTGTCAGATTTAACATCATTAAGGTGAGTCCTGACAAGGGCTTCACTTTCCGATGGGAAGAAGCTTTATCTTTTGATTCTGATTCAGCACCATTTATCATGTATAGCCATACTAGAAGCCGTTCTATAGCGAAGAAATGCCTTGATTTAGGGGCACAAAGTCTGGAAAATGAAGAACTTGATTTTTCCAATATTCCAAACAGCATGTATGAATTACTCAGAACCATCGCATGTCATGACGACGCACTATCAAGAGCTGTTGAACAAAACAGGCCAAATTTATTTGCGAATCAGTTGCTCAATTTAGCGAACTCGTACAACGGATTCTATCGTGACTGTAAGGTAATTCAGAATGGTATTGTTAACCAAGCATACTTTGCAGTCTCAGAAGTAACCTCGAAATTTCTTGAGTCAGGTATGATTGGATTAGGCATCTTACCACTGGAGCAGATGTAATCACTCTTTCCTAAACCATCCCTCTGGAAGGTTCAAAGGATCTACCGGTGTGTTATCCTTGACTATTCTGACGATTTCCATTTTCAGTGCTTCCAATCCGACATTCTCCAAAGCCGATATAGTGATGTAACCATTGCTATCAATCAACAAAGGCAAATCGGCATACTGCTCTTCACCGAATTGCAAATATTCTGCTTCGGCATCCCTGACAGTATCCCAATTTTTTGGCCTCTGCTCATGTAAGTCAGCTTTAGTTGAAATAATCATCACAGTGGTTTCTGCTAATAGTTCTAAAATCTCTTCAAGAAGATTGTTCTGTTCCTCAATCGACATTCCGCAATTCTCACTCTCATCAATGAGAAAGAGTACTAAAGAACCTAGGTTTTCTAACGCCGAAATTGCCTGCATTTCAATGTGGTTACGTTTATGCATTGGTCGGTCAAGTAGACCAGGTGTGTCAACCATCTGGTATTGGAGACGTCTGAAATTGAAATGACCTAAGTGGATTCTTTTCGTAGTAAATGGGTAATGATTTACTTCCATCTTACCAGAGCTTAGAGCGGAAATGAAAGCAGATTTGCCAACATTTGGCGCGCCACAGACTACGATACATGGAGATAATTGGTCAATACTCGGCAGGCGCTTCAGAACCTCACGGGATTGTCCTAACCAATCTAAAGACGGCCCAATTCTACCAATTATTGATGATATACGACCGTAGGCCTCTCGGCGCGCTTCGTGCATCAGTTCTATTTTCCCAGTTCTAGTTATCTTGCGAGTGTTTTGAGTTGCGATTTTTGAGATTTGATTCGATGCCCATTGTAGCATAGAGAGGTGATGGCGATAATCATCGCATCCCACACATGCATCAATCATAGAGACATCAAATTGTGGCGATTGGTCTAGTGATGGCCAGAGATTAACTGTATCCATCAGGTAGGTTGTTAGAATATCCGAAGCGGTTTGCACCATCCTGTTAAGTTGCTTTCTTACCCTAAAGACTCGATCGCTATCATCGACGCGGTCTGCTGCTTTTTTAGCACGCGCAAAAGCCTTGTCTAGCAACTCCTCTTTGTTTAGAACAGTTGGCAAGGCGCGCCATGAGACTTTCATCGTATCCCCAATCCATCGCTGGAAATCAATACTTGAATAACCCATACCCTAGTTTTTGGAGGATTGTAACTTTTGAGAGCGAGGTTAAAAAACGCTCGCCACTAGGTGCATCCATGGCGAAGAAGACAAACGACTCGGGTTTACCGACATGGGCCGTTCCAATATGGGAAGATATGGGTTCACCAAGCCTTGCCGACATTGCAAGTGTTCACAATGGAGACCTGTTAGAGAGAAGACATGGTCTTCGTAAAGATGATCTAGTCGAAATACTACTTGATGCTCGGGCCTTCAAAGAAGGTGACGACACTATCATCAAGGGAAGGTTGTTATCCTCTGGCAAAACAAGTATAGAGGTCCTCACTGATGGCGGACAAACTGTGTATATTGCCAGAGATGTCATTGTCAAAATCACGTTAATTGCGCACACAAGACCAGCCTATATTGATGACAAAGAATTACTCGCATTCGAAAGAGAAGATATGAAACGCCGCTCATCCCTTCATGAAAAAGTCGAGAAAGAAGTAAAGGGCAGACAGGACGATTCACACCTATGGGGTTGAGATATTGTCACTCAAAGAGAAAACATGTATACCTTGTCAGGGCGGTATTCCCCCATTATCAGTTGAGGAAATAAATCCGTACATGGATCAGATACACCCAGACTGGAAACTTATCGCTGACCATCATATTGAAAGAGAATTTACCTTTGCTAATTTTCAAACTGCGCTAGATTTTGTCAATTCAGCGGGAGAAATTTGCGAAAAAGAAGATCATCACGCAG
>JAYXVG010000105.1:0-4271 GCA_036021875.1 Thermoplasmatota archaeon | reverse complement strand
GTGAATATTGCGGCCACAGGTAGAAGTCAAGATAGCCATCATTTTCCACTTCTTTAATTTCGTATTGGAAGCCAGCAATCACCTCAACTGTGGTACCCATATCGAGTAACTTCGAAGACGCTCCTGCTACTCCTGAGGCATCGATCACAGCCTTGCAATAAATTGGGAATTGATCGCCTTTTCCGTCAATTTTCCAATTGGAAAATTTATTTTCGCTATTGTAGATTCTTTCCATTGAATTAACCTTGTGACCCAGATGCAGTTCCGAGCCTAATTTTCCAGCTTCATCCATCAACCACTGTTCGAAAAGGTGTTTTTCTAAAACGTAGCCCGGTTCCGTAAGGAGTTTTTCTGTCCCATCTGGAAATATAACTCTGATTCCCTTTACATCCAACGCTTTTACATGGTCAGGTATATCGAGATCTAGGTTTTGAACCGCTAGGTCTGACAAACATTCTCCGCAGTGAACTGGCACCCCAACGGCTGGGTCTGCCTCCACAACTATCGTCTTCAAACCAGCACGTGCACAATGTATTGCAGCAGAGCCACCTCCTGGCCCAGCCCCGATGACTAGAACGTCTATCATGTCGGCTTGGTCTGCCATGAACTCACCAACAGCAATCAGTCCATCAATGAAACGGTTGAGTGGTCATGGAGCACTACGCAGGTTCAAAGGTATAATCATGCTCGGAGAGTCGTGGCTTGGAAGACTCTCAAACGCTGGATGCGCCACCTCGAGTCTAGAGGTGAGATGCTGAAAATATCGAGACCTGTCGACGTGGAGTATGAGGCCGGAGCAATTGCCGATTTGCTAGTCAAAAATAACGGCCCTGCGGTGTTATTTGAGCAGCCACGCCTTGCTGATGGAACCATCTCAAAAATTCCCTTGGTGATGAATATTTTTGGCAGTAATGACCGAACCTTGAGGGCCTTGGGCGCTAGTCATGAAACCGAGGTGGGAGACCGCATGGTTGCCATGATGAAGCCCGACATTGGAGCCTATATGAGAGCGCCATGGAAAGCACTTCCATTGGTCAGAGATGCGCTAGCGATGCCACCAAGAAGAAAGCTGCGTGGCAGCTGCCAGAGAGTAAGGCTTGATAATGATCTTACTAAATTACCAATCCCAAAAACTTGGCCAATGGATGGAGGAGCATTCGTCACATTACCTTTGGTTGTCACTAAAGATCCAAAATCTGGGGAACATAATCTCGGAATGTATCGTGCTCAAGTCTTCTCTGAGACAGAGATTGGCCTACACTGGCAGATCCATAAACACGGCGCAGATCACGCCGCTGCGATAGGAGAAGCACAAAAGATGCCGGTGGCAATATGCATGGGTGGTCCACCTGAGCTCATTTTCTCAGCCATTGCTCCACTGCCTGATAACCTCTCTGAATACCAGTTTGCAGGTATTCTTGGCAGTAGATCGTTAAGGATAACTAAAGCACTGACTCAAGATTTGATGGTCCCGGCGGAAGCTGACATTGTAATCGAAGGTTATTGTATTCCTGGAGAAACTAAACTAGAAGGCCCATTTGGCGACCATTTCGGCTTCTATTCTCTAACCGGCCAATACCCTGTAATGCACGTGACCGCAATCACTGCACGCAAAGACGCTGTTCTCCCGGCAACAATTGTCGGCCTACCTCCAATGGAAGATGGATACTTGGGCGAGGCTATTGGTCGACAATTTTCCCCAGTTCTACAATTCCAGCACCGTGATGTAAGAAGTGTGCACCTGCCTCTTGAAACAGGATTCCACAATCTTGCCATCGTCGCAGCAAAGCAACGCTATCCACGTCAAGCCAGAAAAACTGCGTTAGGATTACTTGGTGCAGGGCAAATGATGTTTCTCAAGGTGATAATCACTGTCGACCCAGATCAGAACCCAAAGGACTTGGAGGCATTACTTGACGCCCTGAATGATAAAGTCGAGATCGCCAATGATGTAATTGTTCTAGAAGGAATGGTTGCTGACTCACTAGATGCATCTAGCCCTTATGAGAATGTTCATGACAAGTTAATTATCGATGCAACGACAATCCCCGAAAGAGACCCAAGGTCTGATAATGAGCCACTAGAGGGCTCCTTCAAACAAGCAACTCCAAAATGGCGCCAAGGACTTGCTGAATCAGATTCATTCGCCGAAATAGAATCGGTCAAGAAGATAGCCGAGGTAAAAGACGCCAGAATGTTGCGAAACAACATGCTAGTTGTTACAACAAACGTTGAGGGAAGCCCCTCTCCAAAAACTGGCTCAGAGACCTTTAATGACGAGGCTGAAGCGGCAAGAATTGAACGAATTTCTCAATTGAAAAATTCAATTTGGCAATTGGACTCTAAAAAATGCTTAAGGTGGTTGTTCATCACTAATGATGACATGGACTTGAACTGTAAAAAAGCCCGGAGAAGGTTACTATGGCAACTAACTTCTAGATTCGACGTGGGCAGAGGTTTGTTCTTTGATGAGGAAAGGCAACGGCTGTGCTGGGACGCAACAACGCCAATACCAAGCGAAACACACGGCGTGAGGCGCTGGCCTGCGATAACCCTACACTCAGAAGAAACTCTAGAGAAAGTGGCTGCTCATCCAGAATTAGCAAAATATGAGTGGCCTGTGCATCTAGAATTTGGGGGCCATGATTAATGGACATTAAACAATTAATGTCATTCATTAAAATCGAACACACCTTATTCTCACTGCCATTTATCATAATCGGGTTCTTCATCGCAGTAGAGCAATTCTATCCGTCGGGTGAAATGCCGTTAGAAGACTTGGTATGGGTTTTGGTTGCTGCCGTTGGTGCGAGAGGACTAGCCATGACCTTAAACAGAATTATCGACAGAAACATCGACGCAGAAAACCCTCGCACTGCAAAGCGACACTTAGCCAATGGCACGATGTCAATGACAACTGCTTGGATTCTAGCGGTGATTTTCTTAGGGATGCTGCTATTGGGTGCCGGTATGTTGAACAAAGTCGCGTTAGCAATGTCTTGGCTACCAGTGATGGCCTTCGTTATTTACCCATACACAAAGCGATTCACATGGCTATGTCACCTCTGGCTTGGCCTGTGCCTCGGTCTAGCGCCTGCTGGTGCTTGGGTCGCCATTGCTGCAGATTTTCACGGCTGGGAATCAATAACTGGCACTAATGGGTTTGGTAATGGGCTGTTGTGGTATCCTACCGTATTCTTCATCTCACTCGGAGTCACATTGTGGATAACTGCTTTTGACATCAATTATGCTAGGATGGATGTTGAAAGCGATCGCAAACATGGCATAAATTCGTTTCCTGCAAGGTTTTCTGAGAGGGCAACAACTAGAACCAGTATCCAACTGACTCTGCTCTGGTTTGCCTGTTTTGCTCTAGCAGACCCAATGGAAGAATCCTGGTTTCTAATAGGCGCGTTGATAATGTCTTTAGCTAATGCATATGTTATGTTGAGAAATGAATCACTGGATAAATTCCAAGATATTTTGTTTAAGGTATCAGTATCAACAGGATGGGTGTTGATTCTTCCATTTATTTTCCTGTGACAAAGCCAACGCTTGTTTTAATGTTGAAATTTATTTAGTAACATCCTTATGGTTTGATTCGCAAGGAACATCATGCAAGGTAATGTATCACTCCGGAGTGTGCACGGGAAGTTTCTGAGTGCACAGCCCGACGGTCGGGCAGAATGGAATCGGGATGTTGCGTTAGCATGGGAATTCTTCAATGTAGAACCGCGCAATGGCGGTAAGATTGCTCTCAAAGGTATTCATGGCATGTACGTTTCAGCTCAGCCTGACGGTACTGTGCAAATCAATCGAAGAGTAGCACCACCTGGCGGTTGGGAAGAGTTCACAGTGGAAGAGCGTGGTAACAATGTCATCTGTTTGAAATCCTGTCATGGAAAGTACTTGAGCGCACAACAGGATGGTACAGCACAATGGAACCGGGATCATGCACCAAAAGGCGGCTGGGAAGATATCCAGTTCTTGCCACAGGTAACTCAAAACCAAGAACATGTATCCATCAAGCAGCAAGAGTCCATTGAAATTTTAGAGGCCGTGAAAGGCAAACCTGTGCGTTTCAAAATCAACAACGGTCCAAGCAGTAACGATGCTTGGGTCGGCATCTACCCGCCGAATGCAAGCGACCAGAATCATGGAGCGGAAAACAATCGGTGGAAGTGGCTGCGCAACATCGATGTCAACAATGCATCATTCCCAAAACAAGTGGCAGGCAGTCACAGCATACGTGTCTTTTCAGATGGAGGATA
>JAYXVG010000104.1:0-4294 GCA_036021875.1 Thermoplasmatota archaeon | reverse complement strand
CTACAATATATCCTTGGCCGAGTTTAATAATGCCAGAGAGGTTGTTACAAGCCAAACTACTAATCATTATACCATAATGATAGAAAATCTAGCGAATATTCAACACGAAACCGTCAACCTTGACATCAGTTTCAATGAATCATCATCAACCCTAATCTCATTTGCTATTGGCTATCAACCGATTATTTCAGAAGCGGTATTTTCCCAGAGCCCGTCTTTTGATGCCGAATTATCGACACCGATAACATTCAACCAAAAGATTCAGATTGACTTATCTGCTTATGAAAATTATCTGTTCTTTAACAACCACTGGTCGCTAATTTGCTCGATGCCACATGACATCAGTATATACGCCACAGCCTTTGATACAGACTGTAATAATCAAGGAATTGAAATCAATTACAGCAAAGATGCCGAACAATTATCCGATTTTACCATCTCGATAGCTATTAGTGACAATTACCCAAATGAAACTGCTACAATAGAGCTAACATTAAGACCAGTAGTTATTGGCAAGTCGTCGCCTTTGTTGCACTCAATGACTATTGATATACCAATAGAACTCACTGAACAAGATCCTGAAGATAATGACCCTGTAGATAATAATGAGAACAATAACACAGATGGTAATGATAGTGTCGATAACACTACTGAAGAAGACAGTAACAGCACTATTGATGCCAACACCGATACGGACGGAGATGGAGTAATTGATACACTGGACACCTGTCCAAATACGGCGTCAGGTATTACAGTGGATGAATTTGGTTGTCAAGTAATTGAGCAAGACATCAATGATGAAGAGGACGAAACGACAGCCAATCTAACTGACGCTGAAGGAAACAGCGAGCAAAGAACCGATGACGCAGCTACTCAAACCGACGAAAATAATGTGGTAATATATTTGATAATAGGATCGATTGCTGTGGCAATTGTTGGTGCGTTGCTGTTTCTAAATAGCAGAGGCTCAGCAAACCAAACCGAACCGTCAACTAAAACACTTCAGCCAATTGCGCCCCTACCTACTCTGCCACTACCGTCAATGGAACCTGTAGTCCTGCAGCAGTGGACTGATGTCAATGGATATTCTTGGCGCCAAATGTCTGACCAGAGCATTATGTGGTGGAACGGGTCTGATTGGATACCTTATGGTAAAAACTGACGCTTCATTCGAAGCGCTAGCCCCGATGGTTTGATATCTTACACCCCCATCATCCACATGCCCCCCGGGGCAAGGGATGCACACTCGCTACGGCGAGAGGCGGTGACGCCAATGGAAGACAGCAGAGGAAACTTTAGACGCGAACGTCGGGCATTGAGACCCAGTCAAATGCGTTTGACGAATGAGGACGTATCCTTACCACCTCGTTTATTCCATTTGAGAAATCTACCTTGGATTGATTGTTACAAGAAACAACTCAAATCGGAGAATAAATCGGAAAATACACAGAAGTCATACATTTCAGGATTGAGGTCTTATGTTGAAACCCTGTTGCCTGGCGAGGATGTAGTCAGTGAAGCGGATTATAACTCCATGTCAATACACGAACTAGCACAAAGGATGGAGCCACTGAATGGTAGAATTGATCTCTGGACACATAGCCTGTCAGATCTTAGGCCAACAACCTACAACGCAAGATTGGCTGCTGCACGTCATCTGTTGAAGTGGCTTGGACATCGTTGGCCTGAACATCTAACTCGGGCAAGAACCGGCAAACGATTGCCGAGAACACTAACAAGAAGAGAATTAACGATGGTCTTAGAAGCGGCAAAAACCAGCGAAAATCCGGTCGCATCTGTTGTGGTTACCCTGATGTTAGATACTGGATTGAGGGTTAGCGAGGTTTGTAATCTCAATCTTAGCGACATCGATATACAGGATAAATCAGCTAAAGTCATCGGTGGTAAGGGTGATAAGGATAGATTAGTATTGTTTACAGACCGGTCGCTAGCAATGATTAACGCCTGGTTACCAGTCAGAGATTCTAGGGTTAAAGGGGAGTTTGATGCTCTATTGCTAAATTCAATTGGAAGGCGTATACAGCCTAGAGGTGTTCAAAGACTGATGGATGCTTTAGCAATTGAGGCTGGGCTGCCAAAAGGCAAGTTGACACCCCACGTGTTACGACACAACTTTGCCACAGGCCTGCTTGAAAGAGGGGCAGACTTAGTTTCAATTCAAAAATTATTGGGCCACAGTAGTATTGCTACAACAAGGGTTTACCTAGAAATTTCAGACCAGACTTTGCGTGAGGTATACAATCGTGCACAATCGATGCGTAGTAACCTTGCCGACCTTGACGCACCTGAGCAAGAAATGGTCGAAAATTCGCCATCTACCAGCGCAATCGGTATCGATTAGCCATGCTTAGCCTTGCGTTTGGTGATTTTTTCCGGTCCCATCCATCTTCGATGGGGTTTCACTGCTTGCCCTGAATGACCTGGTATTGGACAATACTTTCCAGAACGACAGCGTGAACAATTCTCCTTGGGTGGAAGTTCTACGGTTTTCCGAAGCCGTCCATACTTCCTTCTAGGCATGAACTAGCAAGGCCCGCTAGGTCTTTGAACAATTCGAGAAATTATTTCTTTGCATTTCTAAACCAAGCCATCTTGGACAGCGGGGTATCCCTTGACGGACCGATTTTATTGCTCTTCGGTTCACCCTTTGGCTTGGGCTTAGCCTTAGATTTAGCCTTAGCGGCTAAATTTTTGCTTTTTTCTGCGGTTTTCTTAGCGACTGATTTTGCCGCCGTTTTTGCTTTGCCTGGGGCACTCTTCGCTGCTTGTTTTGCTGCTGCTGCAGTTTTCTTGGTTGTTTGTGAAGCATTATCCAGTTTCTTGGCCGCCGCTGCAACTTTCTTTGCAACTGCTGCTTGTAGTCCGGCTTTGACTAATTTAGCAGTGCCTGCTGCCGCTACTTTGGATACTGTGTCTAACTTTGCATTGGCTAACTTCTTTGCCGTTGCTGCTCCAACTCCTGGAATTGATGTCAACTTTGACGCCTTAGAATCTTTCTTGCCCGAACCCATGGTTTCACCTGTTACTCCAGATGAGCAATAATTAATGAATTCTTGCTCTTGATACTATACACCGTTCAATTGATGGTTAGTAAACTATTGAATAATATCATGGCAGGCTATGGGGGTGACTCAAAAGTTATTCTGGTAGGCCAAGTTACTAAGGCAAAATCAAATCACAAAGTGGAGAAAACCACACGATTGTTACGTAATGAGCGCTTTCCAGGTAATTGCGATGTAGTATATCTGGGGAATCTGGCCGCTGCGATAATCGCCGCATTGGAATCTCCAGATACGCCAGAATTCACTCAATTACCTGGATATAATGAGCAAAAGTGGCAGTTGAGAACTGTTAGTGGGCCGCTGACTGTGAACATAACCTCAGATTCATACTGGGGTTTGGGTTTGCTAACTTCTGGTTACCTCAACATCATTGAATTAGCAGGTCCGCAGAGCGTTATTGCTCGACTAGTGTTTGATTTAGTGGCATCATCTAGTTGGCAACCTTGGCGCTTCAAGCATCCCAAATCGGCTAGCAAATATCTGGCAAAATCACATCCAAGTATCTCAATAGGGAGCAATGAGAAAACGTGGGCAAATCTTGTCGAGGTCTGCAAGCAAGAAACCAATGAACTAATTTCTGTTATGGTAAACGCCATCGATAACATTGAGAAAAAAGTCAGTGCAATCGAAATCCTAGAGGGCTGGTCAAAAAGTAAGGCTGAGGTAAGTATTGCTTCTGCAAGGTACGACCTCGACATTGCTAAACAAGCGTTAGCCGATCAAAACCTGCCGAGCGTTGAACGAGCAATTTCTCGCATCGAAGCAGCGTTAATTGAGGCTAACCCAGACAACGCCATGAATGAGGATAATAGCGGCTCTATTATTGACAAATCCTTAGAAACAATCAGGCTTGATGGAGACTTGATTGTCAATCCGACTGATGATGAATCTATTCCTCTAGTCGACTTAACAGAGAGTGAATAATAGACTAATTTACCAATTTAATTCGACGCGTCGCGTTGATAAAGGGGATGTTACTCGGACTAAATGGTTGAAATGGCTTCGAAGAAGAAATCCGAGGGTAGTGGAATCCAACAGGCAGCTGGTCTGATTAGGTATTTCGACGAAGAGTCCGAGCATGCTTGGAAGATTACTCCTTTCCAAGTTTATGCAGCATGTATCATCATTGGTGTGTTTTTCTACCTCGTTAATCAAGGCGTTGTTGGTGCGATTTGGAACCTATTTTAGATTGGTTTAATCATCACAATCTT
>JAYXVG010000103.1:0-4369 GCA_036021875.1 Thermoplasmatota archaeon | reverse complement strand
GACATCGCTGGCCGTGTTGCTGCTGTCTACACACAATTCGGGCTTGATACATCGCCTGCTGATTCCAACGGAGGCCACGGAACGCATGTAACTCTGACAGCAATAGGCGATGGTTCTGGGGATTCATCTATTCGGGGTATTGCACCTGCCGCTTCAGTAACCATGTATGCTCTGGAACATGACCCGACTGGAGTTTTTGGTCGGCAGGGCTCTATCTATGATATGCTTGCAGATGCTAAACAAAAAACTGCTAGAATCGCTATCAATGCGTGGGGTTTGAACGGTAACTATGGTGAATATACTGCAGACTCAAGGTCTGTAGATCAGTTTGTCAAAGATGAGAGGACAGTTCTTCCCATATTTTCTGTTGGTGATTGGGATGGCACTGGTGTTTCGTCGGTAACAGCACCCGCGACAGCAAAGAATGTGCTGTCTGTTGGGGTAAGCACAACAGGCAGTGAAGGTAGCACACCAGCTGGGAGCGTCGATTCAGTGTCTAGGACGGGGCCAACAACCGATGGACGAATCAAACCCGATGTTGTCGCTCCTGGAATAGAAATTTGTTCGGGGCGGGCAGAGGAAGCTCGGACTCCAAGCGGGGTTGAGTGCGGAACAGGAAGTCACGCTAATGGTGACCCACTGTACATGACACTGTCTGGAACCTCACAATCTGCATCTGTCGCTGGAGGATTGGCCGCATTAACGCGAGAATTCTTGCGTGAGCAGGTGGGGATACAATCACCGTCTGCATCATTAATCAAAGCCGCATTGATCAATGGGGCTGAGGATCTCGGTGCCCCAGACATTCCTAATAATCAAGAGGGATGGGGCCAGTTGAATCTGCAAAACACGGTAATGCCAAGTCATCAAGGTAATTCATTATCAACATTTTATGACGATGGGAAAACCTTGCAACCTTCGTTTGGTTTACTGTATGAGCTAGATTTGGACCCTACCAGTGGTCTTGACATCACTCTGACTTGGAATGATGAATCAGGTAGCGCTAACTCTCCTCAAACAGACGCAAAATTGGTTAATGACCTTGATTTATTGCTCATTGACCCAGATGGCAATCAAATACTGGGTAATAACTTCAATGCCGGCTACTCGGTTATCGGCGGTGTTGGAGACTCTTTGAACAATGTAGAGAGGGTAAGGATTGCGCCAAATAGCGTTACTAACTCAGGTCAGTGGTTAGTCCAAGTCATGCATCGGGGCGGAGTCAACCAAGATTTCAGCATAGTCATAACAGGTGATGCAACTCTTGTTTCAAGACCTGATATCTTAGCCTTCCCTGAATCAATTTACTTATCTTCTGAGAGTCCTCTACAAAATGATGTGGTTTCAGTTAGAGTTTCATGGATGAATCAAGGTACGGCCGATGCGGGTTCTTTTGACTGGAAATTGGAAGACATAACAGAGGGAACAACATTGATGCAGGGCCAATCCGATGGCGTTCCATCAAGCGGTATCGAGACTGAGATTACCACTCGCTCATTTGCAAATACTGGGATGCACACGCTAAAACTGAGTTTAGATATCAACAATGATTTGGACGAAATGAATGATGAATCTTCTGGTATTAACAACAATATTCTTGAGATTGATATCGAGGTGACTGCTCTAGGTGTCCGTGTTGTTCCGCTCGATGATTCAGGAAATCTACCAAGTACTGATGCTGAGCGCCAACAAGCCGCAATAAAGTCATTTGATGTTCGTAACCAAACTGACATCGACATTCCAATTTCGATTCTAAACGAAGGTACTGGGACCGAAATGGTAACCTTGACTTACACTAACGTTCAGGAACAACACCCGGTGTTCAATTACTTTATTTCGCCAGAGGATTCTTGGCAGAAAAGTGTTTCACAAACAGGACCATACCAATTGTCTCCATTAGGTCAACAAGGCGATAGTATTGAAGTCGTGCTAAATTTTGAAAATTTGAATTCAAACTTAGACGATCCCAACAACCCTAGGTATGCTCGCTCTGGCACATTTTATGTTGATGTGACTGTCGCATATCAGACTCAACCAACAGTTTCGCATTCTGTGCGCTTGACGATAATTATTGACGAGGTTGATGATGTCAAGATTGTTGTCAGCGGCACAACAGGATTATCAGCACTGCCCGGAGATTCTGCGTCATTTGCCATATCTGCACTAAATATTGGTAACTCAGAGGCGCAGTATTCCGTCGCCTGTTCATCGATTAATCTCTGGCAAATAATGCTTGGAAACTCTAATTCCTCCTCTTTGGATTTCGAGCCACTGGATATTGGTAACTACCTGTCCATGCCAGTCAGAATATTTGTTCCACCAGTTTCACAGGGCAGCCCTGCCGCAGGCTTTACTGATACTGTAGAGTGTTTTGTGACATCATCTACTGATCCAACTTTGAATTATTCGCAAATTGTTAGCATTGCAGTGGAAGAGCTCTCGGATTACACCACGAACTTGCAAAAATCTGGCTTGGATGTTGGCACAAATTTGCAGGTTAATGACGTGCTAATTGATAGCGGCGAGGAGGTAACGTTAGATTATTTTGTTATCAATGAGGGTAATATCGATATAAGTCTGGATGTCATTGTTCAGCCATCTAATCCAAGTTGGTATGTAGACCTTGTCTATGATGGCTTGTTCTACAGTAACCAAGTCCCAGTAACAGTTGCTGCAGGACAAAATAAAGTTGTGCAGATTATTATTGCTTCACCTGAATCATCACTTGAGGGTGACTTCAATTTGTTTAACATCAAAGCAGAGGTCTCAAATTTTGATTACGTAACTAATAACACAAGGTTGGTTATAGTCGACAAGTTATCAATTGAATTAGAGACGCCTGACAAAGTAATTTGCCAGTTGTCTGAAGATTACTCATATACAGAATTTATTATCACTAATACCGGAAATTCAGTAGCTCAACTAGAGTGGTCATACTCGCTTCCACCTGATGGCTGGACTGTGGGCTTCGCCAACCCAGTAACGCAACTTGAACCAAAACAATCTCAAATTGTCAATCTGGGATTAATACCTCCCCTAAACGAGGAAGTTACTGATAGCGCATACAAAATTTCCATTTCAGTAACCGCCACCAATGGTGAGCGGCAGGTTGAGCAGAATGCCCTTCTCGATGTCGAAGTATTACCATCCATTTACGGTAATATATCTTTGAGCGATGATATACTACAACCTCTGATTGGGATACCAAAGGAAAGTAGCCAATCTACAACGATAACAATTCGTAATGACGGCAATATTCAGTTGTCTGGAGAATTAACAGCTGTTGTTACAGACAGTTTAGGCAGTGAAATCTCTGGTTGGAGACCAGATATCTCACCATCGTCAGTAGACCTAAGTCCAGGTGAATCTGCTTCAATAAAAGTATCTTTATCCCCCAAGTCTAGTGTTGATAGGGGGCCTTATGATTTAACAATCGTATTGTCGGGAGATAACGAGGTAATAACTGGGTTTGTGCTGCAGGCATCATCATCTCCTGCAGAGGGCAATAAAGGTCTATTCAACCAAGTTCCTTGGTATGTTTCTGTCTTGATAATAAGCGGGCTTGTTGTTGCTGCTGCAATTATTTCCAGAAGAGTCAGAAGTTCTGGTTCAGTGGAGGATGATGGCTCTCAGTTGGTTGCTGCCGATGCCTACGGAATATTACCCGACGCAGGTAGTCGGAGAGAGAAAGCGCTTGATATCGGAATGTCGCAGGATGATATGACCAGCGGAGAGGTTTCAAAAGAAGAAATCGCCGCAGCACTTGCGAAATCTATGGCTGATCAGTTTACTCCACCCCCAGCGGTAAATCTACCACCCCTCGGGATGCCGCCTGCAGGTGTCCCGCCACTGGGTATGCCGCCCAAAGGACAAGTCCCTCTAGGTATGCCACCGGCAATACCGAAACCCGTTGCACAGGCTCCTGTATCAACCAGTAAAGTTGCTCAGGGTGGACCTCCATTACCAGCAACGGGACTACCCGCTGGATGGACCATGGAACAATGGAACGCTTACGGACATATGTGGCTGGAAAAGAATAGAACGTAAGTGCTACATTGAAATTGGATGAACATTTCGCACTACTATGACCAGCATAGTATTATTTGGACCACCCGGTGCAGGTAAAGGGACCCAAGCAACAAGAATAACTCAGTCTACAGGATTACCACAGGTGTCAACAGGTGATATGTTACGTGCAGCAGTGAAGCATGGCACTCCAACAGGCATTGCTGCAAAAGAGTTCATGGATGCAGGTAAGTTAGTTCCTGATTCAATAATAATCGACTTGATTAGGGACAGGGTCAAACAACCTGACGCAGTAAATGGACTAATGTTTGATGGATTTCCTAGAACAATACCACAGGCTGAG
>JAYXVG010000102.1:0-4369 GCA_036021875.1 Thermoplasmatota archaeon | reverse complement strand
GAAACGCTGCACCAAATCTCTTGGCGATGGTATGCTCCTCAAGAACGATGAATAACAGGAATATCAAGACGGTAATCATCGTTCCAAAGAAGCCACCTAGAGAGCCTAGTATAGCTAATACAAATGTCTCGATATTGCTGGGTGAAGCAATGCCGGCAATTAGGTCTGCATCAGAAAATATGGCCTCAAGTCCGTATAGGTTTGAGTCGGCATATTTCGCTCGCTTTTCCTCAAAAGCCGCGGTTATCTCTGGCACTTCTTCGATGAACTGTGATAAATTGTCATAGAGAAAAATCGAAATAAAATACATCGATATAATGAATGTAACAATCACAGTGGCGTAGGAAAATAATCGATTGCCTACTTTACGGTAGATATATTGTTCCGGCGGTTTTATGATGAAATAAAGTAGGACTGCAATCGCTAATGGCATCAATATTGACTTGAGATGAATTAGCGCTAGATATACTACCAAACCAACAATTGCTACGCTAGCGGCCGTGGTTCTTTTCGAGTCAATACCTACCCTAGACAATTCTTGCATGGGGCTATGTTACGTCATGTTTAATCTAAGGTTTGCCCCAGAACCTTGGATAATGTGATGATTAAGTCACACAGAGGTAAATTTCGGCACACTACAAAACATTCTTTACTAATTCGTCTAAATTCTGTGTCCTACCACAATAATGACATCTCAGTTCAAGCGGATCCCTTGAGGTAACTTTCAATCTATGAGGAAGCGGCTCTCTTGGATTGGAAGTTATGCAGTTTGACATCATACAACTGACTACATTTACCACTTCATCTCCGAGATTGATAATCATCTTCTCTGCCACTGTATACGCTCTGATTATTGCTACATGAGCGTCGGGTGCAACAAGTGCTAAGCGATTTAACTCAGCTTGAGTTAATTCTCGATCTTCCACTTTAATGATATCCTTTGACCCCATCTTCTTTGATGGGACATTCATAACCAATGAGACCGGTACTGAGGTTTTATCATCAATTCCCAGCATATCGAGGACTGTTAATGCATGACCTTGTGGGATGTGGTCAATCACAGTTCCATTTCGAATTGCCGTTACTCTTCTCATGCTATGCTCGTTTGACATTATAATTCACTCCCTGCTTTAGTGACATCTTTTGGCACTTGAACGCCCAGTAGTTTGCACAGTAGCGCCATCCTAGCGACTACGCCATTGAATGCTTGCTCGAAATATCTGGCGTGTCTGGTAGCATCAACAGAGGGATGAATTTCATCAACTCTAGGCAGTGGGTGCATGATTATCATGTCCGCTTTCACATCACTGAGATGGTTAGTGTGTAATTTGTATGAGCCAGCTACTTTGGCATACTCGTCCTCGTCAGAAAATCTCTCTTTTTGAATTCTAGTCATGTAGACAACGTCCGCATCGCTCATCATTGAGTATAAGTCTTGAGTTTCGGTTATTGTTGCGCCGTGGGCTTGTAAGTCTGAGACAATTTCTGGAGGCATTCGCAGTAATTCAGGGCTGGCAAATATCAATTCACAATTGAATCTGGTCAATGCATGTGATAGGGAGTGAACTGTTCTACCATAACGAAGGTCACCAGCTAGTATAACTTTCAAGCCTTCCAGTTTTCCATGTGCCTGTTTTATGGTAAACAAATCAAGCATGGTTTGAGTTGGATGATGTCCGGCCCCATCACCACCATTGAGAATTGGAACCCTTGCAGAATCCTGCGCATACTGTGCCGCACCCTGACGTGGGTGGCGCATAGCAATAATATCCGTATAACCATCAACCATCTGGATTGTGTCAAACAGCGTCTCACCTTTAACTACGGAAGATGTCTTAACATCACCTAAGTTTACTACATCGCCACCAAGCCGTTTCATCGCTGTCTCAAATGACATACGAGTTCGGGTGCTGGGTTCAAAAAACAGGTTGCCTAGAATTCTCCCTTGTAACAATGGCAAGTATAACTCTCCTTTGGCCACCGGCAGAAGTCTCTCAGCATCATCAAGAATCTCAAGTATTTCTTCATTGGTCAAATCGTCCATGGTAATTAGCCCACTCACACTCGTCCCTCCAACCTAAACGGTAATAGCAATCTCATGAACATTGTCTTTCAAACCGATTATCAATTGTCGCATGATGAATTGTGGGGTATACTATATGTTTGAGGTCACTAGTGGCCGTTCATGGATGCGTGGTCTGATGTTGATGGCGCAATTCAGGCAGCGATAAAACAGCGTAACGCAAACTTGGAACGTTTGGTAACGACATCCTCGTTACTTATTCTAACTGGGGCTATTTGGCTGGTTTGGCCTAATTTATCAGCTGCCGCTAATGGTGAATCTGGACTGCTAACCGGTTTGGGGATGCCAATTCTGATTCTCATCTGGGGACTATTAGTTCAAGATATTGGAACGACAAATCCAATTTCTCGAACACGAATCGGGGCATCATCAACAATAGCTTGGCCTATCTTGTTACTTATTTCTGCACGGAAATTTGATGATTATTCAAATGTCGAACTCGCTGGCCCAATACTTGTGATTGTTGCCGGACTTGCCTGCTTCTCATATTCAAGGTCGGTTCTAGTTGGAGGACTAGATGTTCAGAGGTTTCGTGCGCTGATGACCGGAGTTGGATTTATTGCAGCGTTCTCTATTTTTATTGGCAATATCCCGTCTCCGTATGGTTTAGCTTGGATAAGTTGTATAACCGTGTTGACAATTGCTGCATGTTCCGCTGTTTACATATGGGTTGCTGGCGACGAACAGAAGGATCTACGTAAACAGTTTAGAAAGCGATTGGATAGTTTAGAGTCAAGAATTCTTGTTCTCAAGAGTGAAAATGCAGCAGTAGACCAAGCTTCAAGCCTGGTGATGACCGCAAGGCAGGAAGGGCATGTTGACCCAGAATTAGGCATGAGACTGTTGGACGATGCAGAAGAGGATATCGAAAGGTCGCTGTCACTTGCCGGAGATGTGCAGGTTGTGAAAGAAGACGCCAAATCCTCGGTAGACAAAGCTGAAGAAATAGCACCATCGACCAGGAAGGCAAGAAAATCATACGATATGGGTGTTAGAGAGATTGAATTAGGCTCTCTGAGAGAAGGAGAATTGTTATTTAGGCAGGCAAAAAAACGTGCTGGTGAAATTATTGAATGGTGGGAAAAAGCAGAGAATGCGATTGCTGAAGCAAGCCGCATGCTTGATGGAAAGAGCGGTGAAAACATCAACCATCTACACGAAATGCTGAGTGATGCTAAGCAAAAACTCGTCAACGAATCCCCAAAAAAAGCCTTTGAATATGCATTTACGATTCCTGCCCAACTATCCGCAGGCGATGACGCACTTGATAGGGCCGCAGAAGCGATTAAAGAAGCTGAGCGACAACTCAACCAAAGTGACGGACTTGAAACACAAGAATTAGCGTCTCGCATCGAGAACGCAATAACCGCATTAGAGTCAGGCAACGCAAGCCAAGCTGTTGGTTTGGCTGATGGTGTTGCTAGAACGATTAGGGCTGAGAGAGAAGCAATGGATGATACCAGAAGGGCTCTCAGACAGAAAAAGAAATTGGTTGAACAATTTGAATCCCGGCAGGATAAGGCTGACTGGGAGGAAAAGTTAGCTGCTGTAGAGAAAGCGGCTGATGATAAACAATGGACACATGCTGCCGCTCTACTCGACAGGATGACTAATGACTTGGATAAATTGGGTAAAGAATCCCAGGAAGCAAAAGAATTGCTTGAATTTGTGGTGGATGAATGGAAGATATTACGCAATCAACTTGAGGCTGTGATGATAAAAGTCGATGATAAGGAAAGAAGTGATTGTGAAGCTTCGGTGGCTAAGGCACAAGAAGCGCTTGATTCAGCAAACATCGAGTCATGTTTGAATCATTTAGCTGAGGCTGACAGTCTCATGGAGAAGTTGCGGAGACGGATTTAATCATTCAGCCATTTCGACTAATATGTCTCCTTGCTGCACTTGGTCTCCCACCGAGAAATTTACCAGTGATACAACACCTGCCTTAGCGGCAATGATTCTATGTTCCATTTTCATCGCCTCCATCACTAGTAATAATTCACCTGACTCAACAGATTGACCAACTTCGACCTTTACTTCAAGGATTTTTCCTGGCATTGGAGCAATCATGCCACCCTCAGAGTCACTGTCTTGTGAACCAGGTTCAGTTTTCTCCAAGCAGAAAATGTGCCCATTGTAGTGAACCCACCAAGTATCACCGACTTTTGCTGAATGAGCAAAACTTGACTCTCCTTTTGAGTTGGTTATTACGATTCGGCCATCTGAGGATATCTCGGCGGTGTACTCTCCCAGCAGCCATGATTGCCCGTCTTTAGCGATGGTAAC
>JAYXVG010000101.1:0-4383 GCA_036021875.1 Thermoplasmatota archaeon | reverse complement strand
GTTGTTCCCAAGAATTGACCAATTCAGCCATGTGAGTAACGAGTTCGACACACTCTTTGAGACTTATCTTTTTTATCAGTATCACATACCAAATTTAACCACCATCATAATGCACTCGAGACGAGTGGCAATATCATGTCGGATAGTGATTTTGTTAGCACATCAGACATACTTCAAAGTTCAGATAAACAACGGAGAATAGCAATTATCGCGCTGTTGGCAGTCACTCTAGTTTGGGGAGCAACATTCATTTGGATGAAGCAAGCATTAGATGCTCTCGATAAGGAAAAGGAGATGCTTGGGACTAATGGCGTAGTATCATCCTTAGTCCTTGCTAGGTTTGCAATTGCTGCGGCAATGATGCTAATCTTTTTTCGTCGAGCGCGAAGATCACTCACGGATAGACAGATTTGGCTTGATGGCTTAGTATTGGGTAGTTTGATGTTTGTTGCATACCTAACACAAATGATCGGTTTAGATGAAATAGACCCTTCGGTTTCAGCCTTCCTTACATCGCTATACGTTGTTTTCACAGCAGTAATATCCTCGATTATCAACCTTAGACTACCTACTAAAATCATGATTCTAGGGGTCGGTCTGGCTACTTTCGGTGCGGGATTTATCCAGGGCCCACCTCACTTAACATGGGGTCTAGCTGAATTCATCACCGTCTTTTGTGCGTTATTATTCGCATTACATATTCTGTTTACTCAGCGCATAACTGTCAGAAGAGACCCGGTCGCAGTATCAACAACCTCATTCATCGTTGTCACGGTTTGTTCTGCATTAACCGTATTCTTGTTGGGTGACGGAACGAATCCCAAGCAGTGGACATTGATTTACTCGGAAGGCGTATTAATCCCCGTCATATTGCTGGGGGTTGGAGGCTCATTCTTTTGCTTACTGTTTCTTAACATGTATCAACGTTATTTGCACCCAATACAAGCAGCGATTATCTACGCATTGGAGCCGGTATGGGCGACAATCTACGGTCTTCAACTTGGCATGGTCACGTGGAGCATTTGGATACTAATCGGCGGAGGGGCGCTATTCATCGGCAACATAATCGTTGAATTACTTTCAAGCAAGCCCGACGAAACGACAAATTAGCACTAAAATTGCGCATCGTTCAAAGTCCTCCTAGTTCTGGGAGTAATGAGGGGGCACTTTGACAAAAGAATCAAAACCAAAATTTACTCGATTTGCGAGTAAAGCAGTACACTCTGGCACCAATCATGTAGGCGACGCAGTAAACACTCCCATATTCCAATCATCGACGTATAAGCTAACCGATGAACGTTATGCTGGTTGGGCCGCTGGCGCTCACCATGCCTTGCTCTACACCAGAATCACTTCGGTCAACGCTGAGGCGGTAATCGACAAAATATGTGCTTTGGAAGGAGCTGAAGATGGGGAGGTATTCTCTTCCGGAATGGCCGCAATATCTACAACTCTAATGGCGATTCTCTCGACTGGCGATCATGTTGTAGCTTCTGCGGATGTATATGGAGGCACCTACGGGCTAATGACCGAAGAGTTTCCCCGGTTTGGTATTGAAGTGACAATGGCAGACATGACGGATGTTTCCTCATATGAAGCAGCAATTCAGGAAAATACCAAGGTGCTATACATTGAAACTCTAACTAATCCAGTGCTCAAAGTTTGCGATGTGGAAGCGATGGCTACATTGGCAAAGAAGCACGGATTAGTCTGTATTATCGACAACACCTTTGCCTCACCGTGGGCGTGTAACCCGTTATCGTTAGGCGCAGATCTTGTAATTCATTCAACGACTAAGTATCTCGGAGGACACTCAGACATAATTGGTGGCGCAGTAGTCGGTTCCAAAGAGCACATTGAGAACATCTTTCACCGCAAGGTCCACTTTGGAGGAAATGCGGATCCAAACTCATGTTTCTTGTTAGAACGAGGCATGAGAACTTTACATGTGAGAATGCCGCAAATTTGTGATAATGCGGCAGAACTGGCAAAACGCTTGGATGCACACCCGATGATTGAGCGAGTAAATCATCCATCGCTGAGCTCTCACCCACAATATGCCGTGGCTCAGAGAATTATGCCACGAGGCACGGGGATGATTGGGTTCGTGGTCAAAGGGGGCGATGATGCAGCGCTTTCATTTATGCGCGGCTTGGAAATGATCTACGAAGCGACCAGCCTAGGTGGTGTTGAGTCATTAGTAGAGTGCCCATTTAATTCAAGTCATATGATGATTCCAGAAGATGTTAGACACGCAGCAGGCTTAGTTCCCGGCTATGTTAGAATGAGCATCGGCATCGAAGATATTGAGGACTTATGGGCTGATATTGAGCGCGGCTTTGCCAACGTTTGAATCAGGACTCACCAGTATCTTGTTTCAACTGATTCAATTGCGTGTGCCACTGGTTTTGCAATCTCTCAATTTCTTTGTCCGATGAATCTAGTAGCTGCTTACCAGTGTCAAGTAGTTGTTTAGTCGTGTTCATCCACGCACTAGCCTTGTTGCGGGCATCACCGTCAAAATGCCATTCTTGTCCAGAGGAGCGTTCTGCAGCAAGCAACCATGCCCAAGCCGCTGCTGCTTCAGAAATTGATGAATGTCTTGATGTGGCAATTCGTTCTGCTTTGCCCAAACCTTCGAGCAAACCAGTTCTAATTAGGTCGACTATGTGGCCGCAGGCACCCCCTAACTCACCTGATTTGGTTGGAATTAGTGATGATAGTTTGGCTTTTTCTCTCGCATTATCCAAACTCTTCAAAAACTTTCCAAACGGTTTGGGTTTGGTATTTTGTTTGTCCCAAATTTCTTCGGCCTCATCGCCAACTATCCCGATACTTTCCAACGCCTCAAGACCGAAATCTTCCCACAAAGCGCCTAATACATCCCCACAGCTTGCCCCCTCAACAATTTCAATCGAGGGAGTTTTTCGTTCCGAGGTTTCACCGCGAGTGTTGATGCGCAATCCCAAATTATCTTCAAATCCAGTCCGATAGCAAGCCAGTATAATATGAGCTGCGAGATCTTTTTCTTCGGCTGAGCCAGCAATATCTTCAATGGCTTCTCGTACCTCATCGAAGGATTCGCAATGGTAGTAGTTTGAGTTAACAATTAAGCCTTCCTCCACGGCATCAAGTACGGATCGACGGACAGCTTGCGCCACCACACCTTCATTCATCACTAATCCTTGCCAAGCATCCAGTATCTTTGCCACTCCTTCATTAGCGTCATCTGGTAAAGCCTCCCCAGATGGCCAACCTTCTGGTTTCCAAATAGCTTCAATATCAACGACTGACGGAAGAAAGGGAGGCAACATAGACAAAGCTAGGTGCTGGATGAAGGATGTGTCTTTTTTGTCACCAGTTTCTAAATCACCAAGACCAATATAGACAATAGTCCCTTGGGAAAATGAGAGTTTTATGCAGTCATTGACTTCTTCATTACTTGTCAAACCATCTATATCTATACCCTCTGTATAGTATACTGTTTTGTCATTTAATGCCATTTTGGTAAAACTAAATCTTGAACGAGTAACCACATCGTCAATCCATTCATCAGGCGGTGATGGGTCCGGTCCAGTGCAAACAAAACCGCCTTTCCAAGAAAAGAAGTACATTCCTCGCTTAGCATGTTCTTCCCAAGGCAACATTCTCAGTGTGAGGTTGGAAAAGTTCTGTAGTCCGGCTAGATAGCCCTGCTTTCCATCGCCTCGCCTAACAAATGATGCAGAACCAAATGAGGCGGAAGAAAACTTTCCGACTGTAGTGAAATCTTCATCGTGACATGCATGTAATGACCCAGCAAACGCTTTAGCAACAGGGTCTCCACGTTTTGCCATCATACGTTTTGATAGCCACTTTGTATCTGATTTTTTACTGATTATTTTGTCTAATTCTTTGAGGGTTTTGGTAACGGGGTCAGTTTTTCCCCAACGCATTTTACCTTTCCACAGCATAGTTGGTAGATGAGCATGCGGATTATCTAATAACTTAGACAAATCTTTCTTCAACTTCTTTGCCGTTGCTTCATTGGCATGCTTAGTCCCGCGTAAGCGGACTCTCTGTTTTTTCTGACCGGGGAATTCTACTTTCGCAGGTCTAGCCATATATTCCCCTCATGGCAACGCAGTTACAGATATGGTTTGAGTCCTTCGTGATTATGACTTATCGAATGAAACAGATTGATGATACAGATAATCATCCGTTAACCATGACGGAGCTGGTTTTGCTTGGAATCGCTCAGGATGGTGGGCGTCCGCAAGCAGGTTGCAATAAACAGTGTTGTATCGGGTTGTCACCGAACGAATACAGTTTGCCGACATCTCTAGGAATTATCGGCGCTGAGGGTTTGCATATCATTGATGTCACACGACATCTTACCACTCA
>JAYXVG010000100.1:0-4469 GCA_036021875.1 Thermoplasmatota archaeon | reverse complement strand
GCAACTTTGTTGGACAATGGACAATTACGCTAGATACTGATTTAGGCATTAGTGATAGTATAACCGTCGATGTAACCCATGGTGCGCTAGATTCATTCACTTTAACAAGTTCCTCGCCAACAATAACCGCTGACGATTTATTATTCATCAACGCAACTAGAATAGATGTCAGAGGAAACCAACTACCAGTCACTCTACCGCTTGAGAATTGGACCAATGTCGCTGATGGCTCGATAACACCGGGTAGTACTGCGACATGGACGCCAAATTCACAGGGCACTAAAACAATCACAGCATCCTATCAGGGATTATCCACCTCTGTTGAGGTATTCGTTGTTAGAGGCGTGATTTATGACCTACAGTTGATTATTGAAGATGATGTTTCAAACGATGGAGTATTTTCGATAACTGCTGATGATTCCATAACTGCCTCAATAAAGGCTCTCGATGTTAAAGGCAATCAGTGGCTGGTTGATGGTGAATGGACTTACTTCCACCCTGACTTTGCTGATGAGTCAGTGTTGAGTAGCAACTACTCGCAAGAAATCACTTTCAGCCCAATTTTGGCATCAAACACACCCTATACAATATCCGTCGATCACCAGGAAGGCGATGTGGTAAAATCAGCCAACTTCGTGGTTTACGTGTCAGTAGGTGATATAGAAAACTTCTATGTTTCGGCAATTGAAAGTAATGGTGTATCTTACGAAGATGTCGATGAATTTGATATTACAGCAGATGAATTTGTTGAATTTGGAGTTTCTACTTCTGATACCGACCTTAACACGATAGACAACCCTCAAGTTACTTGGCTTATTGAAGACAAGTTGACTGGTAGTGTTGAAGACATAACTGGATATATGCAGCAAAACGGCTTAATTTGGCATGCTGTTGATGTCGGTGAGTATGAGATAACTGCATATTTGGTCAATAACCGTGGATTTAACCTAAGTTCTGAATTTATCATTGTAGTCGGTCACGGTGTCCCAGTATCACTTGCACTGCAGCAATCAGTTACCACCCAAGATGCAGGTAACTTTGTTGATTTGCAAGTAACTGGAACTGATTCAGATGGCAATCAATTCCCGCAGCAAGTCGTATGGTTTGAAAACAATGGACCTGCATACAATACTAACTCAACAAACACAGAGGGACTTTACCAGTTTAACGGCCGCTCTGCGGGTAATTATACCCTAACTGCCGAATATCTGACATTATCTTCCTCGGTGAGTGTCGAGGTGTATTCGTTGAATATAGTCAAGAATATCAAGAGTAACATCAGCACATTAGAACTAGAACAACTTGAGACGATAACCGTCCAAATTGAAGCATATGATGATTATTGGAACAGGATTGCGGTTCCTGATTCTGCGAGGATTGACACTACCGATCGTGGGGATGTCAAGTATCTTGGCAATGGAGTTTGGAAACTGGAAACATTGGATGAGGGTGAGCATTCAGCAACCGTTGTCATCGGTTCAATAACGGAAACATTCACTTACGAGGTAGAGGGCAACCTTGCAGGATTCTTTGCTGCTGGAGGGCCATTATACTATGTCGCAGCGGGTCTAATTGCCTTGATACTAATTGCCCTGTTAGTATTCGTAGTCAGACTGATTCGTGGGGATGAAGATTATTATGATGATGAAGAGGATGAGGACTTCTACAACGATGAAGGGGAGACTACCCCTGTTGCCAGAGACTTTTCTCAACCAAGAGTAAGTCAAGCGCCAACCGTGCCAACTCCACCTCCGACGCCACCTAGTCAAGAGGCTGAGCCTGAGCCAGTGGAAGAGGAAGAGGATACTAGTTGGATGGCAGATTATCGAGTCGAGGAAGACGGCACCGAGTGGGGGCAAACAGAAGATGGCATCTGGTATTACCGAGAATCCGGTTCTGCTGATTGGATAGAGTGGACTGAATAGGGGGGATATAATGCTTAGAAAGGCGCTCATGACCCTGATTGTAATCTTGGTTTGCGTCAGTTCGACCTCGAGTAATTATGCTAATCAACACCTGCTTGATGAACAACATCACCCTATGGAAAGCGGTTCCGCTGTCAGAGTACAGATAACGCCGCCTGCTTACATAATGAGTGCTGATGAGGTTGTAACATTCTCGGCTAAACTCTATGATTCTGTCAACAGTGAAGTGGCTGGAGACATAATTTGGTCATCAACCAATGGTACTATTACCGCCGAGGGTACATTTTACCCGTGGAATTCCGGAGTAATCACCATACAAGCAAGGCATACCAATCTAACAGATGAATTCAATATCACAGTGACTCCAGGGATTGGTCAATCAATAGAGGTGTCAATAAATTCAGGACAGGTTTTACAAAACAATATTCTCACTGCAAATTTGTTGGATGCAAGGGGTAATCCCAGCCCAACAGATCAGGCCGCATGGAGCATCGATGGGGAGTACTTTGGCCAAGGAAATCCTGTGTGGATACCACTCGATACCGGCGACTATCATTTGACTGCTAGGTTATACCAGATGGAAGCAACGGCGGTAGTGACAGTTGCAGCAGGTTCGCCATACCAGTTTACCTTTGATAATGACATCATAGTTCGCAGTGGTTCTCCAATACAACTCACACCAACTTTGCTCGATGCCAACGGCTACTCAATGGCTGCGAGTTTGGCTGGTCCGCAACTCTGGTTTGTTGAGAATGGCAGCGTCAACAATACCGGATTTTACTATGCATCTCACCCAGGTTACTGGAATGTGACAGTCTCAGCCGGGCCAATATCTGGCACAGGAACAATCAGAGTAGTCCCAGCCGATGCAACAGCCTCAAGTTTGGCTATCATACCAAACCAGGATGTCTACATTGCTGGTGAAAAATACGAACTGGCTGCATTCCGAACCGACAACCTCGGGTTTTCTGGATTGATAACACCGCCAATAACTAATTTCACAGTGACGTCCGGGACAATAAGTGAGGAAGATGGTCGGGTTTATTGGACGCCAATGACCATGGGAAGTCACGCGATAACAGTTGACGATTCGGGCATTATTTCGACCGTTACAGTAACCGTTCAACACGGCTTGGCGATCGATACTCGAGTTGTCATGACACCGCACAAACTTGCGGTAGGACAGCAGTCAACGGTCGTCGTTCAGGCCTTCGACTTGGCTGGCAATTTATGGAATGTCAATGGGACTATTGAAGTACTAATTGGTAATGAATCAGCCTTATCTTCACAAGGCGATTATTACACGTTGGTTCCCAATGCTGTTGGCGCCTATGCTGTGCGAGGAACTTGGTTTGACAATGCTTCTGGTGTGTTGTTTGATTCACAACTAATCGAACAAGTAGGTTTTGGTGCGTTGGCGAAGATTGAACTTGATGGTCAGGGTCTTAAGATTCCGATTGATCAGCCGTACGATTTAAATCCAAGATTCTTTGATTCATATGGTAACCAATTAAACGATATCTCTGTAAACTGGACTATTGATGGAGAAGATCAAACTTTGACCATGTCACTCCTCGATTACAATTGGATTCCAACTACCATTGGTAGTCATGAGATCCAAGCCAACGCTGCGGGAGTATTTTCTGTAGTATCACTCACTGTCTCTGCTGGTGAAGCTAGGCAGATTCTTACGAACTTTGATTCCGGATTCATTGTAGAGTCGGGCGTTGAGGCCGATATCTTCATCGAGATTTCCGATTCAAGAGGAAACCTTGCTCCTGCTGAAACCGTCTCAACCAACCTGAACTCAACTATTGGTGAGTTTGTGCCATCAATCGCTGGTCGAGGTTATTGGACTTTCACGGGCAATGTTTCCGGTGAATATAGCCTAACTTTTTTCCAAGATGATGCTCAGCATACCATTTCACTTACAGTCCAACCAGGTCAACCAGTGCAAATCTTTGGCGAAATTGAAAGTCGTAATTACAAACAGGGTGACATTGCTTTGTTGAGGGTGTATGGGGTTGATATTAACAACAACAAAGTTGCTGTTGAACCAGAAAATACTACCATAAGTTGCACCTCTGGTTCGGACAGTTTCATTACCTCTGATACCTGGGAATTAGATATTTCTAAATCGGGGTTAGACCGTTCATGCAGCATTACATGGAACGGTTTGGTAACACAAGCTTTCTTTGACGTTGAATCAGTGTTGCTTGGCGGTGCGATAGGATCAACCAATACGGCGATGACTATCGCAGCAGTATTACTCGGGTTAATTCTCACAACAATGGTGGTATTAGTCAGAAGAGCGAATTACGAGCCTGATGATGCCGAATGGTTTGATGATGGTGAATACGAAGATGACGACTATGACGATGAAGACGATTATTACGAGGACGATGAGGAACCAACAGCAGAGGCAGTCAGAAATCAACCACCTGCACCACAAAACATTCCGGTCCAAGTAGCACCGACAACACCACTCAACAACAGACCAACATTAGCACCCGCCGAGGTTACTCGACTTGCTACTGAAGCAGG
>JAYXVG010000099.1:0-4601 GCA_036021875.1 Thermoplasmatota archaeon | reverse complement strand
TATCCAATGAGATAGTGTCCGTGTCTACTAATTTAAAATCATAAGTGGCGTTAATCCAGTCTTGTTGGTGAGGCGTTTGGTCATCATTATGATCGTAGTCATCGCAGGAGCTGTTATCACAGCTGTTCATACCACCAGAAGCCGCGGCAAACGGGACAAATAGGTGTAAAGTTAGGAGCAATAGCATCCCCCATGTTAGCACGATTCTTCGATAAGACATACTACCAGGTGGTCCCGCCATACTGGATGCTAAGACAGTGACATTGAAATTCATTCCCCTTGTGGATTTATCATGACAGCCGGGGTAAATCATCAAGATGGTGTTTTATCACTTGTTGTTGACAAAGGTATCGCCTCGACAGTTCAAGAAAAGTTACAGGCAAAAGGACTCGTGAATAAGAAATTCAGACCAAGGATACAAGATAATGATGTTGTAATCCCCCTGACCAACAAAGAATCTGTAACTGCACTTGAATGGTTTGATAGTAACATACATCGAATTGCGCTGACGAGACTTCAGATTAACCCAGTCAGACTAAATCCTAGCCAGGAATTACTACAACAAGTTACGACTATGTGCGAGGCTCAAGGATTACAACTCACTGACCAGATGATTGAGTGTGTGCCTAAGAAATGGGAATTATACGGGGATTTAGCCATAATTCCCAGCACCTCCTTCAATTCTATTGATTGGCAAAAAATATTCCATGACCAATCACATTTAGCAAAAAAAGTTTGGCAAACTACTGCAATGTGTTTGAATGTTAGCAGATTAGCAAGGCAGGCAGAAATCGCTGATGACAAATTTCGCTCATCACAGGTTACTATGCTTTTAGGAAATTCTGGTGAGGTGCAATTTACTGATTTTGGCGTAACATTTTGGCTTGATGTCACCAAGGTTATGTTTTCCTCAGGCAATATTACCGAACGGCATAGAATCGGTAGTATTGATATGACGGGTGAATGTGTAGTTGATGCATTTGCTGGAATAGGTTACTACACTTTACCGATGCTTGTGCGCTCCAATGCAAAGCATGTTTACGCGCTTGAAATAAACCCTAATTCAGTATTAGCATTAAATCGGGGAGCCGAACTGAATGGTGTGAGTGATAGGTTAAGCGTGATTCAAGGCGACAACCAAGTTTCGATGACAACCCTCTCAGGAATTGCTGACCGGGTTCATTTAGGAATTCTTCCTTCATCTGAATCTACTTGGCTGCCAGCCATTGAATGCTTAAAGAAAACAGGCGGGACTTTGCATATTCACATGAATGTTAAAGAGACTGAGGTAAACAACTTTGTCGACTATTGTCTTGAGCAACTAAGCGACTACGCAATAAAACAACTTGGGTTTAGTCGTGTTTCATTGAAGCACGTAGAGAAAGTGAAATGGTATGCTCCACATGTCAGGCATATCGTAATTGATGTAGCGATCCAGTAATTACTGAAATGAACCCGGCGGAGGTGGCCCCGTCGGTCGTTCAGTGTCCAGCCCTTCAGTTTCATTTAGCCGTATTTGGTCTGATTCAGGGAGCCAAATCTCGTCTTCGACCTTGTTAACTTTGGTTTTCTGTATGGCAACGAAAATAATTAGGGAAATTCCCATCAATAAGCCAAGCCTCAGAAGTAAATCCTGCCAAGTAGCCATGTCTGGATTATTGGGGAAGGCATCATAGTAATTGGCAACACCATCTCCGTCTGAATCATACTTAGCCCGTATATCATAGGGGAATAAATCACTATTGTCGCCTAAACCGTCCCCATCTATATCACTCCATTCAGAACGGTCATCAGGGAAATTATCGGCGTTATCACCGACACCGTCGAAATCTCTGTCGTAGCACTCATTTGGGTCAAGAGGCCAAATGTCTTGATTATCACCACAACCATCTAAATCGCTATCTTTCCACTCTGTGGGATCTAGTGGGAAGAGATCAGAATTGTCGCCGACTGTATCCCCATCGGTATCATTCCATTCACTAGGATCACTGGGAAATACGTCGGAGTTGTCACCATATGTGTCATTATCGAAGTCACTCCATTCTGAGCTGTTATTAGGAAATTTGTCACCATTATCGCCGTATCCATCACCATCAGAATCAAGCCACTCATCGATATTGTCTGGATACATATCAGTCGAGTCTGAGAAACCATCCCCATCCCTATCCGGACAGCCCTCAGGAGATATCGATAAGCCAAATCTAGTTGGGCATGCATCTCGGTTATCACCAAAACCATCTTCATCATAGTCCAACCATTCAGTTTCGTCGTTTGGGAATCTATCGTAATTATCACCGTAACCATCGCCATCTGAATCTTGACACTCTGTATCATCATATGGGAATTCATCGGAATTATCACCGCAACCGTCTAAATCACTGTCAAGCCACTCATCTGGGTCAAGTGGAAATTTATCAATTCCGTCAATTATTCCATCGCCATCTGTGTCTTGGTCATACAAATCTGTACCAATATCCGCCTCAGCAATATTATCCAGAAAATCTCCGTCTATGTCGGAATCCTCTGAATCTGCGCACCCATCGCCATCTAGATCATTCATGTGCTGGCCAATTATCCCGCGTGGGCAATTGTCATCTATATCCAGAATCGTATCATTATCGTCATCTGAGTCTACTTCATCTGTACAACCGTCTGAATCGTGATCATTAGTTGAACTGCTGTATGGACATGGGTCGATAGCATCATTCAATCCATCATTGTCAGAATCTCGCTGCTCTGCAGAACATCCATTCACATCAACCAACGCACTCTGCTGAGTTTCAGGACACAGGTCGTTACCGTTATCAACGCCGTCAAAATCATCATCCAGTTGCTCCCAAGAACAGCCTTGGTTGTCGACTGCGTGGCCATTTTTTGTCCACTCACAAATATCCAGCGAATCAATAATTCCATCTCCATCAGTATCGGGAGTGCCAATCGACTGAATGGCAAAATAAGCGATGAACTGATGCATAACTCGTGTTGGGTGTGCCTTGTCAAAGAATAGATATTGATCTGGGTTATTGGCCACCTCTGAATTGCTATTGCAAATAGGCAGCGGTAAGAGCGTTGAAGGTGCACTGCACGCTGCGTCTTGCGTGTTGGTGATGCCTAACGCCTCACTATTAGCAACGATATCGTTGAATAGTGACCAAGCGTCGATAAAATTGATAGTTATACCCAACTCTGCAGTCAAATCGATGATTAGGGTAGAGAGTTTTGAATTGTATGAAACCACCTCTGCAGCGATATTCGACTGTTGATTCTGGCTCCTACTGAGAATTTCTGGCGTCTTCTCTAGTGGCGGTAGGTTTGGGATGATAAACTGTTTAGCTCCCGCTTGATGGAGTTGTCTCAGATGTGATTCCATATTGCCAACAATAGTATCTGAATTCGCTGTTCCGTAAAGGAAATCATTACCCCCAGCCCATAGAGCAACAATATCTGTGTTTGAAATTGAAGATTGTACGTTGGCAAGGTAATTCGTTATTTGGGTTCCGACATTTGGTAACAGAAGATAAGAAAATCCTTGACCAGTCTGGGCACCACCGAAGGCTCGGTTATCGCCTTGTTCTGTTAGTGATCCAACAGTAGTTGTGAGACCATATGCTGCAGAAACATACTCTATCCACACTGGGCCATTCGAGAACCGACCCTGCCAATATGGTGGAACATCTGGAACATTGAGAATACTATCTTTGGCATTGCCCATATCGCTTAATGAATCTCCAAAAGCTAGCAGATTAGATACCTGAGGTGTAATTGTATTTTGAAAAATCATGAAGGAAAGTTGTGAACTAGCAATAACGTTGTTTAAGTTATCCTGGACATCTAAGGTGACAAAATAAAAGTTAGACTGGTTGTATACATGCTCGATAAAAATGGGAAACTGCGTCAGTGGACCGGATGATACAAACTGATGATTTCCGGAAAAAATATCCTGCTCTTGAAGGTTTGATATTGTATAACTTGCCAAAAATTGTTGGTTAAACTGAGCGTTTGAAATCTCAACGCTCAACTCTATTGTTTCATTTGATAGCCAGTCATACTTCTCAACAAATAGCTCCACTTCAACAGGTGGTGAATTATTGCCGGAGGACACAGGAAGCAAAGCGACAAACAGCAGCAATACTAAGGCAGATGCTGTTCGCATGTTAGTGCTCTTGGTGTTAAAGTTGAAAGAGATATTCATTCAATCAGCTGGCTTTTGTTCGTCAATTAACATTGCATCATATGTAACAATGGTATCATCGTGCAGTGTTACAGGTTTGTCAACTCTGGCGAACAGCAAGAGAATAACTGTAAGAACAATTATGCCCGACATCGTTAGCATTTTGGCGGTGAATAATGGGGTAGCCTCTTCAGTTACAACGCCGAATCTAATAATACCATCCGGGTCTGCTACACCCAACATCCTGACTGAATCAATGTGGACTTCCTGAATTGGCCGGCCAAGTAGGTCAGGACCTGGATTTTGAATGCCTTGATCGCTACCAGGATTGGTTACTGTGGGGGTGCTAGCAATCTCTCGTACCACAGTCATTCCATCTCTGACAATACCGAATACAGCATAACCACCATCATCTCGATTTTCGGGGTCT
>JAYXVG010000098.1:0-4615 GCA_036021875.1 Thermoplasmatota archaeon | reverse complement strand
TATCTGCACAACCAAAACGGTCAAGTGTTGAGGTTCCAGGGGACACTGGACATCCATCTGGCTCAAGTCCCAGAGGATTGTCGCCATAACCATCAGAATCTTGATCAGCCCACTGAGTAGAATCATTGATGAATGCGTCAGCCCCGTTACTAACTCCCCAACCAGCGTCAGGGTCGGAATAGCCATCGCCGTCACTATCAGGGCATCCACTTCGATCAAGGCTTGAGGTTCCAGCAACATTCATGCAATCATCAACACTATCCTCAACACCATCAAGGTCTGCATCAAGGGTTAGATTGACAAGCGGGACATCGTGATTTATGGCTAGTGAGAAAAATTGTGGACCAGTTGGAACATTTGTGCCAACTACATGAACTTCCCAAGTTCCAGCAACCGGCGCTGAAATATTCATTACTCTGAGGTTGTTTAGATTATCATTCAGACTATGGACGGTTCCAGTGGGGTCGGTTAATGATAAATCTAGGTCGTTGACCAAGTATGGAGTGACTCCAGGGGTAGCAGCAGGGTCAGCATATGCCAGAGCCACTTGTAAATCATGAGCTCCACTTGGCAACGTAAAACTCCACCCACGATCATCTGTAGTTGAAAGGGATTCATTATGAACGAAACTAGTTTGAACAGCGCTGTACATGTTCAATCTACCATTACCCTCATGCATGTTGGGAATTGCTTCTCCAGCACCATTAGTTGGGCTGCCGAATTGCCCAGCCATATCTGTAGTCGATGCTCCCAGGATGGCTTTTACCAGATATGATGTTGGGTCTGCAACACCTTCGTTTTCAATTAGATGCTCGAGCAACAGTGCGGTTGCACCAGCTGCGATAGGTGTGGCCATACTAGTGCCACCCATGAAACAATAATCAGTGATAGAACTGTCAGAGCCCCACCCACATGATGATGCTGCAGGACCGGAGAACCGGGACTTTGTTGAGTAAATGTGGGTTCCAGGTGCAACAAAGTCAGGTTTAATTCTGCCATCTTCGGTTGGTCCCCTACCAGAGAAACTTGCCATACCCTCCGCATTGTCGGCCATTGGACCTCTCGAAGGTCGATAATTTTCAGAGGCACCAATTGAGATTGAATTTTTGGCGGTTGCTTCCCATAACAGCGAATTGTCATCAATTTCACCATTACCGTCTCCATCCTCAGCGTCATTACCATTAGCAAACAGGATTACGAGTTGTTTGTGCGTTAATGCACCCATATCAATCTGCATCGAGCCGGTGGAATACAATCCGTAATCATTGCATGGTGCGTGTTGACTAGGTCTGATGCAACTACCCCATGAATTGGTGTGAATACGGCTGTTATTTTCTACTGCAACATCGAAAAAGTCTTGATAATCATTAGGAATTCCTCCTAGACCACCGTTTTGCTCAAAGGCGTGAACTAATAATTGAGCTTCTGGCGCAATACCCATGACGCTTCCACTACTTGCCGTTCCGTCACCTAAAACAGACCCAGCAACATGTGTTCCGTGACCATGGTCATCATCGGCACCATCGTCGCAAGAACCTGGGTCAGAAGGTGAATTCCACGCACACTCGGAGTATGGTCTGGGCCAAGAGTATATTCCCAAAATGTGGTCGCTAAAGTCAGGATGCATTGTTGTATCATCTACTCCACTATCCAAACCGGTGTCGCCCACCGTTACGGTAATGCCACTACCATCCAATCCTGACCATGCACCATCCAGAGCTACCATTTTGGTATTATCTCTTATGTCGTCAGAATTTATGATGGTATTAGCAACTGAATTAACGACGAACGCAATAGGCTTTTCCTCCAGCCATTCAATCTCATCCTGTAGAATCAGCCATTGAACGCCTGAAGGGTTGGCATCCACGGTAGCAAATCTGTTGCTGTGAGCAAAGACTGTAATATCATCTCTGTCGTGAATTCCATTTGGCAACTCGTCGCCGGATAATACAACATCGAGGGTTAACACTCCCTTGTCAAGCAGAGATTCTGCCAAGCCATGACGTATTTTGTCAACTGAATCAAGCTTAACAATTCCAAGCACCGATAATTCGGCAAGGTTATCCAAGCTAACCCCAGTTAATTGGCAACTAAATCCGTTTGGAGGCATAAATGAATCGCATGTGATGCCGCTATCGGCTAAGCGATGGCGCCATTCTGTCGGAACAGGTAACTGATGGGTAATTATGTATCTGCCATCGAGTGTCTCCTCCTCAGTCCAATCGGCAAAGTTAGCGAGGGGAATCACTGAAGCGGTCCGGTATAGTAAGGTGATTTCGCCGGCTGAATTTTCACTGTCGAACCACCCATTTATCAACTCTCCACTTGGATAGATGCCGATCTTTTCAAGTGATTCAATTTGATGTGAATGACTGATTGTTGTATCAGGGGCAATCGAATCATCAGCCATAGTCATCGGGGCTATAATTTGTAAAACAAAAAACAGGCAAAGGGCTAGTGATTTGATTGACGGGCCTCGGCTCATGAGTAACGACTATACCTGCCCCCTCATGAATGATTTGCTAGATTATTGCCCTTGAATCCCTACGAGAGTTCAAAAACCTAGTCGCTGGCGAGAGGGTATGACTCGTGGAGCAAGTGCAGCAGTTGATGTTGACCTGATGGCTCCGTCTCCAGAAAATGACAAGAAACAAGTTGTGGGAAGACAGATCTGGCGCGTAGTTCCATATGCAAAAAAGTATCCTGGTAGAGTTTTTTCTGGTATTTTTTCTAACGCTATGGCTCGAATGTTTGACCTGATGCCGTTTGTGGCCATTGGGTATTCAATAGATTATTTCACCATAAACAAGATGAGTGGTCCAGAATTGCTACAGGATTTTGTTATTGCAATCCCTGGCAATATCGAAATAGGCTATGGATTCTTAATTTTCTTGGGCTTCTTTTTCTTGGCTTTTTTCCAGGGACTGTCAGAATATTCCTGGCAGACACTCGGCTACAAAATTCAACACGACTTGCGAATGGATGCAACAAAGTCAATCATTTCTATGGAAGCCTCATACTATGATATGCGGCAAACCGGACAGATAATGTCGGTATTATCGAGTGACGTGAACCAATTAGAAGACGTAGTTGCTGACTCGTCAACTTCCATTATCCGAATTATTGTGACATTCCTCACTGCATTTGTCATCCTCATTACGATGTCATGGAAGCTCGCAGCAGTCGTATTTGGCCCACTTGTCATGATAGTTCCGTTGGTTTATTGGTTCTCAACCCGCGTCCAGCGCAAGTATCGCAGGCAGAGAGAGTCAACTGGTGACATCACTGCGGTTCTTGAAAACCTGATTTCTGGTATTTCTGTAGTTCAAGCATACAATGCCCAAGATTGGGAATCTGAACGAGTGAATCGAGAATCAGCGGCATATCGTGACCAAGCAATCGGGGCTAGCCAAGACCGTAACCGGTTTGTCCCCATGATTTACGTCATCGCTGGTATAGCATTTGGTCTACTGGTTTCAGTTGGTGGAGCATTAGCCGGAGATGGTCAAATTACCACTGGAGAATTGGTAACCTTCCTCTTAATCAGCACGAGGATGACAATGCCACTGTTCATATTTGGTATTCTGATAAATCAATTGCAGCGCGGTGAGGCTGCTGCTCGGAGAGTCTTTGCAGTCGTCGATTTGGAGCCCGAGATTTTCGATAAAGAAGACGCCATTGATTTGACTGATGACATAACCTCAGTTGAATTTAGAGATGTTTACTTCACTTATCCTAATACCTCCACACCGGTGTTGAGCGGCATCTCATTTGCTGCTAAGGGCGGAGATTTTCTAGGAATCATGGGTCACACAGGTGCAGGAAAAACCACAATCCTCAAACTATTGATGCGATATTACACCGTAGACAGCGGAGCAGTTCTCATTAATGGTGTTTCAATAGATGATTACACTCTAGATTCAGTGAGAGACAAAATAGGTTTTGTCAGCCAAGAGCCTTTCTTGTTTTACGGTACGATCAAGGATAATGTAATCTACAACCAATCAGCAAATGATGAGGAGTTACAGACTGCCCTTGAACTGGCCGGTGCTTGGGAGTTTATCCAGGAGTTGGAGGATGGTCTCGAAACTATGGTTGGTGACCGAGGTGCTAAGTTGTCAGGTGGGCAACGGGCGCGGGTATCTCTCGCTAGAGCACTTCTTAAGCGACCGTCTTTACTAATTCTTGATGAGGCTTCAAGCGCCTTAGATGCCGAGACTGAGCGCAGGATTCAGGAGAATCTAATCGCTAGTGGTAATGATCGGGCAACAATCGCCGTGGCACACAGACTCAGCACCATAAGAAACGCTAATGAGATTTTGTCAATGGTTGATGGCGCAGTTGTGGAACGTGGTACACATGACGATTTGGTCGCTGCTGGAGGTGTCTACGCAAGCCAGTGGACAATCCAGACAGGTGACATGGCTGGTCTGTGATTACACACGTTTGAGGATTGGCCTCAATACTGTTGTATTCTCGCTCTTTGCAGTCCCAGGCATAAATCTCTTGTTACCAAGAATTATCAAAGATGATAGTAATATGAATAATGGTATTCCGATAATTAGTGACCATACTGCAAGACTGAGATTGCCGATGAATATCTCTTCCAACATTT
>JAYXVG010000097.1:0-4625 GCA_036021875.1 Thermoplasmatota archaeon | reverse complement strand
AATTAGAGGGAAGTCTACACGAAGTTGAGACTGCAACCTTGTCACCAGATGGTGAGATTGTTAAGCAGGCCGTGAAAGGTACACTGACAATAAATAATCCATCTAGCGAGGATAGAATTTACGACATCGATGTAATACTAGACAACGCCGAATCAACAGACATCGGCGGTGACCACGTTTCAGTTGACGAGCTTGAGGCCGGTAAAAACTACAGCATGAAATACAAGGTAGAAGGCATGAGAATGATGGCTCTAAGAGAAAGATTGGATACCAACCCTGCAAGATCTCAAGAGCGCTCGTTGTCAGTGTCACATGGTGCTGAGGGCGGCCCAATTGCCCTAGAACTAGAGGTAGAGAATTTGTGCTCGGTTACTCTAGACAATGTTGAAGTTACCAGACCAATACCAAGTGAAATAACTTTTGACAGCACAGGAGCTGCTTCTATAGAAGGTAATACACTCACTTGGAATGTCGGATCGTTGACTGCCGGAGAGAAACAGGTTCTTTCAGTTGAAGGTCGTATTGTTGTATCAGGAACTAAAACCATCAAAGCGGGTTCTGCATCAGCAACATATACAGCAGAATCCACTTTGTCCAACCTAAATTTCAAAGAATTAGATGCATTCTGTAGAGGATTTACCTACATGAGAGTAAGAGAGGACGAGAGACCTGACAACTGGATTTGTAAAACAATCTTCGAAAATCGATCTTCATTCGCCGTTGACTTAGTCAAGCTCCAAGTTCGTATGAAGGGCAGTAATGAACTGCTATTCGATGTTCACGATGTTGAACAGGATGTCTTACCAAATGGTAAGTGGGAGTCTGATGAAAGAACAGTGGTAGCTACATCAGAGCCAGATTTTACCTACGATTTATCCTATACAATTCTGCCACATGCTGTTAGATCCACAGAAGGATCGATGAAGTTACAAGAAGCATCGTTTGATGTGCTTGAAGCAGACGTATCAAAGAAATACTCGACAACCGGCCTAAGATCATACAGAAACCAGAAAGTAGGTGTTGCAATCTCTTTGGTTAACTCTGGAAGTGCAACGATTAATCTGATGCGAATAACCGATGATATTCCCGGGTTATTCGAAGCTCCAGACATTGAATCAATGAAAATTAGCGTCGCTGGTAAGGAACTAGAACTTGAGCAGTTTAAAGCTGAAATAAGTAGCGGAATTACTCTAGAAAAAGAACATAAGTCACCTGATGGTGATGGACACACATTAACGATGACGATTGGAACACGGGGACCTCTCGGTTTGGAACCTGGTAAGAAAATAACCATCGCCTACGATTTAATCGCACCTGATCCATCCCCACAGAATGAAAAAGTTGTTGCTCCACTAAGGGCTGAGTTCAGCGCTGAAAGATTTGGCCCCGTTTGTGGCCGAGATTGTGCAGATGCCCCATCAATAAAAGTAATCCACAACAGAAGGGATTTCTCTGCTGGAAAACAAGCAATACCGCTCGGTGGGAAAGGTCGATACGAAGTGCTTATTCTGTTTGAAAACAATGGTGATACCGCACTACAGGACATTTACATTAATGATGTAATTCCTGCCAACTTTGAGATTAAAGATTGGTATATCAAAGGAGCCAATGGCAAGCGAGATGACTGTGAGATAACAACCGAAGAAATCGATGTTGGCACACAAGCAAGCTGGATGGTGCCGATGGTTGGAAAAGGTGAGCGACTAGAGGTTTGTTTTGAAATAAAGGGCAGCGGTGAAGTCGACGGAGATGTTTTGAACAAATTCCACGGCGTTCATTTTGGCGATGAAATAGAAACAGATGATTTACCAGAAACCGAAGTCGAATCCAAAGAAGAGACTCCCGAAGAAACTGCTTCAGAATCTGCTGATGAAGTATCAAATGACGAAGAAGCGAAGCCAAAAGTAACATGGCGAGAGGATGTTTTACTTCGAGTTATGGATGCACATGGTATCGATGCAGAACAACGTGATGCATTCGTAGAACATGCCGTAAACTTTGATTTGGATGATAATGGATATTTGAAGAAGGCTGAATTAGAAGAGGCAGCAAAAGCTTGGAATGATGACAACTCTCCTGTCGAGGAAGCGGTTGCTGAAGAAGCAGGTGAAGAATTAATGCCAAATGAAGAACATACTGATGAAGGTAAAACCTGTCCAGTTTGCTCAACAATGGCAGCGATTGACGTAGACACCTGCGTAGCCTGTGGCTTCTCATATGCGGCCCAATGATCGGATCAATTAGGTAAGGACCAACTTGGCCAGACCTCACTGTTTGAATCTCCAGAGACGATAACTAAGACTTGTCTTGGTAATGATGCCAAATACTGCTCCACTGGAACAGTTGTTGATGGTGGCATAACTCCATCCCTGAGATCTACTGCCAGCCATGCATCTGGGTATTGTTCCATCCAGGCATTTAATTCTGCTTCAATACCCTGAGGTGGAACTCCCTGCCTTACACTGGCCAAAAACTCCCAGCCATTGATACAATTCCTCTCGCTATCTGTCCACATGAAAACTCTGGGATTTGAGGATAGTTTGGCAATCTGTTCAACTGCCTCAAACTGTGTTACACAAACTGGTTGGTATGGCATCGGCATCGGTAGTGGATGTTTCCAGTTAGGTTCGACTTCTAGCGGTTCCCTTCGCCTCATAGACATGGGATATTGCTTCACTGTTTGAATATCACGGCTGGATGATTGGGTGAAATAATGCCTAATCAATGCCAACCTTCATGCCCTATCTCATCCAGCGAGCGTCATGGCAAACGGTAACGCCCCACCTCCGCCACAGCCGCCTGGCGGTTCAATGATGATGATGTTGATGGTAATGATCTTGATGACATTGCTGATCATGAATCCCGGAATCAGGTCAACAATGGGCGGTATAGCTGATCCTATCTTGTCACCAGTTCTACCAGAGGAGTCTTTTTTTATCGTCACAGTCCTTATCCTGGGAACATTCTCTATGCTGATGAATACTGTCCTAAGAAGCTTTTTTCTCGACCCTATTGAGCAAGCTCACATTGGACATCGCCAAGGTCAAATAAGGCGGATGATGAATGATGCAAGGCTATCTCGCGACCCGATATTGCAAGAAAAAGCAACTATTCTCCAACAACAAATGATGCCTGAGCAACTGAAAGTTCAGATGGGAGCGATGAAACCAATGATGTTCACTATGGTCATAATCATCGCAGTGTTCTCTTGGTTAACGACCACTGTAGAAACATTCAGAGTGGATTACGTATCGCTTCCATGGGCATCTGAATGGAATTTGTTATCAGGAAGATTCCTGTTTTTCCCAGCATGGATTTGCGCTTATATCTGTATGAGTGCTCCTTTTGGAAGAGTTGTAGACAGACACATCAAACTGTTTAGATATAGAACACACCCAGTCGTAGCTTCTGGTGATAAATTGAAAGAACCCTTGCTACATTTAGTAGCCAGTAAGGGCAAGGCGGTAGACAAAAACGCCCAACGTCGAAGGCAGAAAAGTAAATCTCAGAGCAAGAAGAAAGCTGCTTCAAAATCTGCAGATAGAACAGAAACGAAACAAAAATCTAGTAAATCAAAAACTTATTCTGGAGTTGACGGATTGTCCTGCCCGAAATGTGGTAATAATATGATTACAAAAACCGGACCGCGGGACAAGAAATGTGACGTATGTAGGCACCAATGGGTGTGACCATGCGAAAAGTTACGGTTTCAGGTCATCCGGGAAGCGGTACATCAACATTAGTTGATGGATTAATGCGCCATTTCGACTGGCAAAGTGTCAATGGCGGAGAAATTTTCCGCAATGAAGCAAAAAGTCGCGGATTATCTCTAGCTGAGTTCGGTAAACTTTGCTCCAATGATGAGACTGTTGATCGTGATTTGGATGAGCAACTTAAGCAACATATTGCAGATGAAAATACCAACATTATTGAATCAAGATTAGCAGGGTGGTGGGCATTTAAAATGAATGCTGACTGTATTAGGATTTGGCTTAAAGTTACAGAATCGGAACGCGCTAATAGAGTTTCAGTTAGAGAAAACGTCGGATTAGATGTAGCATTACGAGAAAACTCAAATCGACTAGCCGTTGATAACAAACGATATGAGAAAATGTATGGATTCGTCCCTGATGACCCTACACCTTATACCCATATCATTGATGCAACGGATATATCTGCGGAGCAAGTTCTAGAAGTTGCGATAAAAATAATGGAGGAATTTTAGATGACAAGAGTGACTCTAAGTGAAGCTTCAAGATCATCAAGCCATGGGATTAACCCAGAAGAAATGAGCGTTGAACAACGCCTTAATTCAGGTTTTATTTTGCTAGATAAGCCACCGGGTCCGACTTCTCATCAGATTGCTTCCTGGGTCAGAGATTTATTAGGCCTAGACAGGCTAGGACACGGTGGAACACTTGACCCATTTGCTACAGGTGTTTTGCCACTGATGGCTGGAAAATCAATGAAACTCACCAAAGGAATTCTCAAGACCGACAAATCATACATTGCTGTATTAAAATTCTCTCAACCAACTGACCGTGGCGATTTAATGGAAGTAATTGAAAAGTTGTCAGGAAGAATTTACAATGTTCCTCCTGAAATATCTGCGGTCAAAGTTCAGG
>JAYXVG010000096.1:269-4637 GCA_036021875.1 Thermoplasmatota archaeon | reverse complement strand
GTTCTACTGATGCTTTGGGGTATCGGACTTTCTAATCCTGAAGCGATTACGGAATTACCATCATGGTGTACTCCGGATTGGGATTATGCTACAAAGAGATGAAGCATTGATATAACCCCGGCCACAGGATTTGGCATGGTTTCTAAGAAATCACTACTAGCGTATCTGGTAATCCTGATGTTCTGCATATCTGCAATTCCAACTGCATCAGCATACAAAGGCTATCAATTATCGAGGGGCCCTGTAGATGATTTCACCCTCATAAATCAGGATAATGAAGAGATGAACCTGACAGATTTCCGCGGTGATGTGATTGTTGTTGCGTTTATTTTCACCAAATGTCCAGACGTTTGTCCCATTATCACCCAGTTGCTGAGGTCGGTAAATGATGAACTGGGTGAAGAATACCAAGAACACGTCTCTATTATCTCGATAACGGTTGACCCTGGGTATGATACGCCTGAACAACTCAAGCATTACACAGAGATGCATGGTGCTGACTGGCCTCATCTTACTGGTGAATTAGAGTATATGGAGGAAATATGGAGTAGTTTTGGTTTAGTCGTCCAAAAGAATGTACTAGCTGCTCACCTTGGTGAAATTAATGGTCACCAATCAGCGGACTCAACAGTGGTATTGGTCAATAAAACTGGTGTAGCTACTGAACTAATGAATATTCCAACCGCTTGGTCGACCACAAAATTCGCCGCTCATGAGGCAGGATGGGAATTGAATTATTCAGTTCATTCACAATTTGGAACAATGCTAAACGGCATCAATGGCGTAGATGCACCTGACGATTACTCATGGTATTGGAAGTTGATGACTTACAATACAACAGCGGCATCCTGGCAGGACTCAATGGTCGGTGTTGACTCAGTTGAGCATCCAGATAGTGGCAATGTTGCTTGGGTTGCCTCAACGGCAAATGAATCATTACTCGGCATTCCGGACGCTGATAATTCATCAGTGTCTGTAGTATTCCCAGACAACTCAACAGTTTACCAAGATATAACCCAATTCAATGGCTGGCACCTAACAAGTTCAGCATTTGATGGTGCAGGCATAAGTTTCTCTGCACCAAATTCTCAATGGGGGCATTATCTCGAGTCAGTAGATGGTGAATCCCCTGCAAACGATAACAACAGTTGGTGGTGGGAACTACATCAGTGGAACGAGACCGCAAATTCATGGGAAGCAAGTAGCCTCGGAATGGACTCTATTGACAATCCAAACCATCTAGCCTGGGCACCCAACTACACTGATGATACAACAATACCCGCACCAGGAGCATTTGTTGAATCAGAAGATTTGGTTTGTAACGGACACGGGTGGGAAATGGGCAGCGGTGCTAACAAGCACTGCATGTGCGATGCAGGCTATGAATGGCCAGAGGATACCATGCTATCTTGTGTCGTTGCTGATGTTGAGGAGGAATACTACGTTGGACACTCTACAACTACTCTTATTCTAGATACTAAGAGGAAGCCGACAATTGCGTGGACAGGAGATAGTTGGAATGTCCAAGAATTCATTGGCGATCTTGAGGCATTGGTTGAAGATGAGGGCCTGGTTGAAACAGAATCTAGTGGCATCCCTGGTTTTACTGCGATTGCTGGGATTGCTGCAATATCAATTGCTGCCGCTAGAATTAGCAGAAAAGCGGAAGACGCCAATTGATTGTTGGCAAACTGTCCGGTTTTCTTTGAGGGCAAAATACTACAAAGAGTAATCTTTCGGGGAGTACGTTGCAGAGATCGCATAGCCCGGTAGTGCGGTGGACTTGAAATCCACTGTCGTAAGACGCGGGGGTTCGAATCCCTCTCTCTGCGCCAATTAAATTCTCTAAGATAATTACTGATGATGATGGAAGAGTTCTCAAACTAAATCCTCTCTAGGCTAACTATGCGGAGGGTCACACTCGCACTGCTTCTCATCTCCACGATGGTTCTTGCAGGCTGTTTGGGTACAAATACCGCACAATGGGGTAGCGAAGGCATTGAGGTAGATTTCTCCATTGAAGAAACGGCAATAACCACCAACTTAGGTGCTTCAGAATCGACCTATCAAAGCCTATCACCAATTGGGTGTGAGATTGGGGAAGAAGTTGTTCCAGGTAAAAATGCTAGTGATACAATAAAATTCACCGGTTACCTATCCGCTAGCGTCCTTTACGAATCACATGACCCAGCTAACGGTGCAAAAAATATGGATACTGCAGTAACAGCCGCGGTTGCGATACAAGCAATGCCAATAGGGGAGGCTCGTAGTGTCAAAGATGGCGAAGGTGCAAGAATCGACATCAAAGAATGGAACATTCCACTGATGCCAGAAACTCGTGCGGGCACTGTTGACTTGGATGAGATAGATAGTGATACAGATTCTCAGTGGTATGTCTTGGGTCTTATACCAACCACCGAGAATATCAATGATGGTTTCTTGGCCCTCGAAGAATGGCACAAACCGATTACCATACATGGCTACTTAATCAGCCCAACAACGGTCAACGGGTCTGCATTTACCATTGACGGCAAAGCCCAAACTACGGGCTATTACCGCAGCTCTGGTAGTATTGCTCACACGCTAACCGACAATTGCAATCTAAATGTTGGCTCCAGCAATCGTCAGTCAGTTTACGTTCTGGTCGACAAAATAGAGATTGATGATCGCATCGTTAGCGCCAGTGGTAATCATGGTGATGAATGGAAATATGGCGATGTTCCGTTTATTGGCCGAGCAGGCTTCATCACCTTCTTCCTGTTGGTTGGTGTTGGTGGTTCAATTGGTATGTTCCTGCTGTCTCAAATGATCGTCAGACAGGGTGCTAGGGAGACCATGAAAACCTTACTTGGTGAAGAGGGATTAGCAAAAATCAAGAAAGTTGCTACAGACTTGCGAGCACAAAAGAAATCTGGTTCAGTGACTCCTACTGAACGCAAGCGTCAGCACGAACGTGAGGATAAGGCTGCGCAGAAGCAACGAGCTCCACCGAAGAAAACCTCGAAGAAGGATGATTCAGGCATTGCCGGATTCGACCTTGATAGTGCATTATCCGGTGGCTCTACCGATGGCCCTACAGACTTCGGTGGTGGCTCATCATCAGTTGTTGCAACACAAGAATCGATTAAGTTGGAAAAAGAACTGGCCAAGTCAGAAGTTGTCAATTCTGGCGGTTTTACGCCACAAGAATCTTGGAGTCCGCCGCCAGCAAAACGTGAGCGTTCTCCAGTCAGTAATGTGGTATCTAGCGAGGCACCTCCTAAGCGTAAAGAGCACTTCTCCAGCGTTCGTAGCGACCCTCCTGTGCGCAAAGCAGCCGCTAAGGCACCAGTGAAGCGTCGGGCAGCCAAGAAGCGCAAAGCGGCCTCACAGCCCGAGCCGGAACCAGAATACGAGGCTAAACCAGAGCAGTTTGAAGAAGAGGACGATTTCTCTGACTTCTCGCTCTGATTAGACAATAATCCCTATTGCACCGGGTAATACTTCCATCTTGAGTGGCGTAGAACCGATATTTTCACCATCAACATTGATCGCTGTTGGTTTTGGCGTCGAGATTTCCAGAGTTTTGAAGCGGTAGTAATCGACCATTGGATGGAATACGTGTCTGCCTTCGGTTTTCAATTGGCTAAATGCTTTGAGGATTTGACCACGCTTCATTTTCTTTAGGATGCCAATATCCATCATGCCGTCATCGAGTGTTGCACCTGGTGCAAGTGGTAATAGTGAGCCCCCAGTTTGGCTGTTTTGAATTAAGAATAAGGTGAAATCATCTTCAATCGCGTGTCCGTCTATGGTTAGGGTTGCATGTCGTCGATTGTTAGCCATGATTGCCAGCAGTATTCCTACATCATAACGCATAGGACCCATCCAGCGCATTTTCTCTGCTCTAATTGTCGAGTCAACCCCTAACCCCCAAGTTACAAGGTTAGCACTATAGCGGGTTAGTTCTCCATTTTCCTTGCCTGGCAGGCCAGCAACCATGTCAACTTTCGCCAAGTCTAGCAGTTGATAATTACCGCCACAGATGCGATTAATCGCCTCCTCAGTGCTAGTGATTTTGAGATCATTAGCCATCGAATTACCAGTCCCCGCCGGAATAAGACCAACTCGACATGGAGAGTTTACCTGCATCAGGCCGGTGATAACCTCTGACAAACTTCCATCACCGCCCACTACTACCACTACATCGGTTGCTTGGGTCGACAAGTTTGCCGCTAACTCGATTAGTTCACCAGAGTAGCTGGACAAATGCATGGTCACTTCGATTGACTTTGCTTCAAACGCAGTCTTGGCCTGTTGGGCTATTTTCTCCCCGCGCTTCTTACCAGAATATGGATTAACCATCAGATGAATTACTTTCACCTCATC
>JAYXVG010000096.1:0-259 GCA_036021875.1 Thermoplasmatota archaeon | reverse complement strand
TGTCTCTGTTGTTTCTGCAAATCCAGCGACTTTTGCTTTGTCAAAAGTATCATTGCCTATTGCTTTACCAATAAATCCATCAGCTGCTCTAGCATATACTGCATCACCTTGAGTTACTTGTTGCGCGAAAACGTTAGCGTAAACTGGCCGATGAACGCCCTTCTTTTTCTTGGTCGTCAGGTCGGGCAAAAACTCGATTATCGTCGGTCCATTACCGCTTGAGGCCATGCTAGCGGATACGGGTTAGCCGCATGAATAC
>JAYXVG010000095.1:0-4714 GCA_036021875.1 Thermoplasmatota archaeon | reverse complement strand
CGCCAACACCCATGCTGCAGCGTTGTAATAGGTGTCACGCTCCGCGGTGGTGGTCTCGACTGCCAATACCTGCAAGTCATACTCTTTCCAGGCAATCCAAGCAGGACCGCCTTCCATGAAACCAATATCAGCGTTGCCAAATCTTAGTGCTTGTATAATCATACCCTCTGAGGATACATCATATAGCTCAACATTGATTCCTAGGTCATTTTCTAGTCTTTCTGCCATTCCATATGCGCTAGCATCCGCAGTTGAGTCTTCAGCAAGATAATATGCAATTGTAATTGTTGATTTGATATCTGATAGTTCATTACCGCCTTCAAATGCATTTCCATACTTTGACGATATACCAGGAATATTCTCCAAGGCTGCACCATAAGTTCCTAAATGCTCTTGAGAGTTGGTGGAAATCATTGCGGCAGTTCCCAATACTTCCTGCAAAATTGCCAGGCCTTCCGTACTATCTTTCATCCCAATTAACGCATCCTTGATCAATTGCTCTTTATCCTCAGCCAATATCTCTTCGTTATACATCACAGAATGTGATGGTGAAGAACCAAACTTTGGCAGCGGGACATACTGGCTAATATCCAGACACCAGTCCGAATTATCATTGATGTCTTCATTATCACAGTATGAGCCGACAGTTGAATCCTTTGCGAACGCTACATCTCCATATCCAGCGCTAAGGCATTCCAGTGCTCCGGCATAGCCTGAATACAAACCACCACTTACTGGTATCGATGCTGGGTTACCTTTTCCTGTTGAGCCATCGAAATATTCGTTGATAGTTGTTCGCAAGGTCTCGGTGTCAGAGAGATCTCCTTGAACGTTAACGTAGCCATTACCGATTAGATATCCCATAGGCATCAACATACCTGCAGATTTCAACCAGCCAGTATGGCAGGAAGTTTTACCCTCTAACAGAGCGAATGGGTCTGTATTGTCATCTCCATCATTGAGTGCAATTTCCATCTCACTACCTTTGAGAACCCAAGCATGTGCATTGTAGAATGCTCTACCATCATCTTTGGTATCAGCGGCTAGAACTTCTAAATTGTATGCGTTCCATCCAACCCATGCAGGCCCTCCATCAATATTCATTGCAATGTCTGCGTTACCGAATCTTAGAGCCTCCATCGCCAATGCAGCACTGTCTACATCGTAAATTGTAACATCCATACCCAGGACATCACACAAGTATTCAGCTATCCTGTTGGGATTATCAATAGATTCCGGCATTAGATCATCTTTCACATCAAATGCTATTTTTAATTCGTCTCCACTACATACCGATGATGAACTTTCATCATCGTTGCCTATACATCCTGCAAGACTAGCAGAAAGTAGGGTAATTAGTATCATTGTTGCTGGTAATTTCCTTAATATCATGTTATCACTTTAGGCTGCCCGAAAAGCGTATCATATATATTGTTTAGGTTTCCCTAAACTTTCATTTTCTACCCTTAACTCGCCAAAATCCATGGTACTGCGAGACTTTCCGCATATCGATCACTGATTAACCCTGTATGACCAACTGGTCGAACCACAACTAGAACATTTAATTCACCACCCCATGAAGATTCAGCAGCGCAGAATACTTCGCCTACTTTGACACCACTTGGATTGGTGGTAATGGTGAGACTTCTCAGCTCATACAAACGAATCTCTAATTCATGTAATTCAGACCCTGAATCATAAGTATGGGTATCCTTGTCCTTGATAGGAACTAATTTCATCTCATCCTCATCAATATCCAGAATAATCTCGTCGTCTAATAACTGCACAGCCTGATTTAACCTAGATTGTTGCAAATCAAATAAATCTGCTATATTGAGTGTCGATGATGCGGCTGATAGTTTGCCGAACTGATGCGGTGTTCTTATGCTTAGAGATTGAATAATTTCAACATTTAATCCACCATCTGTGGGCAGGTTTAGCCAAGTATACTGTTTGCCTGAGGGGTATAGTGGTGCGTTAGGATTTTCATAAAATAAAGGCTCTCCCCAATCCTGTGGTGCTTTGGGGTTTGAGGTTGGCACCAAGCCTCCCAGTAACAGAACTACTAGCATTGATGCTATGGCATAACTGCGAATTTTTCCAAAATCATGCCACGACTGTCTCCCAGCAGGACTTAGTATTGATAAAAGCAAAGCCAATGGTAGAATCAAAATTACTCCATATGGCAAAATCCACAATAACAGAATACATGTCAGAAACATCTCCAAGCCTTTGTCACCAAATGCAGTGCGTAAAGTAAGTGTTTCCTGATTTTGAGTTCGGTTTTTGATATTTACAATCAAGAATAATATCGCTACTAAAAAAGTTGATATTACTATGGATGCAAACATTACGACCACATCGATGAACCAGTGTCTCAACAATAATGTTTGGTAAAAGGAACCAATTTGAAGTTAATTTGTCATAGTTGAATAGGTTGGCGGACACATGGCAGATAAGGCGATTGAGTTAATCGACGTCAGTTTCCGCCACAGAATAGCCAGCCCGAAATTTACCAATCCGTGGCATACAAGGAAAGGACCGGGTATTTTTGGCCTCAACTTCTCATTAAACAAAGGGGAGATAATGGGCCTTGTGGGACCAAATGGCGCTGGAAAAACCACTCTGCTTCGTATCCTGGCCGGAGTAATGCCGATTGATGAAGGCCAGATAAAAATCAATGACCTTGAATTGTCAAAATCAGGTGACGCCGTTGATACTCAACTTAGGACACTAATCGGACACATGCCGGAACAAGTAAGATGGTCTGGATCAACAACCGTTTACAGAACGATTGAAGATTTTGCGAACATGAGACAGAGTCCAACCTCAACAGAAAAATTACTCAAATTGGTTGGATTGAGTACAAAATCAAACGCCTCACTCGATGAGTTGAGCCAAGGTATGCGGCAGAGGTTAAGCCTAGCAATAGCAATGATGGGCGCACCACAAATTCTTCTCTTGGATGAGCCGTTTAATGGTCTCGATCCTGTTGCCGCCAAATCTGTTGAAAAAATGATTAAGCAGTTAACAAAGCGTGGAGTTTCGATAATTATCTCCTCCCATCAGGTTAGTGGATTAGTTGGCCTAATCGATAAATTGCTACTGATTCACCGTGGGCAAATTGTCGCTGATGGAACTATTGAGGCTATTGAAACTAAATTAGGTCTCGAAAATAGGATTGAGTTGCAAGGAATCGGAAAATCGCCTGATTTGCCAAAATATATCGGTTCAGGAGAAATAATCGAACACTCTGATGACGGAGAAAGTTGGAACAGTATCATACAAAACCCGGATGAGGATTGTATTCAGAAGATAATTAATGCTGGACACAACTTGATTGAATGGAAACGAAAACGGCCAGATATTGTTGAATTATTGTGCCAAGCAACTGGTTTGGAAATTGAAGAAATAGGCATGGAGGTTCAGTCATCTAACATGATGCCATACAGAACTGTCTCGGAGGAAGAATAGTATGCTAAAACGAGAGATAATGGCAATAATCAAACGGATTGTGTCTGAAAAATTATTCTCTACTAGGATGTATATCATGCTGCCAATACTACTGCTATTTATCCCAGGAATGGCATGGGGGTTCTCTGACCCGGATGTAATGCTGCCCGGCGGAATAAAACCAGATAGTGTGATGGAAGTAATGTTCTACACTAGCCTCGGAATTGTCTTTGCCGGGACCATGTGTGGGGTATTATTGTCTTTTGATGGAATAAGTAAAGACCGATTTAACGGGGTTTTAGAGGTAAAGTTGTCACAACCAATGCCAAGACAACAACAAGCTCTGGGACTTGCTTTAGGTCATTGGTTTGCGATATTAATTCCGATTTGGGCGCTATGGCTAATTTCAACAATCATTGTGATGGCAAGGTTAGACCAGAGTATAGCAATGAGTCAAACAGTTGCATCATTCCTATCTGTAGGCTTGGTGCTATTTTGGTATGTTATTTTCAGTCTGATTGCCTCAACATATTCAAAGGATCAAGGTACATCAATTGCATTTGGTGTAGGGATGTGGTTTCTATTTACCTTCTTATGGGCACTTGTTACTTCAATGGTAGCATTTGCTTCAGGAGTTAATGTTGGCGAAGTAAACAACCCGGAGATGATTAGAATTGAGGGCTTACTGGACCTTTTATCGCCTAATGGAGTGTTTCATCATTTGCTTGAGACCAATCTTGCTGGCATCGATAGAGGTGTATCCCCGATAATTGCCTGGCTCGCTGCCTTTGTTTGGACGATAGTACCGTGGCTATGGTTTAAATCCCGATTAAACAAAATACAGCCTTAATCTATTTATTTCCACGCAGACATCCAAAGAGTATTAGACAAGTATAGCCTACCCGTAGGTATGGCAACTAGACGTAATTATGTTCCAGCCACAGCGATTACTATGCTTATCATGATGATTTTGATGAGTACAACAAGCGGAGTTACAACACCCCAGCTACCAATCAGCGAACCAATGGATACCGAGGGTAGACAAGGGAGTAGCGGTCTGTCAGATGTTGATTGTTCTGGGTATACGTTTGAGGATTTATTTGACTACAACTTTGCATTATTTAACATTAATATTGGAACTGACTGGGCCACAGCTGAGATGGAAGCCACAGCATATGTCAACGGTAGCAATTCCGCAACCGTCAGAGAGAATCTCGACGGTTTGTTTGATGGGGCACCTGGCGGAGATAACGACTGGATA
>JAYXVG010000094.1:0-4783 GCA_036021875.1 Thermoplasmatota archaeon | reverse complement strand
ATAGCAAATGTTAGGATGGACAATAGTATTAGCTGATTCCATGGGTCTGTATAGCCTAAACCAGCGAGAAATGAATCTTCCCTCAGCACTACTACGTCAACGGCTAGACCTATCAGCAATGGCGGTGCCAAGTCCCATATTTTATTGGTCACGGAACACAGTGAGGCTAGACGAATCGTCTTCCTATGACCCTTCATGTGAGACAGCAGCCTTCTGAAAGGACCAACTTCGCCCATAACTAGTCCAAACGGTCGTTATTGATAACTATGTGATTAAACCCCAAGCGGCATTATACTCCGGAACTCATATGGATTGTAGGTTAGAGCGTTAAGCGGTTGGCATGCGTCGAGACGATGAAACAATCCTGTCATATGTGACCAATACTAAGGGATTAACTAGGCATGTAACTCTTATTGATCCCGATAAACAATCACCCCAAATTGCTGCGGATAGGGCTTGTGTAGCAATAGAATCCGGCTCTGCAATGATTTTTGTTGGAGGCTCTACTGATACACCCGATGAGATAGTCCACGCAACATGTGTTGCAATACAGGAAGGTTTGGAGCTACGAGCCTTTGCTGCTAGCCAGTCACCAGACGGAGATGAAGAAAAGTGGAAAGTACCTGTAGTGTTATTCCCTGGAGGCTCTCATGCCCTTTCTCCAGCCGCTGACGCAATTACATTCATGATGTTGATGAATTCAACGGATCGTAGATTCTTAGTTGGGGAACAGGTAAGAGGTGCCCCTTACATAGACAAATTCGGCGTTGATGCATTACCAACAGGGTATGTTGTATGCCACCCTGGTGGCAAGGTTGGGGAGGTTGGTAGTGCTGATTTGATTATGCCAGATGATATTGATTTAGTCAAGGCTTATTCCTTAACCGCGGCGATGTACGGCTTCAAACTCCTTTATCTGGAGGCGGGAAGCGGCGCAGACAAACAAGTAAATCCAGAATTAATTAAGTCAGCAAAAACCACTCAAGGACTTACTATGATGGTTGGTGGAGGTATTAGAACTCCCGAGCAAGCGAAAATTGCTGCTGATGCCGGTGCCGATTGGATAGTTACTGGTACATTAACTGAAGATGCAAAAGATCTTACAGATTTATCAGAAAAAATTGGTAAAATTTGTTCAGTTCTAGGCTAAGATATTACAATACTTATTTCTCACCCTGAAGATTGTTTGAATCAAAGAAATTCTTCTGCTCTGTTACATATTGTGTATTCTGTGGCTGTACGTATTGTGTATTCTGTGGCTGCACATATTGTAATGGCATCTGATTAGGAGATACTACAGTTACAATCTGCTGCTTATTACCATCCACAATAATCAATACTATAGCGACAATTGTCATAATAAATGAAATACAACATAGACCCTCTCCCACAATAATTCCAATGATGCTTGATGCTTCAACATCATATTCTTCATATTCGTATATTCTTAATTGTGCATCACTATCGATTGTATAATCTCCACTTGTATCGATATAGATTCCGCCAACATTTTTCCATTCACCAATTTTATCATTCCGTTCACAATTTTTTGAAAAGTATTCAAAAACACCATCATTGACGGAAATACTCACGGTATTACAATTAATTGCATCGTCAATATATACAGAATAGGAACTACCCAGTTTCAATTTTATTTCTCCACTAGACCCAGTAAATATAACCTCTCTTTCAAAATCTAAAGGATCGTCTATAAATGCAATTCCCACTACAAATGCTATAACTCCTGCTAGAGCAATTATCCCAGCGGCAATTAATGTGGACACACCTCTACTGGGCATAATTTGAACAAACCATTGTATGACTTAATTATTGTCCAACCTAATCTTCATCATCAAAGATAACTGGATCACCACTACCACCAGGAGCAGCTGGACGATTGGTGTCTACATCCATACCAGGTTCGATGACAGTCTCTTCGACATCGAGGTCAACACGACCGCCTTCAGCGAGATTTGCCATATCATCTAAGTCAGGTGTTGATAATTTTCTTTCGACATCAGGGGAATTGGCATACATTTCACGTTTCATTTCTCGTTCGTCATGCCCACGTACCAAAGAAAGCGAATCTGCGAATACTCGACCAACAACTTCTCTGGTTCTCTCTCCTCTGCGGACTGAATCTAATTCATTTGACATCGATTCTCTGATATCCTCCAGTTCTCTTAGTTCTGCAGTACGATCTTGTAGAGCCGATTCCAAATCACTCATGGTTAGCGACATTTGCTGTATACGCTCATCTCTCTCAAATACATCACTGTGCAATCTTCTTTCTCTTCTTCTCAGAGATTCATATTCACGATTGCGTTCTAGTAATCTTCTTTTCAGCTCTTCTATTTGTTCAACTAAATAGTCATGTTCAGCAGAGACGGACCGAGGACCTTGCATGACCCTCTCTAGTTGCTCCTCTAGTTCGGTTAGTCGGTTGTCTCGGGCATCAAGCAGTCCACGCAATCGATCAGCGATATCGCGCAGCCTTTGGCGCTCTTCTTCCAGTGCCTTATTTGCCGAGGCCTCGACTTCGTATTGTTTGGTCATGCTATCAACTTGTGATTTCAAACTCCTAACCTCGTCGGCGGTAACAGAGGTAAGCCCAGCATCAGCAGCTCTTTCTAGCGCTTCAACCATTTGTGATATCCTGCCTTCCATTTCACCGATAACCTCGTCTTGTTCAGTGGTGAGCACTCTTAATGTTTCGACCTCATCCTCCATTCGAAGTTTCTCTTCCTGGGATAATGAGGATTGTTGAGCAGCCAACTCTTGGCGTGCATCAGATAATAATCTTTCAAGATGCACCAATTGGCTGTTCTTTTCGTCTAATTCAGTTTCTAGGTCATTCATTCTAGCAACTTCTGGAGCAACCATGTCTTCTCTTTCTGCTAAATCAAGCTCCATTACTCGTAATCTTTGCTTCACAGAAACCATTTCGTCATTTCTTTTGGCTAACTCGTCCCAAGCAATTAGCACTTCTTCGACTAGTTGTTCTACAGGATACCCCTGCAACATTCCCTCTAGAGCAGCTCGTTCCTCAGATGGGTTATCACCAGCACGTTTTATGCCGCTTGGTGACGACGAGCCGACTGTCATACGACGCCTATCGGTAATCAACCACTCTTGAACTTTCCCAATCATTTTGGGTCTATTAGGCCGTATTTCCGACCTAATTCAAAAAACCAACAAGCGCTTTAGTTGATTGAAGTATACATATCGTCTGGCATCTCTGAAGCCAGCTTTAATGCACCGTTTGCAACGCTGTTGATTGCGTCTTCGACGCACCAAACATTGACATCACCAATATCTGAAATTTCTTCAGCCATTCTTGCTGCGATTCCATCAATTAGCGAACCTCCACCTGACAATATGATGTTGTTTCTCAATACTGGTTGATATTCTGGGTCAGCAGTGGCAACAATCTTCTTGATTGCGTTTGCAACTAGGGGCACGATTGATTCACAAGCCTCAACAATGAGGTCACCAATGTCAACAACCTGCTTTTTACCTTCTACGGACAACTCAACCATTACCTCCTTGACTTCCTTACCAACATAGGATGAGGCTTCTTTCCAACGGCGGACCATGTCCTTGGTAACTTGTGCGCCAGTGTATTTCTTTTCGACCAGTTCCATTAATGCAAGGTCTAACCAGTCACCGGCTTCTTGTATGGTAATTTGATCATCATCTGAGGGGAACGTCCCGTGAATACGAGCAATATCAGTGGTTCCAGCACCAATATCAACAACAATCGATCCGGCAATTTCTTCAATTCCATAAGCGGTTGCGAACGGTTCTGTAACAACCATAATTGCGTTAACTTGCCCCCTCAAGGTGGCAACTAAGTTGGATTTGTCGGTGAAGGAAACGTGGCTCGGTGAGCATATTACACCGAATACTTCGTCGTATTCTTCTGGGTCTACTGTTTCCAGTAGGTGAGATACGAAGGCTTTGGCAGCAGCAAGGTTTGCTTCATCATCCTGGGCTACACCTGCAGCCATTGGACGATATAAGTTACAAGCTAGCTTATTCTTCAAAGCATCATTGCCGAATAACACATCACGTCCAAGGAAGTTTCTTGCTACAGGGTCTTTCGGTCTTCCTACAATAGTCTCAATAGTGTGGCTTGCACCAGCACTCGAAGAGATTGTAGATTGGTATGTTCCTAGGTCAATTCCAACATAAAGGCGGTCACTCATTTTCTTCACCATCCCCGGGGGGATATCTAAGCCAAAACGACATTGAACTTCAAGGTTCACCTTGTCAAAATCACCGGATATAACAGGTAAAAACCAACCAAACCGAACGCAGTCATTCGTTTTCAGCACCAACAAATGGGTTTGGACTTAAATCCGCCTGAGTTTCTTGGGTTTCTGTTTTTTCCATCGTCGTTTGATACAACCGCTGAAGAATTATCGCAACAGAAAGTATCGTGATTAATCCCCAACCTAATGCCCGGGTAGCATTTGATGAACCCGGCGCAATATCACCCCGCTCGCTCAGAAAATAATCCTCATTTAGTGTTGAAAAATATACAGAGGAATCAAGGTAGACCATGTCATTATTCGCTTCTGGCGATCCATTCAAACTCTGAGCGAAAAATTGCACATGAAGGCTATAACCAGTGATGTCAAAAATAGGTAAATCACTTGATATATACCATACACATTTGTGAAATCCATTTTCAGCAATCACTTCTTCTCCAACACAATTGATTATGGGGAAGAATGAGTGGTTGCCAGTCTGATTAATCATTATCCTTGCCCCAGTCAAG
>JAYXVG010000093.1:0-4791 GCA_036021875.1 Thermoplasmatota archaeon | reverse complement strand
AGAACTAGTGGCGCAACAGCTACCTCAAGCGCAGAAAATTCAACACCTATTACGTTCAGAAGCCCATATGTCCATATCAATGCACTTGTTAATCCTACCAGAGGGAAGGTTACATCACGGAATGACCTAAATGTAAATACTAGTAAAATAACCACAACAATCAATGCTAAAAATACCAGCAATGTCACATTATCAAGAGTTCTATCATCAATATCACTCGACAATAAATCAAGTGAAACAACACCGTAATCTAATGATGAATCTTTAGATAATTCGTTTAATTTATCTCTAAATTGTTTCTGAACTGATTTCCTTTCTTCTTCTGATAACTCAGGATCAATTTCTAAAACCCATAGAGTAGAACTAGCATATGGCGTGCTGTCACCCTCACCTGTTGCCAGGTAGTCACAGGTTGGTGTGATGTCTAAGTCTTTGTTGAGCAACGCAGATGAGGCATAAGTTGCAGCAGATAAGAATTGGTCATCACTGGTCAAGCGACATTCAACATCGTCATCTGTCACTAAATCGACAAGTTCGTTCCATGTAGTTATGGAGGATAATTGAGTTTGGTTGCCTTCTTCATCCAATGCTGTTTGAAGGATGCTAGGGGTTGTTGTCCAAACAACAACTGAGTCACCCTGAGAAGTCGACAAATTTTGCAACAGATTGTAATGTTGCCGCATTGTATGTATGTTATCAATATTCAGAATATTATTGCTCTCATCATGAGCGACATTTACAAACATTGGCCTAGACTCATTGGGAAAATTTAGGTGGATTCTTTCGTGTGCAGAGTTTGCCTCAGACTCTGGAACAAAGGCGTCTAGGTCCGTATTAAACGTCGGGGGATTGTATACCAAGTTGACCAATAAAGCCCCTGTGATGAGCATTGTTACGATTAATATGCTTAAGGATAATTTGCGGAATTTATCTGAAAGGCCCGCCATGGACTCCTCAAGATTGGTGGTGTCCATAACCAATCCACAGAGATTAGGTAAAAAAGCAAGGCGGTGATAAGATAACCAAATCTTCAAAATCAGCCGATTTTTTTTGACACAAGGTTCAAAACAAGTTGATAATTCGCAGGCATGTTTCCCATGCCAGTTAAAGTGCTCATCAAAGATAAAAACGAACTCAGACTAAGAATTATCGGGGAGAGTCATACTAGTCTACAGATGCTTCGTGAGAGGCTAAATAACAGCTCAGATATAGAATATGCAAACTACTTCCCGGGTCATCCAGAGCTAGACGACCCTGAGTTTTATATTAGAACTAAAGGGAAAAAATCTGCTGACAAAGTCCTGAAGGATTTGGTCGGGGCAATCTCAAAAGAATTTTCCGATGTCAGTCTGTAAAGGCGGTTTCAATGACAACAACAGATCCTGTGGCTAAAGCCATAGGCCTCGAAGGCTATGCCACAGAGTCAAATGGAATTGGCGGAGTGCTGAAAGCAAGGGTCTCAGATTTTAGAGTAGATGAGATATCTACTTCTATTAGCCTAGACTCTAGAGGCCGATTCACTGTTGCGAGAATTACCTTAACAAATTGGGAGACAAATAAATTCTGTAATAATCTAGCAAAGCGATTGGGTATCTCAAGAAATAGAATCTTTTTTGCAGGAACCAAAGACAAAAGAGCGGTCACCCAACAATTGTTTGTGATAGATTCGACACAACACAAGTTAGCACAAATTGAAATCCCTGATGTAGAAATTGAGATAATCGGTAGAACTCACCAAAAGATTGGTTTCGGCAACCACAGAGGAAATAGATTTACTATTGTTGTTAGAGGCTGCAGTCATCCAGACGGCAGACCAATGACAGAAGAAGAAGCTCTTTCTGAGGCGGAAAGTATCAAAGAAAAACTCAGCCAATCGTTGGGTGCGGGAGTATTTCCTAACTGGATTGGCCCACAAAGATTCGGTTCTGGCAGACCTGTTACTGCAGAAGTTGGAAGACACGTTTTGAACGGAGATTATCAACAAGCCGTTTTGACATACTTGTCGATGGAGGGATTTGAAGAAAATGTTGATGTGGCAACATTCAGAAAATATGTAAGAGAAAACGGCCCGGTGGTGGATGCCTTAGAATTGGCACCGAAATGGCTAGGATTCGAGACTAGAATGATTGAGCACCTAGTTAATAATCCCGAAGATTATCTTGGTGCATTCAAGAAATTGCCAAACAATCTGCAACTCATGACAATACATGCTGCTCAGTCAATAATATTCAACAAATCGCTTAATCGGAGAATTACATCTGGCCTCCCAATATCGACCCCAATAGAGGGCGATCTAGTTGGCCGAATAGACGAAAAAGGCCAACTTAACGTCAACAGTTGCGTGATTGTTGATTCTAGGACTTTACCCCGAATTACTAGGAATTGTCAATTGGGCAGACTAGTTACAACAGGGCCACTCCCAGGCAGCGAAACTTATGTTGCCGGCGGCGAGTCTGAGAAAATAGAATTATCAGCAATAAGTGATTGTGGTTTAGATGAAGTTGATTGGTTAGTCGAAGAAATACCACGTTTGTCTACTAAAGGAACTAGACGCGCACTGGTATCAAATTTCCAGGATATGTTTATCGATACTGTACCGGTAGCGGCGCCAGAAACATTAGGCGAAAAATGGAATCTAGGACCCAATGATAATAGTCGTTGGCACCCGGATGGCGCATGCTTGAGATTCAGATTCTCCTTGTCATCAGGAAGTTATGCTACTACTCTACTCAGAGAGTTTATGCAATGCCCTTTGAATCAATTGTAATCAAAGAAGGCCCATAGACAGAACTTCTATCTCACCAACGCCTTCTTTAGCACTCATCAGAGATTCAAATTCATCGGTTAGTCCTGGGCCATCGTTCATGACCACATGAACCTGCACGAATTTTAGTCCGAAGGCCAGAGGTTTAACCTCAACGGATTGAACATCATATACATCGTTTGCTAACCCGCGAACATATGTTGCTATTGCCTCCGGGTCTATGTCTTCTACTTCCGCATCTGGGTTTAATTTGTAAGTCATTGCTACCATACCCATAGTTTCACCTCAGGGTCCTTGATACCCACACTCGGAGCAAATGTAGATTACGCCTTGGTTTCTGCAGCGTGGGCTTCTTCCGATAGATACATTATCACAACCGGGGCATGGAAATGACGTTGAGCCATTCTCAACCAGCGGTACTCCAGATGCAGTGCAATTTGTTGCTCTCTCACTCATGAATAGGCCTCAGGGACAACCTGCCCACGACCTTCCCTTCTTTATGGTTGCGTGAGAAATCAAATTTAGTATTTATACCAAATAAGTGAATTATCGATCGATAATTCTCATATTTCCGTTAATTCCGGTGCTTACAATTAATTCTCCATCCCTCATTTGACACCAACCTGATTCAAATCTAATTATATCCCCAATTCTCACCTCATCGATTTGTTTGTCCCACAATACAACACCGACAAGACCAGTTTCATCCCTTCCGCAAGCCGCTGCCACTGGTCCTGTGTAGGACTCTGAGTAAATTAATCGCCTGGGATATATACGCAAGATAATCAGGTCAAGTCTGTTTATCGGCCTATTTGGTTTGAGATCTTTCACTTGTAATCTATTGGTTTGTTTTCTGAATTTACTTGCCTTATGTGTTCTACCTTTTTTCATGGGCTGCAAACAAACTCCAATGTAGATAAAAGTAGATTATTTCTTTTTCCGTAATTTAAACGAGGTGTATACTTTTTCCTCATCGATTTCTTCTTCAGGATTTAATTTTATATCTAGCAGTCTTTCATAGTTCGAGCGAATTGATTCATCACGTTTGACCCAAGGCATATAATTTCTACAAACTATGTAAACCTCGGATGATGAATTTCTAGATGCCATTGGAGAGAAACGTCTTACATCTGAAAAATACGGCTTTATTGCGATTATTAACTCTTCAATACCGACACCTTGGAATATTTTGGTAGTGAATGAACCCCCTTTGCACAGTAAATTTAGGGAGAAATCTAGAACATCAGCTACAAGTGTCATAGCAACTGCCTGATCTATATCCCAATTACCTGTGATGTCTGGCGATATATCTGAGACAATCGTATTAATTACGCGGCCATCTAATTCACTGAGGATTCTATCTTGAGTTGCTGGCTCTGTTATATCTCCTACAAGTAAGATTGCACCTTCTACGGGTTGACATGGTTCCAAATCGACGCCAATAACAACTCCACCGTCACCGACCAATTCGACAGCAACTTGGGACCAGCCTCCTGGATGACATCCAACATCTAAGACTACATCTCCATCCCGTATTAATTTGAACTTATCTTGAATTTGTAGCAGTTTAAATGCAGATCTAGCCCTATAACCGCTAGATTTGGCTTGACGGCGCCATGAATCCCGTTTGTGATTTTCAATCCAATGGTCCGCCATGGTTTGCCCCTGCAATGTCCTCTTGACATCACACAAATGAAGTTAGCCTCTAAACACATATAATCAAAGAGGTGGAGATACTAGCACAAATAATGAAGAGTGCTGAGCTGACTAGGCCTGGACTCAAAATCATAGTCTACATAATCATAATTTCCCTATACTCCCAGATAGCAATTCCAACATCACACGCAGAAGTCAAACAATATTCAGACGACTGGGCTGGTGACGTAACTATATCAGGCGGTCGGACTTTACTTGTTGAGGAGATAAGTGCTACTTGGTGTGTAAGTTGTGCTGATATTGATCCTTATTTACAACAAGTAGCGGACTCTCATGGGTCAAGAATATCCATTGTAACCTATCACCCAACT
>JAYXVG010000092.1:0-4841 GCA_036021875.1 Thermoplasmatota archaeon | reverse complement strand
AGTCGGCCAGCATATCCCATTCGTGTTGATTTTACAACGATCTTACCTTTTGATTTTGGTATCACTCCCGCTACTTTCACAATTTTCCCAGACGAATGGCGTGTTGCGCTTGGTGAAATGGGAGTGCTCGGTGCCCCTCTGAAGGGATACGGTTGCCCCGGTTTGTCTTATGTTGCCTATGGTCTAATCTGTCAGGAGCTTGAGCGAGGAGATTCAGGACTCCGTTCATTCGCCTCGGTTCAAGGTTCACTAGCAATGTATCCAATATGGGATTTTGGCAGTGAAGAGCAGAAGAACAAGTACCTACCGAAACTAGCCACCGGGGAAATGGTTGGCTGCTTTGGCCTAACCGAACCAGATTATGGCTCGAATCCTGGTGATATGATAACTAAAGCAGAGGATATGGGCGATCATTACTTGCTCAATGGAGCTAAAATGTGGATTACCAACGGAACCATTGCTGACGTTGCAGTCGTCTGGGCAAAACTTGATGGAGTGATCAAAGGCTTCATTGTTGAAAAAGGTGATGAAGGCTTTACTGCCCCGGAAATGAAGGGTAAGCACTCACTGAAAGCTTCTGTTACCAGCGAACTTGTATTCCAAGATTGTAAAATTCCAAAAGACAGAATCTTGCCCGGAGTGAAAGGCTTGAGGGGACCTTTCTCTTGTTTGAACAACGCTCGCTATGGAATTTCTTGGGGCGCGCTGGGTGCAGCAATGGCATGTTTCCACAGTGCCAAAACCTACGCACTGTCAAGAATTCAATTCGATGTTCCTATTGCTTCCTATCAGTTGGTGCAAAACAAACTGGCTTACATGCTAAGAGAGATAACGAAAGGACAATTGCTAGCTTATCATTTAGGTAGAAAGAAAGATGATGGAACTTGGTTCAATGAGCAAATATCCCTTGCTAAGATGAACAATGTTGACATCGCTCTGGAAATAGCCAGAATCGCTCGAGATATACATGGAGCAAACGGAATCCTCGACGAGTATCCAGTAATGCGACACATGGCCAACCTTGAATCAGTGAAGACTTACGAAGGAACTCACGACATTCATAATCTGATATTGGGCCGCTACATAACCGGAATTCAAGCCTTTACTAGAACCCAGTAAAATCATACAGAAGGCAACAATCCAAGCCTTGAGAGTCCGTTCCATACTGGATCAAGAATTCTAGGTAGCATTCTGTGCCTTACATATACTGCGGCCGCCAAACTCATTTTCTGTAATTTGTTTAGCTTTACACGCTTGGTAAATACGTCACCCTGCTCTTTCTCAATTTGTCTCAGAATCTTGTCATAAAATGCTATCATAGCTGCTGGAGAGTATCTAGTTCTCCTTGGCAGTAGTGGTAATAATTGCCTTGCTTCCTCTAGGTAGGTCCTCGCTCTTCTTGCATAGTGATAGCAGTAAGGTTCCCAGGTTTTGTTTAACACAACTTTACCGTCTAACTCAGATTCTTGGATACCATTCTTTTCTAGTTCATCAAGTGGTAGGTAGACTCTGTCCCGTTCTATGTCTTCACCAACATCTCTCAATACGTTGGTTAACTGCATGAAGATGCCCCATGATTCAGCGTACTTTTTGGCGATTGGGTCATTGTAGCCGTAGATTTCTATACACATCAATCCGACAACAGAGGCAACTCTGTAGCAATACTCATACAGTTCATCAAAAGTCCTGTAGCGATTATTATACAGATCATCTTCCATGCCTGAGATTAAGTCATCAAATACGTTTCTTGGAATGCCATATCTGTCGACTGTATCCTTGAGCGCCAAGAACACAGGGTCAGTGGAATAAACTTCGGTGTAGCAGGTTGATAATTTCTTTCGGAAGAAGAATAACTGGGTTATTTTGTTTAGATATGACTCTTCATCAAGTATAGTCCCTCTGTCTTGGAGCGCCTCCAATTGCTGGCGATATTCAATTGCTTCCGGGTCGGTCTGCCCGATGCTACCAGGGAATCGGTCTGCCCAATCTCCATCAGCGATATCATCAGCTCTACGGCAAAAAGCGTATACTGCGCACATTGCGAGTCTTTGTTCGTCTGGTAGATATTTGAATGAATGATAAAAATTACCAGCTTCTTGTATAGTTAATTTTTCACAGTATTGATATGCCAATTTCAGTAATTCTTGTGGCGGCTGCTCTGACCATATTGGTGCATCTAGGTTTTCGAATGGGTCGACGAGTTCATTTTTGTCACTTATCCCAATAAACGCTACACCCTCTCTCAAGGCTTCCATTGCGGTAACACTAACTGCTTTCACTGCGTCTTTAGCTAGTACTACACCAGCACGTAGCCTTTCTAGAGTAGTCATCTTGGGGTTTGCATCTCCAGTTTCTCTGGATTTAGCATTTCCCTGCAGGGGGAACAGCAAATCCAAAGGTTTCCGGCGTTCCAACATCCCTATCAGAGGTCTGTATTAGTCCTCCTTTTTGATTGCTTTGCCGGAAAGCATCAGTTTAGAATAAGATGTATGTTTAGTTCGAGTTCGCAAAAAAAATAATTTAGGATTTTGGTAAGTATTAATTTACTTATGATGCAGATGCTTATTTTTTAGCGTCTTTGTTCTTCTCAAGTAATCTCTTTACCCCACCTGGGATTATCAGAGCCCTGAGTAATTTTCTTGCGTAGGATTTTATTTCATCACGGGTAACCTTTATTCTGTCTGAGGAATCAAGAATGTTTCCTTCTCTCAATAGCGTAACAGTTCGTTGACCAATCAAGACCGGTAGCATGCAAGATGCCTTCAGTCTAAATTGTGATTCTGGAATCATCTTTATGTATTCAACTGCAGCTTCTAAATGGTCATTAGTCAAATCTAGGTATTCATCATACAAGGGCCTGAATTTTTTGATATTATCAGGGTTCATTAAGTCCTCAGGGGTAAGGTTATGCTTGCTCAATTCGTCAGCAGGTATGTAACATCGACCAAATCGTAGGTCTTCCGGTATGTCTCTAAGGATGTTTATCATCTGGAGTGCTTTGCCAAATCTGATTCCTTTTTCAAAGAAATCGTTCTTTTTTGATTCCGGCATTTTAATCAGATGGGCAAGTGACATTTTTGTCCAAAAAACTCCAACACAGCCTGCGACTCTATAAGTATAATCATCCATTTCTTGATTATTTTTTAGCGCAGATATTTTTCCTCCTTCTTTTGCCGGGCCAAATCTTTCAAGATCGAGTATTTGTCCACCAACGATTATTTCCAAGCACTCCAACATTCTCTGTTGATCATCTTGAGTGTAAACGATTAGTCCATCAATTACTTTGCTCACATTGTTCAGCAAATCTGCCTCACTTGGATTTTCTTGAATTTCTGAGATGTTGGTAAAATCTGGCAAAGTGTCTGTCCGGCCTTGAGCAAAATCATTGTAACCAGTGATTAAATCTAGTAATACTTTGGTTTCTCCATGTTTAGAATCGGCAATAGTATCAGCGACCCTTGCAAGTAGATACAATAAACCGATTTGTCCCCTTACTTTCTTTGGCAAATATTTCAGAGTCGGGTAGAATGACCTCGAGGTATTCTTCAGTAAACTGTCTATTTCTTCGTTAATTAATACAGACACAGAACCCCTCCAACTTGCGCTACAATATGCTTGTTATTGACCCTATTGATGACCGATTGTGATACTAATAACATTATCACGGGTAACGATATACTCAACTGCCTCACAACAAAGCAAATAATCAACCTGATTGATAGTAAGCCTTTATTTGGCATTAACTCACCCATTGGTTGAGGGGAAATTATGCAGTGCGGCTCTTGTGGCGAGGAGATACCAGCAGACAGTATATTTTGTCCTGAATGCGGTGCTCGCCAAGACTTGTCGAGAGCGGGTGGATTCACTGCGCCTAACTCAGTAGGGTTATCAGGCCAAGAAGTATCTGGAGGCAGAAATTTCGGTGTTGTCTCCGGAGAAGCAATTAGACAGCAGAGAGAGATGTCGGTTTCTGACCCTAATGCAATATCACCAGAACTAATGAGACAAATCGCTCAGAGTATGCAAAATCAGCAAAACATTCCCCCAACCGGTAACTTTCCTCCACCAGGATATCAGAATCAAATGGAACAACAACCAAATGTTAATCAGCAGATTCCAATGAATAATCTTGGCAATCTTCCGCCTTCAAATGTGCAAAATATCACTAATATGAATCCATCATCATCACCAACTGATGAAATGGTTAATCGCCTTGCGGAGGCAGAAAAGGCAATGAAAAGTGAGAGGCGTAACCAATGGCTCAACATGAACCAAGCTTCAGCATCTAATGTCCTATCTAATCTTGGAGCAGATCTTCCTAATCACCTTAGAAATGAAACTAACGCAGCACAAGAGATTCTTACCGGAGCATTAGGAGGACAAAAAGACGCACCAAATGATGCGTTTTTGAGAAGGATGTGTGAGGTAGCAGTTAGAAGGGTAGCAAGGAAAAGAGGCGTTGCCGTCGAGACCCCGCAAGCGAAGTTAGAGGATGACATTCTTACGGTTAATATTACATTCATTGATGACGGGAGAGTATTAGACACACCAGATGAACTCAGTCATGCTTTTGAACACGCGATCCAAACAGAAATAGCACTGAAAGGGTTCGATTTTGTCGCTGAAATTAATCTGTATCGCTCAAAAGATGGCGAGATAGAGAACCTATCAGACGAGGAAGACGAAGAGGAGATGTTTGCCTGTGAAATCTGTGATGGTCTGGTAAAAGAAAGCGATACAGAATGCCCGCACTGCGGAGCAGTATTCGAAGATGAAGATGAAGAGCCAGAATTGCCTGCTCGAGGACCGCCAAGAGGTGGCCCTCCTGGCGGCCCATCACG
>JAYXVG010000091.1:0-4856 GCA_036021875.1 Thermoplasmatota archaeon | reverse complement strand
CCTTCCAACATTTCCGTTGCTTTCCCTTCCACTGTTGATTCATCCGGACTAGAGTTACCAAGTTTTGATGAAGGCGAGGGCATTGAGTCGCTATCATTTTTCCTTGGTGATTTGGTTGATTTTGGTAGTTCAGTAAACGATTTGATTTATGATTTCACCAAAGACTTGGTCGGCACTGATGGTGAGGATGAGGACTTTTCGCTTGGACTTGACTTGCTTACTGGCGAGGCGTTTGACTTAACGGTTGACATACGTAAAGGTAGCAATGTTGCAAACGAGCCAGTATGGGGCCACGGCGTTGCAATGAATGTTAATGAAGCAACAGTACTACAATACAACCTTTCTCGCTTACCAGTACTTACCCAGTCTGATATTCTTGACACAGATACAATTCTTGCTGATTATAAAATCGACAAAAATGAACGTAATTTAGCACTTGATATCCTCACCAGATCAAATATAACAGAAGCAGAGAAACTAGTAAATGCACTCGAAGATGGTGTAGTATTCGATTTCGAATTAGCTTCTATGAACGAAACTCTGTTAGAAGAAGAGGGTATAGAACTGAAGTTCAGAAGAGCCTGGCACAATCGTCTTTGGTTACCGCAGTTACCAGCTGGACAGATATCCTTAGAATACGACTTCAGAATGGTTGGTGATACGCCACAGTATGAGTTCGATTTATTATTCGGACAGTGGCAACCACTTCGTGAGCAGATTAGTATCGTTGTCAATGGTTTGCAAGGACGTGACATGGACTTAGTAATCAACGGACTTGACAGTACAAAACCTAATGATGTTCGTGCTAATGCAGTATTTTTTACTCAAGATGACCTCATCGTACCAAGGTTTAATGTTGATATGGACTACGATTTCGGTTCAAATTTAGATTCAGTTTATGCAACATTCATTGACAGAATTGAGCAGACAAGAGTCGAAGCATTGTTCATCGATGTTGCTCAGTCCATGGATTTCTCTGCAACAATCGGCGATATATTCAACATAACAATGAATGTGCCAGAGGAATTTCGAACCCAAGGAAAGTTCTCCGCAGAGAAATTGATGATTCAACAGATGCGCTTTGTTGACGGCTCTTGGTATCCAGCAACGACGTTCATGCGGAATCTACCTAGTGTCATGTCGCTTTCCGCAGTCCCAGCCAATGATTTCGACATCCGTAGTGACACTTCCTTCCAAGGCATGATGACCTTGGACTACTCTTCTAATGAAGAAAATCTTGACCTGTATCTAGAAGCGAGCGGGCAGGCAGTTGACTTCCGTGGTGATGTTTTGATGATTGCTCAAGGCCTTCCATCGACATTCAAGCTAGAACCGACAAATGATTGGGGAATGCGAGTTGCGTCATCGGGAGATGGAGTAAAGAGCCTTTACATGAAACAGGAAGGGATACCAGTTCAGCCGGGTGTTACGGTTGACCGCCTCGAGATGATTGGAGAAGATTTGAAATCTGCAGTTATCAACATCAAGCGCGGTCCTTATGAGTATCCAATCATTATCCTCGATGATATAACCTCGGGTAGGATTGCTGCCAGTGCACAGGTTACCACTCAACCAGGATACTATGTTGATTTCTTTGGCGATATGGAATTTGACTCTCGTGCTGTCATGCTTGATACACAGTTTACCGGTATCATACCAGTGTCATCCTCACTCGGAGTGAATGGAATGGTCTCAGACCTGAGTTTGATTGGGACGGTTACGGGCGGCAATGTGGAAACTCGGCACGTTCTCCTAGTGGAACCTGTGACATCTATGGTGGCTAGCGTATTGGCTATGCTTGGGTGATAATTATGGTTGAAGAAGAGAACGGTGTCATTGTCAATGATGAAGGAGAACTCTTGATTCATGAAGACTCTATTAATCAATCAACACAAATGACTGTCGAAGAGTTAGCGGTGTTACAGGCGTCGAAGGATGCGGCAAAGTTCGTCCAAGAGCTACAAAAAGAAATCACTCCAAATCGAGTAGCAATCGCTGGTTTAGTACTGCTATTATTGGTTGGAGCAATCTTCAGTACATGGTATTGGGTGATACCACGAGATTCAGTTATGGTCGAAACCCTCTACATGCAACGTAGCGGGCATTTAGTGATGTCTGAAATACACAATACCGGTAGTAGAGAAATTACCGATGTGGAATTACAAGTAACCTTTCAATCATTGGATGGCGAGCTCCTTCAATCTATGAGCATCGAAATCGATGCAGTATCTGCACATTCTTCCGTGGCTGGCGACGATTTAGAAATGTTGATTATTGGACATACGGTTTGGGATAATTATGTCATAGCAATAGACCTGAAGTATACTGATTACCGAGGTGATTTGCAATTCATGGTAGTTACACACGATGTTGGTGACTGGGCTTGGGAAGAGTTCAAAGATAGAAATTGAGCAAAACTTCACATGATACCCCAAGCAATAAAACGCACCGGAACTACGACAGACTAATGCAAAGTAGACGTTCCGCAGGGGTCGTAATGTTCCTGGTAGGCTTGTTTATTTTACAGAGTGCTTCACAGTTGGCAATAAACGATGTATCAGAAAGCGAAATGATTGACGATGTGCAGCGTATAGAGCGTGTTCATTTTGAACTGCGTGACGGTGTTTTCAATGAAGCTAAGGGTACCTACCAATTTGACAATTTCATTGAACAAAGGGCTATCTCTGCAGAAACTATAATCGGCACCTTTGATGAGTTTGGTTTCGAACTATCTCGTCCAATAAGCGCTGACTGGTTGCAGCCGAGAGAGGATTTAGTGCTCATTCTAGTAAGCAATGAAGTAAATTTGGCAGATGTCAGAACACAGATTAACGAAATCCCAGGTTTAGTGATTAGGGAGTATCTGCCACCGTCAGGTCTGGTTTTACAAGGAACGGAATTAGCTCTAGCCACTGCTGCTAGCCTAGAGACTGTTACCGCGTCTCATCCCGTCCCAGCCGCATTTGTTCTACAATCCGATTTGCAGGATGTTTTACTTCTGGAAGGTAGCGAATATGCGTTAATTGGCGAGAGGTTGCGAATTGAAGGGTGGTATGGCTCTGAAGGTCCAGAACAAACTATCTCGTTTACCGACGCATCTGGTGAACTAAAACAAGATGTAGCAGAAGTTGTTGAAGTTAACTTTGATAATGTAATTCAATGGGATGAAGGTCGTTATGAAGGGAATCTAATTACCTCTGATTTAGTTGAACTCGCAATGCAACCATCAGTTAGTGTTATTCGATTCAATCCAGTATTTGAGATTGGCAATAATAATGCAAGAAGCCACATGAAAGCCAACAATATGCAATCATACTTCACTACTGATCTTGATGGATCAGGCCAAATAGTGGCCGTCGCTGATTCTGGCCTTGATGAAGACCACGGCGATTTTGGTAGCAGGGTTGTAGCCAATAATGATGTGATAAATGACGGTTCAACAGCAGATAGATGGTCTGGTCATGGGACCCACGTATCGTGTAGCGTTCTAGGGGATGGCTCCAGAGGCTCATACGCTGGAGTTGCCCCTGCTGCGCAACTATACTTTCAAGCCATGGAAAACGACAACACTGGTAATTTCCAGTCTCCTTCGCTTAATAGTTTAATCAACTCAGCATACAGTGCTGGAGCCCGCACACATACCAATTCATGGGGAAATAATGGTGGTTATGGCCAATATTCTTCCGACAGCAGAGATGTTGATGACAGAGCAAGTGCTTACGACCGATACTATTCAGGCGGCGAAGGCCTAACCATACTGTTTGCGGCCGGTAACGACGGACCCGAGCCAGATACAGTCAGTCCACCGGCAACTGCAAAGAATGTTGTTACTGTCGGAATGCATCAAAATCGTTATTCAGGCGCTCCAGATTACATAATGCAGGGTTCCTCTAGAGGACCCTTGGACGATGGCAGAATCAAACCGGACGTCTTAGCACCAGGTGGCTATGTTTGGTCATGTCGCGCTCAAGAGGCGACGGACACCGGGAGTGCGTCTGGAAGCTCGACTTGGTATCTTGAGTATACAGGAACTTCAATGGCAACACCTAATGCTGCCGGTGCTGCAGCATTAATCAGAGAATATCTCGAAGAGATAGCGCTTAGAGAATCGCCACAAGGTGCTCTGGTCAAGGCTCTACTAATTCTTGGCGCAGAGGATGTTGGTAGTCGTGATATTCCTAACAATAACGAGGGATGGGGCCGGGTTAATCTCAGAAATTCCCTTGCCCCACCAGATGGGCAGGGCGTCTGGGTTGACGATCGTTCATTACTATCAGCGACTGGTAATTCAAAGTCTTATACCTTCGACATAGATCAGGGTAACGACCAATTCAAAGCAGTACTTGCATGGTCTGACGAAGCCGCTTCTACATGGTCTTCAACCCAGTTGGTCAATAATCTGAATCTTGAGGTAACCGACCCAAACGGCTTGACATATTTGGGTAATGACTTTGCCAATGGTCGTTCTACAACAGGGGGGACAGCTGATTCCCTGAATAATGTTGAAGTTGTGCTAATCGACTCAGCGATTGTTGGAACTTGGACGGTTAATGTCATTGATGCTAATCATGGAGGTAGCAGAGGACAACCATTCTCCCTAGCCGTTATGGGGCACGGCATTAATGACCTAAAGCCAGATTTGGTTGCTGCTGATGATGGATTTTCCATCGATATTGCAATTCCGAGTGTTGGCCAGACAACCGAACTAACCTGTGTTATCGAGAATACAGGTAATATCCGCTCAGACCCATTCGAGGTAACACTTGAGGTAGACGGAGTCACAATTGATACACAATCAATGGAACTTAGTGGTGGGAGTCAGCGAACATTGGTATGGTCTTGGACCCCACAAACTG
>JAYXVG010000090.1:0-4881 GCA_036021875.1 Thermoplasmatota archaeon | reverse complement strand
CAATGAAAGTGGTCAAATGAGTTGTGTAGTTCACATACCACAGTGGACATAGCGGCAACCCAGTCATCCTCATCTTCTAACAACGACTCAATCCTAGCGAATACATCTTCATGATTTGTCATGACATTTTGTCATTCTGCTAATATTTGAGAACTTGCTTTTCGCCTACGCTCTAACATAATCATAGTGGTATATACCACGACTATAATTGCTAGATTTGTAAACCATACTGAGGGTTCTGACCACCTTGTTCCATCATACCTCCAATCGGATATTGGGTGGAAGACCGGTGTCGGAAAGAATTGAGCGGTGTGTGAAGGAATATCTGTCACTATATTTAGTAACCAAGGCAACCAAATTAACGCCGCTTGTTTCTTAGCACTCATTGTTGCTAAATAAAACCGAGAAAGAAATCTCGGTGTTCCATATTTGTCTAGAAGATACCAAGTCAACAAGAAACCAATCAAGACAGTTACAGCACTATGGCTCCACTGATAAATTTCCCATGATAACGGATGGAAATCCTCAGTTCTTGTTGTGTCATCTACACTAGGATTACGATGACCAGTAAATACCGAGATAATCATCACCGGGACGAAAGCCATTAAGTCCGGAATGACACCCATAGCGCCAGAAAATCTACCTTTTATTTTTCCATGAGTGACGGCCATACCCCACAACCAATGCGATAATACGTCCATGAGATTCTACTCCTCTTCGAGTTGCTGCAAAAAATGAGAAAAATCCTCTTCTGTGTCAAATTCTAATACTAATGGAGATATTTCTTCACAATCTTGGCATTGGTATTGTTGCCCGGTCATAAATCCCAGATAAGGGTAAATCCTGATGCTATGACAGAACATGCACGCTCTAAATGACACATACTTCCGTCTGCAACTTAGTATATGATTTGTTGTCAACATATTCTGAAACAACGGTTTATATTGATACTAACTAATCTCACTCCATGCCACGAGAATGCAATATCGATGCAAGGGGTAAGTTCCTGAGGTTGGTAGGTGGATCTATTTCACTAACCATGGCAATTATTGCGTTAGGTTTACTGTATCTTGATTTTATCCCAAGTAACTGGTTCACAATATCCTCTGTTATCGGTCTTTTTGCAGGTGGTGCATTGGGGATTTATGAAGGTCGCTCAGGTTGGTGTATTGCTAGAGCTATGGGTATATGGACTCCAATTTAGACTGATGGAAAATTAATCACACCAGCAAAAACGTATTATTTCGCTCAGTGTTGAGGTTACGTTTATACCAATAATCGCAAGTTTATCCCTGATGGGGTGCACTTTGTGGAGCGTGAGCAAGAGACATTAACCGATAATTTCGCCGATGAGGTGTTGAAACAAGCGGCAGAAGATAGGTCTGCTTCTGACGAAATTACGCTTCACTTAAAGAGCAAACCCGTAATTGATGGTGATGAATCATTTGCCAATTTGGCAACGAGAATTGGGGATGAGGTAATATCAACAAAATCTCCAAAATCTCTCGCTGAGCAAGTCCTAGAGCAAGCTGGCATATCTACTAATCATGATGTTGCAGAGCCTAGGATATTCAATGGTCATTTGAGACATGTCGGCAAGCGAGCTAGGAAAGTTTCCCGAAAGCAGAATGTATCCAAAGAACTCAAAATTAGACGTGTTAAGCGAGCAGTGAGAGGTCCGCCACCTAACTTGAGGAGGATGGGCGCACCACCTCAAACACGATCGAGACCATCCATTGGAATGGAGGATGAAATAAGACAATCGGCCAGAGACTCTACGAATATTCGCGGTAAATCAAAGAAAAAGCGCAGATTGTTTGGAAGATAACTCTACAAATTGTCAAAAAGGTGGACTATCTCGCTATCCATAGTGGCAATTATGGACATAGCAAACCCAAGTGATGAACACGCAATGTTACGGTCAATGATTAGAGACTGGGTTGAGGAGTATGTCGAGCCTCAAGCCTTTGAACATGACAAAAAGGAATTATTCAATCTTGATTTATTGAAGTCGATGGGTGAACTAGGATTGCTAGGAATTAGTGCTCCAGAAGAATATGGCGGTGCTGGCCTTGACGCTGCAGCATGTGCAATAGTCCACGAGGAGTTGTCTGCCTCGGATCCTGGATTTGCCTTAGCATATTTGGCACACTCAATGCTGTTTGTCAATAATCTTGCATACAATGGTAATGAAGAACAAAAAGCGAGAATCCTACCCAAAGTATGCTCTGGAGAATGGATTGGTGCAATGGCCATGTCTGAACCTGATGCTGGAACTGATGTGCTTGGATTGTCTACTAATGCAGAACAACAACCAGACGGCACTTGGAAACTTAATGGTAGAAAAATGTGGATTACCAATGGCTGCCTGGACGAAACTGGCACCCCTGCGGATGTGGTTTGGGTCTATGCCCGAACTGGAACTGATGAAAAAGGCCGTGTCCAACTCTCCACCTTCCTCGTTGAGGCAGGCACACCAGGTTATTCTGTAGGTCAGAAAATCTATGACAAAACCGGTATGCGTGCGTCGAATACTGCAGAATTGGTTTTCGATGACTGCATAGTTCCGGCTAACAATCTCGTTGGAGAGCCGGGAGAATCACTGATACACATGATGTGTAACCTTGAGATTGAACGTCTGACCTTGGGCGCAATGTCTCTTGGCATTGCTAGACGCTGTCTTGCTGAAATGAATCAATATGCTACCGACAGAACCGCATTTGGTAACCAAATCAGAGACTTTGGACAGATTCAACAGCATATTGGTGACTCATGGGCAAAATACCGAGCAATGCGCTCCTACATCTATGATACGGCAGCCAACCTAAAGCTTGGAAAAGCCGGCCATCGATTAGATTCTGACGGTGTCAAATTATTTGCCTCTAAAGCAGCCAAAGAAATTGCAGACTCAGCAATTCAGGTAATGGGTGGTTATGGGTATGTTGGAGAATATCATGTAGAGCGTCTGTGGCGCGACTCCAAATTGCTCGAAATTGGCGGAGGAACTGTTGAATCTCATCAAAAGAACATTGTCAAAGACTTAGCCAAGAATCCAGAATCAATCATTCGATGATCTCAACTTCGTCTCTCGCTGAGATTAACCTTTTTGTTGATTGCCATACACTATTTATCAAGCTGGATGTCAGAATTAACACCACTGCAATCGCTGTCCCCCAGAACCAAATATCTGGCATTGAGTCCGTCGAGCCTCCATATCTAACCAAAGCAATGAATGTGATTATTCCAGCTACTAATGTAATTTGTGTTTTCAGAATGGGGTGTAAATCGACTATTGGTGATGAATTTCCAAGTTTCTGAAGTAAGAAAAATACCCAGGAGGCTGTTCCAATAGACCAAATGTAATAGCTCAATGGATAATTTTGATTTACCTTTATTGAGTTCTCAGTCGAATAGTAATCAGCAACCATAAGCAAAACAAACCAAATCACAGATACCCCTATGAAACTTATAATTTGGTTTACAATTAGTTCGTTCTTGATATTATGTTGGTTAACCTCTGTATCAACAACAGAGTTTGATCTTAAATCGCCATTTATTGAGATTACTCTTTTACTTATGTCGTCGACTCGCTCGGAGAGAATCTGCATTTCTTCAACAATTGTAACCATCGTGTCATTTTGTTCGACAGTTATCTCCATCCTCTCTTGCTCAAACTCTGGGAGAGTAATCATTGCTGGGATGTCGTTCAACAAACCGTCAGAACTGAGCTCAATCTTTGCTTGTGCAATTTTCTCGTCTTTTTTTAGTTGCCTTTTTTCCTTGTGCTCATTGATGGTTGATTTTATTGAATTATTCGTGCTTTCCACCATCGCTTTTGTCGTTTCTGCCACTTTTTTTGACAGTTGATTTAATCTCTCCTTTGTTTTGTTAAGTTTATCAGACAAGTTACCCGAATCCTGACCTGTCATGATTACACTAGGAGTCTTATGTTTGTTAATTATTTCCTAGTTCAGTATCCGACAGGAACTGGGTCAATCATGCGCCAAAGATACCACGACGCAGCGGTCCTATACGGAGACCAACGTTCTGCAATCTTTTCTATAGATTCCTTGTCCTCTACATCTGGAACTAAAATTTTGACTGCTTTGACTAAACCAATGTCACCGATACTGAATACATCAGGGCGCATAAACGAGAACATTAACATCATTTCTGCCGTCCATGGGCCGATTCCTCTAAACCTAATTAGATGCTTTTTAATCATCTCATCAGTCATATCTTCCCAATTCTGATTTAACAGCTCGTCGGAGTCTCTAGCCAAGCCGTAGATGTAACTGGCTTTTGGCCTAGTCAAACCACAACTTGCTAGTTCTGCTTCAGTGAATTTAAGCACATTATTGGGTGTTGCTTTCTCGATCATAGTTAATAACCGTCCCCATATTGCATCCGAAGCAATTACTGATATTTGCTGGCCAACAATTGAGCGAATTGTGGTTTCGAACAATTCACCTTTACCTTCCAGCGAACCATCTGGATAACGCCTAACGACATCACCTAGTAAGTCATCCTGTTTGAGAAACTCCACTGCATCGTCCCACCAGTGTGGCTTGCCTTTTTCCATAACATGCAAACACCCGTTTAGGTTTTGACCTCTTGCATATACCCACGTCTATGCGCGACATGTTACAAGAGTGGTTAGGATTGAAAGATTTACCAAGAACTGGTTGGGTCAGGTCAGGGGTAAAGGAACCGGAGTCAGTTGCAGCTCATTCATGGGGTATGGCAATATTAGCGCTACATTTTGCTCCTAAAAATTTGGATTTGGCAAAAGTCCTTGCTATGTGTATTGTTCATGACCTTCCAGAAGTAAGGGTCGGAGATTTAACACCGCATGATGATGTTACAAACAAGGCAAAGCTC
>JAYXVG010000089.1:0-4958 GCA_036021875.1 Thermoplasmatota archaeon | reverse complement strand
AACTCAGACAGCATTTTTACTGGGCAAAACAAGATTAGCATCTCAGAACGAGACGCCACTGGGTTGGATATTCTAGGCGGCAATCATGTTGTAAATGATCTAATTGTCGCAAAGCATTATGACAGCACTGACTCCTCATCTATCGGTATTCAAGCCTGGTATACATCAATTGAAGCAGGCGATTTGACTACCGAAAACTTCTCAACTGGCATTACGATGAGATCTGCTGATTTAACAGCAGGCACTGTGTCAAATTTTGGTGGCAACCTAGTAGGCACAGAAATTATTGATAGTTCAGCATCCATTCTTTCTATTATCACAAAATATCAGAATGATGGGTTGATTTTGTCAGAGAACTCTCAACTAACTAGTTATCAAGTAAGCGCTCAATATCACGATAACCCATTACAGATAGACGTCGACTCAATCGCCTATGTCTTGGACTTTGTAACAATTAATACGAATCCTAGTTACAGTGATGCGTCTGGGCAAGGTTCATTGTACTATGGCTACAACCCTAGTTTGGATATTTCAACAACAATTAGTGATTATTTCGTCTCCACTAAGGTCAAATTTACTGATATGTCAAATAATGCCATTCAAGCGAGTATTAAAGTTAACACTTTTCAATTTACAACAGATGAAAACGGCGAGGTTTTCCTTCCTCTTCTTTCTACTGGGTCAATCACGGCAGCAAGTGTTCAAGGAGTAGGCGTTCAAAGGTTATTGATTGGCGGTATATCGGGACAAGAAGTAAAAATCCCCGTAATTCCAAACGGTGATTGGATAATTTCAGGCTCGGAGATGATTACTTTACAATCACTAGATACATCACAACCTCTGTCAGGGAACCTTATAGTGCAAGATAACGCACTTCTTCAGATAATCGACATGACACTCACCATGGGTGCTAACATGGCGATTATTGTCGAAGATAACGCACAGATTCTAGGTTTAAACTCATCAATTACTGCTGATGGAATATATGTCAACGATACTAGTTCAATATCTAGTGTTGACTCTGAATCTACGCTAACCATTGATTCAATCGTTGATTGGAACTGCCAAGGACAAACAGTCGTCGAGAACTTATTTTTTATTCAACATCTCACACTCGGTTCTGGATGCCAGTTGACAATTAATAACGGAGGCGCACCTGAACAATTAGTTGTGCCTGTAGATTCCTCATTCAAGGTTACCTCAAGTCTTGAGATATCCGTTGTGGATCGTGGTCTTCCAATAAGCAATGCGATTATCCAATTTGACGGAGCGGAATACTATACCGATTCGTCAGGTAAGGTTACCATCGATTCTATCGCTCGGTTGGTAGACTCTCAACGCGATATAATTGGAGTAAATGAAAATGTAATTTTCCGATTTGGAGACTTCAATGAATTAATAACTTGGAATACTTCTTACGCCAAGTCGCACCGATTTGTTGTTTCAAGTCTACATGTTGGCGAGATTGATAATGATGATGTTACCTTAGAATCGATATGGAGCCCATATTACCTGCAAAATGATTTAACTATCCCACTTGGAAGAACTCTGACACTAGTTGAAGGCGTCGCACTCCGAATCTCAGACGGGGTTCAAATATCAGTAATGGGAACCCTTGATGCTCAATATGCAACCTTTTCCTCGACTGGGTTTGGTGATAGATGGTCCGGATTGGTAATGGAATCTCAATACTCCAGGGTGCAATTACAAGGTTCAACAATACTTGAAGCATCTCCTGCAATCACTTTTGAGGGTGGTAATTTAGATGCTGATCAAGCATCAATTTCTCGCTCATCTTCTTCAAGAGCATTGATCGAGATAAATGAGCAAAATGGGGGCTCATTTAGCCTTACTAACTCAATCTTGAGCGATGCAAGTGGTGCCTGCATTGACGTTGTAGAGACAACTATCCAACTAAAATTACGTGATATCGAATTACATCGCTGCAATGGCCCAGCGATACGAGCTGAAAATGCTCATTTCGATGTCAGAAATTTAGCTATTGGTGAAGGTTCTTCGGACGGTTTAACTCTATCAAATGTGGATGGTAAGATTCAGGGTTTGACTGCGACAGAATTCAATGGTGATGGACATATCATCAAACTTGATTACATCAATAATGATTTGATAATTAGTGATATCGATGGCAAGGTTGGTGGTTCAGCAGGAATTGGTGGAGCGAATAATCGAGCGCTAAATCTAGAATCAATTCGATTAACTGGAGCGCCAGCAATAGATTTGGATCGCTCAGCTGGACGACTTGCCAATGTTTCTCTATCTGGGCAAGGTTTTGGCACAGGCTTGATCAGTCATCATGGGCGCTATTCGAGTTCATTGGAAATAAGCAATCTCACAGTCGATGATTATACCGTTGGCGTTGACTTACATGCAGACGGTGCAGATACAACCGCTCCCTTGAGAGTCGATAATGTGAATATTTCAGCATCAACGGCATTTTCAGTAGATAATTATCCGATGGTTGTTGATAATGCTACAATTGTTGGTGAGGTTGATGTGGCGGGTTCAATCATCGTTGAATTAATCGATGTTCCTTTGAGCCAAGAGGTCGCCATATATGATGGTGCGATAGTGGAATTCTTTCAAACAATTAACATGCATTCGAACCACCTTGAAATGGTAAAACCGACAAATTATGCTCTCGAATCTACATATTCGAACGGCGTGCAAGTTAACAATAACGTGGAGGGACAGTACGCAAAATCTGTGGTAAAACTACAAACACGTTCCGGACTATCAGCAGATGACGTAACTATTTCCGAACTAAAAATTACTGCAAATTCTACCGGTCACCCTACCGAAACACAATTGTTATCTTTCCTTGATATCATCAATTTACAATCTCCCGTCGTCTTTACTCTAGCAGAAAATCAAATGCCAGAGATTGAGTCTGTCACTCCAAATTCAGCAACTTCAATCATGCAAACCATACCGTTTGAATCTACCATAATTGCCATTGATGATTATGATCAACCCGACGAACTGACTTATGAGTGGACAATATTTGCCGATGACGGGAGTGAGATATACAAGCATATCTCGATGAACTCGAGCGCTGAATTGACCATTAGCTTACCGGGAAGTTATCTATTGCAGATTAAGGTTGTCGACTCAAACCTTGCCTATCAGGTTGAGATAATTCCATTTGAAGTTAAACTACTTGATTCGGATGGTGATTATACAGAAACCTGTGATGCTGCAACTTGGTTTGATTTGTCATCAAGTCGCGCCTGCGGGCCTGATGTTTATGACTCAGATGATGACAACGATGGCATAATTGACACGCGCGATGAATGGCCACTAGATTCCTGCGCTTGGCAAGACACTGACGCAGACGGACAGCCTGATGAATTAAATTGTCCAGATGGATTTGTATCAGAATTATTCGAGGATCAGGATGATGACGGCGATGGTATACCCGACACACTAGAAGGCAGTTTTGGTCAAGATGGCGGTCAGTTTGATTCCGTAACACTAATTTTGCTGGTAATTTGTGCAGCCGCAGTAACTCTATTCATAATGCGATCTAGAAAAGGTCTACAGAAGTGATACTCATGTCGGCAATCAACCTACCATCAGCAGAGTCGTTTGCCCTGTTCGTAATCATAGTACTTGCGAGTATTGTGGTATGGGATGCGTTCTGGTTAACTAAGCAAAAGCGTGATGTTCCTACTTTTGGTAATCTTCCCGGTGGTGGCTATGCTTGGGCTAGTGAAGGGGCTAATGAGGTGATTCGGCAGTGGGGTAATTTGTTTTCTATGGCCGCAATGATGACCTTGCCCTGGGCACTAATCTCATTATCAAAGACACCAATTATTTACGGAATAATATGGGATTGTTTACTCGCATTGCATATCATCTATTTGCTCGTGCCAAAACGCTATGCTGTGACCTCAACTCATCTATTTGCTGATGGTCAGAGATATGAGTGGTCAAAACTTCGACTAGCTAAAAAACAGCCGAAACGGAGAATAATGTTACTTAGAAAAGGGTGGGGTATATTCGGTCCACTACCTCTAGGTGGTAATTATCATGATTTAGAATTAGCAAAACTCGCGATAGTTAAATTCTATCAAACTGATGATCAAACAGAGTGACCGCTATTACCAATAGTCGTATGCTATTGGTCATGTCATGGAGTGGACAAGGAGCGGCGATGACTTGCTAGTTAGGATAGATCCGGGGGAGGAAATTCATGCATCGTTACAGAAACTCGCAGATGAGCTAGGTTTCAGTGCAGCAGCGGTAACCAGTGGTATTGGCAGGACTCGTGACAATGTGTATGGTTATATGAACAATGATGGAATTTACATTAAAAGAAACCTAGAGCAACCCTCTGAGTTAGTTAGTTTATCTGGCAACATTGCCCGGACTCAAGATGGCAAGGCATTCACACACATACACTGTTGCTGGGCAGATGATGATAGTAATGTACACGCTGGACATATGTTTTCATGCACTGTAGATGTGGTAGCAGAAATACACGTTCGATTGATGTTACAAGCGATTATGACAAGGTGCCCGTTGGCAGATGTCCAATTACTTGGTTTACAATTTTCGTGATATTCAAAGCCTATGACTCAGGTGATGTATCATGGCCGAGAAGAGTAGAATTGAGGAACTCTCTGCGGCAATTCGCTATCATCGTGAATTATATTATAATCATTCAGCACCGGAAATATCTGATGCAGAATTTGACCGGATGTGGGATGAATTAAGTAATCTCGATCCGGATAATTCAATACTCCACGAGGTCGGTCCAGAACCGCTTCCGGGAACCGTAAAAGTTCAACATCGATTTCCCATGCGATCATTAGATAAAGGAACAAATGACGAAGATATAATTCATTTTGTCACTCAATCGACCTTTGGCGCCAACCGTTTTCTTGCTCAGCCTAAACTAGATGGTTCCGCATTATCGTTAGAGTATGTTGCAGGTA
>JAYXVG010000088.1:0-4984 GCA_036021875.1 Thermoplasmatota archaeon | reverse complement strand
TCTGCCACAGACCTCTCCAGGGATATTCGATCTCAGGCATGATTGAGCCCATCCAAGCCAGCCTTTTTGTTTGACAATCATCATATTTACCACTTCAGAACAACCAGCAACGGGTTGATAAAGCGACAGCCCTACATCTGAGAATAACTTACTGTTATGCTTCCAAAACCAGGTTTCACGAAAATCCCTATATCTATGTCCGTGCCATAAATATGTATTCTCGAGGGGCATTCCAGTTCCTAGACTATCCAAACCAAAATAATCTGCTAGCAGAATCACTTGAACCGCACACGCATAGTCAGTGCTGAAACCTGGTATTTTACCATCAGCCATTCTTATAGATTCATGGTTTGATTTGATTCGAACAACCTCTTTATTATCGGATTTCCTCAACTCCTCAAAAAATCTTATTGCATTTGTATGATTTAGTTTTCCTTTGATTCCAGATCTTTCATTGTAGATTAGGATAGTTGATGACGGCATCAGTGCAAGGGCAGCTGCCGAATCGATACCTCCGGAGAAGGCTAGGCCTGGCCTAAAGCCAGGCTTTCGAGTTGGAATCCAATGGTCCAAAACAGAATTATCCCAAGGAGCCACTAAAACATAGTGAGCAAGGCGGAATAGATCCTCATGAGTATCCTCTAACCTCCAATCTTCCGGCATTTCAAAAAAAATCTCTTGTTTTCTCCAAGTAAATATTAATTTTGAATTGTTCTGTTTCCAGTAGTTCTTGATGATGTAAGCACTATTAATTCCTGATGGAATCTCTTTTCCTCCTCCGTTGTGACTATGTTTCTGATATTCATCAACACTTAGCGATGTATCTTTGTTTACAGCAATTATATCTCTTTGAGCAGGATTGGAAATAATCTCTGATTTCCATTTATGTTTTTTCAATATGGCTCTCATTAATTCAACTGAATCTTTATCATTACTCGGGCCTTGAACATCCACAAAATAAGAGGTCCCTGATTTGTTTAATGTGGAAAATATCTCGGATGATACATTGTATTCTTTTTCAATTTTCGAACTAACAGATTGGGCAACTTTCACTGAACCGTATGAGCCTACTCTGATTATTCTTTGATTAGAAATCATGCGGCTTTCTTGGCGTGCAAAACTTTCTGAACAAACCAGGTTGTTGACATTCCATCTGTCAAGACGATATTTTTCCGACGAGTTCAGTCCCATTCTATTGGCTGTGTAGCTCAAATCGAGTTTGAAGGTTTTAGGTTGTTTTCTTATTGATGCGATGACTTTTCTCTTATGTGAGGGATCTGGCTTGATCGAAACCAAATCAGTCAATCCTAGACGCTCTATTGCTAACTCAATACATGTGAAATTATTTTTATCCTGCTGCCCTGAATTTACTTTCGAAGTGTTGGTGTTGTGTTGTCGGTATAGGTACAGAGGGGTTTGCAAATGGTAGCCATCGGTTACTTCTGAGAGTTTGAGGAAGAAGTCATAATCAACTGCGTTAGTAAGGTTTTCATCAAACCCGTAAGTTCTATTGAAGTCTCTTTTTCGGAACATTCTTGGGTGGTGGATCATCATTCCTTGGAGTAATTTATTTCTATCGTACATGCTCCATGAATAAGCCATTCCATAGACCTTACCTGTCTGATCAGTCAAGTAGGAGTCTCCATATACAAATCCAACATCATTTTTATCAAGAACGTTTACTAACATTTCAACAGCTTCCGGTAGAAGAGCATCATCAGAGTCCAATTGTAACACATACTCTCCCCGACAGTTTCTAACTGCAGTGTTTGAGGCAGCGGAAATACCACCATTTTCTTGATGAATTATGGTAATTTTTGGATTTACTCCATACATTTGGTCTAGAAACTCTCCGGTTTCATCTGTAGAACCATCGTTTACTACGACTATTTCCAGGTCAGTATAGGTTTGATTAAGTGCACTCTCAATGGCCTCCTCGATGAAATCGATAGCATTGTAAGCAGGAATGTATATTGAAACCTTTGGAATCTCATAAATTCTATCAAGTTCCATTTTCCTGTAGAATGCGGGACACTTCTCAATTAATATCGGTTGAGTTATTAATTTCCCACTTTCTCTATCAGTTTCGTTTGAACCATTTGGTGGTTCTTGATGTAGTGCTTCAGCTTTTTTTACGGGTATTAACCAGTATCCTTGGTTATAAACTCTAAATCCGAATTCTGTATCTTCCGCCCCCCATGCTTTGAAATCTTCATCAAATCCACCGATTCTCTCAATTAATGATTTGTTAAAGCAAACGTTTCCACCACAAAATGCTCTGAACGGGTATTTTGAATGTTTCAAATTATTGGTTTGTCTATATATCTTGTATCTCCAATCTTCAGATGGAGGTAGTCCGTTAGTTGGAGGCTTACCTGTGTCAGTTCTAACACTAGGCAGTTTATACAATAAACCGACATCTTGCATGATATCTTTGTAAGCAATATCATCTGTATTGACATACCTTCTTCCGCCGATTAAAACTGCCTTGTCGGTGACGTGAGCATACATCATGTACGACTCAACTAGGGTTGGGAGTGGCAGCATGTCACAATCAAGAATTATTATTTGATTGTGTTTCGCAGCTTCTATACCCTTATTCCTAATCTCTGACAGTCGATAGCCATCGTCATCTTGCCTGATGTATTTGATGTCGAGATTTTTAGAGAATAAATCAACTAATTCATCGGGATTATCAGAGCTTCCATCATCTGCAATGATAATCTCAATGAGTTCCAATGGATATGTTTGTTGCGTTAGCCCTGCAATGGTTTTGGATAATTTTTCTTTACGATTGTATACAGGTATCACCACTGAAACGGGTAAAGAGTATTCATTTTTACTGAAACCCCCAAACCGTTTCTCGACCTCATATTCAAAAAAAGTCCAGTCATTCCCCAAACCTATGATTGGTGGGATTAAATCCTTGATTTCTTGGTTCAAATATTCACCTCACTTTAATCAGAACCGCTTCTCTGTTCATACCATTTTGACGTTTTGACTTGCTGATAATATTTAGCAATTTCAGGGGCTGAAAGAATTTTACCAAGTTGCTCAATAGCAGTTTCTCATCTTCTCTGTCTGTATCATCTACAAGTATCCACTTCGTAGATGGTAAATCGTTTAGCACATAGAGAATACCTGCCCGACCTATCTCGCCAGGGGGGCCATCGATGATAATTAGTTCAACATCAGAAGGTAGGCCAACAATTTTTTCCACGTCATACCAACCTCTCTGTGAAAATTGGGTAGAATAACGGTTTTCCCTTATTTCAGCATGTATATACTTGCCGTCGCCCATGTTCAACCATGTTTCGTCATGTTCAATTGATATTAAGTCATACTTTTCAGATAGAATTTTACTACCATTCCCACTACCAAATTCAAGTATTCGTGAACCACAGTTAATGTTACTGTCTATCCAATCAAAAACCTCTTGAGGCAGCATCCAACCTTTAGAGATACTAATCACCTATCCTAGAATTTAATATCTCAGCCAAGTTTTTTGCTCCCTGCGATTTTTCTATGATTGGGCGCGGTTGAGATATTTTAGCAATCAAATCATCAATTGATTTGTTGATATTTTTCACATTCCTGTCCTTCAGTGTCAAGCCCCAACCTTCTTTTTTTGCGACTTCGCATCTCGAACTTTGGTCATCCATTCCTGTATTCAAATTTGGGTAAAATAATGTTGGTATACCTAGGTTTCTGGCTTCATGATATGAGTTATACCCACCGGCAGATATTACTGCGTCAAATCCTCTGAAATACATTGAATTTGGATAGTCTCTGATTATCTTGACATTTGGTAAATTGATACTCAAACGCTCTCCAATCATAGATTCACCGATCACAACAAAGAGGTTTTCTCTGGAAATTAAATTCTCTACAGTAATTCTTATCTCGCTATTTATGTCATTAATTTCTCCAGCTCCAAGTTGAACATATACAACTGTAGCATCTCTCGGTAATTGAAGGCTAGCGCGTACGTCTTCCTTGGACAACATTTCATTTTCGTCGAGCAAGACTATTGGTGGTGAAGTAATTATCTCCAGCTCATGGTTTACTTCTTCTGAGGTTTCGTTGATACTGTCCATCGGCCGTATTATTGAATCAAAATGTTGTATACTATCAACAGGAATGGATGCACCTTTACGAAACATACCCCGTCTTAACCATATTTTACTCATAGTTGATTTTCCTTCAATAGCTCTTAACATTCCTCTGTATGGGAAAGCACCGTCAAAAATGAACATAGAAGGTTTATGTGTTTCGAAACATAACGTCAATTCCTCTTCTAACAAAGCGTTCCAGTCTTCGGAACTCATTCCTTTGAAGTACTTGGGCCCTGATATATGGTGGGCAGGAATATCATATCTTTTCAAAATGTGTAGCGTTGGCATGGTTGTGAAGAATATGATTTCTAAATTTGAATTAAGTTTTTTCATCCTTTTCGCAATTGCTAACATCCTTGTAAAGTGGCCAAAACCTACGCCGTTGGTCGGGAACATAATCACACAATCTCCTTTAGTAGCCAGTCTTCCTTCTGAGTTTTTCGACAATGATTTGGGTTGAGGTCTAAATCCTATCAACTCTAATCCAATAATTAGCATGTGAATTGGTAATGTTATTATCAAAAATGGGGCTCTCCAAGGTTTCTTTATTGCATCAGTTATATGTGAACCTAATCGCAGTGAAGGAGAGGTTCGCAAACGTTGGATTTCTCTCTCCAACCTCTCAACTCTTGAGTTGCGTCTCATACTCAATCCCCTTGAACATGACTACAATGTTCATACATTATTGTCGTATTGGCAGGTACTACAACAATTCAAACATTATTCCTCAAAACTAGTGTTTACAATATAGATTTACCGAAGATTATGTAACGCAATGATAATACCAATTTGCATGGGCAAGTTGCTAATCACCGGCGGTGCTGGATTTATTGGCAGCAGGTTAGCAAAAATCGCGTCTAATGATGGTT
>JAYXVG010000087.1:0-5042 GCA_036021875.1 Thermoplasmatota archaeon | reverse complement strand
CTGTTGGGGTTTTAACCGGCAAAGCCTTGGACTTTGGTGGTAGTTTAGTAAGAACAGAAGCAACTGGTTACGGAACTTGCTATTTTATGCGTGAAATGCTGAAAGTTAATAATGATGATTTTGACGGAAAAAAGGTAATCATATCTGGTTCTGGTAATGTTGCGATATATGCAATGGAAAACGCTACACTCGTGAGTGCCTAGAAGTGACATGGAAAGGTAAAACCATTCACGATGTACTGCAAATGCCAGTAGGTGAAGCAGTTTCATTCTTCAAGAATCATAAGAAAATACATCGAACTCTCGATACTCTTAGAGCTGTAGGACTCTCATATGTCAGACTTGGTCAGCCAGCAACCACTCTATCTGGTGGTGAAGCACAGCGTGTGAAGTTAGCGAGCGAGCTACGTCGACCACCAAACAAACATACGGTCTACATCCTAGACGAGCCGACGACCGGCTTAGCACTATCAGATGTTCAAATGTTGATAGATGTCTTACTTGAATTACGTGGCAAAGGACACACTGTAATTGTTATCGAACACCACCTTGATGTTGTCAAATCCAGCGATTGGGTCATTGATTTAGGGCCTGAGGGTGGAGACCGCGGTGGTCAACTTATTGCATGCGGCCCACCAGAGAAAATCGCCCAGAACGAACGTAGTTTTACCGGTAAATATCTCAAAAATATGCTTTAATTATAATTCTCATAACCTTGTTTGTCAACAATCTTGTATCTTGCTTTTTCTTCTTTCCTCAATATGCCTTGATCAACAAATCCTCTCAACACTTGGGACAATCTAGCACTGCTAATTGGATATGAATCACGGTTCAATTTCGCTCTAAGTTCTGCAGGTTTGAATTTTTCATACTGGCTATAATAACCAAAGAGGTATTCTTTAATTTCAGAATTTGTATTTCGCGACCATTTTTTTATCTGATAACCTTCCAAACCGGAAATCGTTTTTTTAAAATGATCTAACAATACATTATTTTTATTCATGCTCCAATATACATACAAACCTTGTTTTCTAAATTTTACAAAACCTTCTTTCATCAATTCTCTAAGATTATTATTTATCGCCTTTCTTGAAATTTTATCATTAAAATAATTCTTTAGCCGCGAATCATCTAAACTAAAATCTGTTATTTTTAATTCATCGTTGTTTAACAATCTTATAATAATTCTAGAACGAATTGACTCATTAAATAATTTACAGAATTCGATTTCATACTTGCTCATTTTAGGAAGGGCCGTCATTAAACTCTCGTAAGATTAATACTATTTAAATTTAATAAATTATATTTCACTCATTAACCATTTATTACATATATTACTTTTATTTTCTAAAATAAATAATTACTATCAGAGAACGAATAAAAATGATAATATTAAGCCATTAACTCTTCCATAACAGGCTTTCTGTACCCCTCTAAAGGGCCCAGTAAACCAACGGCAATATTCAACACAATTTTGCTCCCTATTAGATAGTCCGCGCGCGAGTGCACCGATTTCCACATCATCACCCACTCCAACAAATCCCAACCCTTAAAGGGGGTCGCATATACGGAGAGGGTTGTGGAAATTCCACAAGGGGTATTGATAATGAAAAATGTGTTTAAATCAGTAATGAGCATGCTTACGAACAACAAGAGTAGCGACGAGGCGATACTCAACCATCTAGAAGGTAGTCACCTAATTCTTAATGCCAAGTTCGGCACCTATCTTAACAAAGTCTTGAGTCTAGACCTCGATACCCTGCTTAGCAGTGTAGAGTTTGAGTCGACTTTGGCAATTGCAACGCAGGATTGCCCTCAGGGAGTAGTAGATGCCATATCAGCAAAAATGCCAGTCAAGGCTATTGATCATGGTTCCACTTACAGTGAAGCAGCGGCAAACGCCTTTGAACTGTCATCTGGAGATAAATTGACCATAATCGGCAGAATATCTCCTTACCACAAAAGGAATTTAGAAGCAAAAGGAATAACAGTATACACTTTAGAGTCAAGCTCGGAAAAATCGTGCACTAATCTTGATGTTGGTAGAATTGATGTCCGTGAAGCAATTAAGAGATATGCGGAGGTGAAACAATGACAGTCACATATAGAGAACCAAGGTCTCCCGACACGCCACTGTATCTACCATCTAACATGGCTACAATGCTGAATGAATTAAAACCCGAAAACCAATCTTTCAATGATTATGGTATCGAATTAATGATGTTCGCCATTGAAACAGTTACTAAAGCCAATGAAATATCCTCTAGACAGGAGACTATGAGGTCGATGCTAGATAAAATAACTGAGAAATTCTATGATACCATAGCAGATATTGGTTCAGAAATCGGCAATAAATTCACAGACGAGCAGGGAGATCTCCTTTCCCCGATAATTGCAACTATTGAACAATCCGCTAACACTCTAGAGGGATTCGAGGCCAGAATAGGCCAGTTAGAAGAGCTGGCTGACTTATCTGCCAAAACCAGGGGCTTTGGCAAGGTGGTTCACGATCTGGAATTAGCATTGGATCCAAACCGTAATGATAGCGTGACGGGACTAGTATCAAACAAAATAAATCACATGTTTTCCGATGGGACCTCAGAAAGAGAGTTCCTTCTATCGCTGATGCAACCACTAGAACAATCAATACAACAATTGACTATTCAACTATCAAACGCAGATTCGGCAGACAAGGCTACAGCAAACACCACAATTTCTGGGAACCAATTCGAAGAGCAGGTTGGAATCGGTCTAATGCAGTATTTTGGTGACCGTTCAGATGTTAACTTAATTGCTAAAGGCAGTAAAGCAGATGGTGCAGTAAGACACTCGAAGAAAGGCGACTTTGTAATCGAGGCATTAGGCAAGCATCGATCTGTAGGTAGAAAAATAGTAGTTGAGGCTAAGAAAGACAAAAGCTTCGATAATATCCAAAAGTGCGTAAATGAGTTAAAATCTGCAATGGATAACCGCGGCGCCGACGTCGGTATCTTCATTTTATCTTCAGATGTTGCACCCAGGACAATACCAGCATTCTGGAGTCATGAAAACACCATAATCGTCACCTGGGACTGTACATCGAATTCTCCTGAGTTAAAGGCTGCAGCCATCCTAGCAGAAGCACTACTGCCATCGGATAGTTTCGACCCAGAAATCATGGATAAGGTTAGGACACATGTAGGAGTTTTAGAAAAGGAACTCAATCGTAATAACCAGATGCAGACAACTATTGGTAGCATGGAAGGAAATTTGGAAAAAATGAACACGCACATCAGAGTGCAAAAGAAAAACCTCAATTTGATGGTTGACCAAATACGCTCACTGCTCGATAATATATCTAAAGGGGGAATCATTGATGGATGATGAATTACCAAATAACTGGTTCAGCACCTCCAATCCCTTTGAGCAGGAATGCTATTTTGAAGAGGATAAGATGTCAAAATATGCTGATATGTTACTGATGTTATGGGCTGCATTTTTAGAGAGACTTGCTGAATTATGTAATGATAAAGAGATTTCTAAGAGAATCTTAGCAACAGCACATGATTTAGCCTCATCAGTAGCCTTCTACCAAGGAGCTACCGACATACACATGAGAAATCCTGTAGTAGGTTTTGCTAATTTTAGGGATTCTCTCAAACATCTAGTGAAATCCTCTCTTGCATGGAATAAGCGTGAAGAGGATACACTACCTCCACTACAATATGACTTGATTAACCAAATTATGGTAACCGCAAAACCCCATCTAAAGGAAAGCGGGCTTGAATTCAATGACGATACGTACGAGATATCAAAGCATCATGCAGGTTCAATGATTGACTATGATAAAAATTCTACATGGCCGTATCACGAGCCAATGATAAAGGCAAAGAACATCTTGAAGCAACCTCATGACATTGCTTTACAGGACTTTAACAAAATTCCAGAGATTTTTGTTTTTGGTCAAACAATAAGGATCCCATTAGTGGTTGGAGTGGTAAGAAATTGCAAGAAAGAATGGCTGGATGATTCAAGAGGAGAGAAATCAATCCATCTTGAAGCTGCTAAAGCAAGGCTTTTTGCGGAATATATTGCTGAAGTTCAGCCAGGCATTATTGAATCAATTGAGACAAACCAGTGGCCGGAATGGGCAATCCAGCTTTTACCAATTATTCCCGAATCAATACCTGGAGAGATACCAGATTCATTTTTTGAGCCATATTCTGACGAGGATTATGAACTAGATTTCAATGAGTTTTACGAGCATTTAGACAACGAATTTGAACCATAGTATTCATGGACGGTAGTCGCTGCGCTTAACCTGTCCCAGATGACAGGAGCGGTAATTAACAATGGATGTTGTTAGGGTAGAAGTTACGCCGAAAATTGGTAATGGGATGCGGGATGCTCGAGGCGATTTAGTAAAGCGACAATTATTGGTCGACTCTGGCATATCTGCTGATAAAGTGCGATCCATTGTCGGTTTTCTTGTTAACTCAGATATCTCAGAGGACTTGATAAATCAAAGAGCCGATGATTTATTCGCAGATCCAATAATTGAACACTCACTCACCAATCAAACATTCCTACAAGAAAAAGCAATCTACGATACAACCCCAGACGCAGTAATCTCAGTAGGTTTCAAGCCAGGAGTTACCGACAATCCTGGTAAAGCAGCATTGGATGGCTTTTTCACAATCTTCCCGGAAGCAAGAAGAGATTCAGACATATCCACCTACATCACTTATGTTTTCTATGGTGTCAACGGCCAAACAACTCCGGAATTTATTGCTTCGAAATTATACAATAACCTAATTGAAAGGGCAGTGATTTCAGATGCAGATATGTGCCAAGCCGGCGATTGGCCAATGATTGAATACCCAGCCAAGCCGCCGCAAGAGTTCAAGGAACCAGCACACATCGATTTAGAAATCAGTGATGATGAGTTGATTGAAATTTCTGATGAAGCTAAAAAGGAGGAATTTAAAGTTTTCTCTGATCCTGCAAAAAATGATGGATCAAGAGTTGTTGCTTTAAAAGTAGATGGTGGAAATAAACTTACAA
>JAYXVG010000086.1:0-5071 GCA_036021875.1 Thermoplasmatota archaeon | reverse complement strand
GAGGGCACATCACTTTCCCAAGGGGGTAAGATCGTCATAGTAGAGGATGTGACCACAACAGGTGGCTCGGCAATCAAAGCGGTAGACCGGATTCATCAAGATACTAGTTGTGAAGTAATCGCAGTGATTAGCATTGTTGATCGTCAGGAAGGCGCAGAAGCAGCATTTTCTGCGGCTGGAATAAAGTTTGAAAGTCTAATGAATCGAAGCGACGTTACGAATTCAGAGTGATATCATGACAAGAGCGGTGTATCCTCTCTCAGAGTCAACAGTGGGTCTTTATGAGAATGTCCCGGATAAGACTTCTCTTGAACGCTTTAGATTCTTCCATGCCGACGAGGGAAAACCGCTTGCTACTCCTTGGCAAGTAGCTCTTTCAAGGGCCCAAATGCTCAGAGGTTATCAACTTCCAGAAGGCATCATTCTCGACTGCGCATGTGGTAGTGGAATACAGATTGCGGCCTACTCTGAGATACTAGGTCGCTCGATAATTGGTGTTGAATTGAATGAAAACCGGGCACGAGCCAGTGCAGTAAATTTTCGCACGATATTTACCGAACGTGGTGGTAGTGATCTGGAACGATTGAATGACAGTATATTCATCGTTGGCGATGGAAGAGATGGCGATAATATCCTTGCGACACTTCAAGACATTGGGGTAACAGAGAGTAAAGTAGCGTTCCTTCACTTAGACCCAGCCAGACCAAGAAACAGTCGTGCTCATGCGTTATCGGAGATGGCACCACGTCTTGATGAAGTGTTTAGTGGCTGGAAAGAACATATCGTCGAAACTGTCGACGGGCCAGCTATTTTGCTGGACTTATCCCCGCGAATTTCTACGGCTCAGATGCTTGAAGTTGAAGCATTGGTTGAGAGTTTTTGGCCGGAGCTAAAAAAGACATGGACATGGACTTCAAGGGGCAGGGGCAGAGTCGATCGCCTAGCCTTGTGGATTGGCGCCATTGCAGAGCCAAACCACCCGCGCCGGTTTGTCAGAATCCCTCCAGATCCAACCAATCAACCCTTCATTATCCTTGGTAAAAACCCTGTAGTTGAGAAAGATAGTGCAACAAAAAGCATTCCAATATCTCCGCAGCGAGGCGCATTTGTGTCAATTATTGATTCAGCATTAGTCGAAACAGGACTTGCTGATGACTGGCTCAAATCTCTTTCATTTGGTAGTGGTTATGTTTGGGCAGATGCTAACGGCAGGAGGCCGATTATTTATCATCAAAATAAGCTAGAGAACTCGATACAGGACTTGAAAAATCTGATTGTTATCTCTGGGCGAATTGTCGATTTTATTGCAGAAGATTTGACAATGGATACAGTTGATAATTTTGTTGAAATAGGTTTACTGCATGATATTAGGAAGATCACAATCAGGGCCGGAATAGACCCAAAACTACAACCAAAACTACAGGGTTCCCTAGATCGTCAGTTGTCAAGGCGACACGGCTCAAAAGAAGGATTCATTGTTAAACTTCAAAATTATCAAAAATATATCTTATGCATAGTTGATATGTGACCTTTCACAGCATAATTTACGCAATCAAAAATCACATGCTGCATCGCGGTCTTGATATATGGGAGGTTGGTCGGGAACTTGCTTCACACTGTGTGTAGCAACAAGGTGAAATGAGATGGCACAACCAAAAACCGAAGACCTAGGTGAAGATTTTTCATATATACTTCGTATGGCAGATACTGACATTGACGGCCTAAAACCGCTTGCTACAGCACTTACTGCAGTCAAAGGTGTCGGTGCAAGAACCGCTAATCAAATCTGTAAAAATACCGGCTTCGATGCTGCATCATTAGCAGGTCATTTGTCGGTCGAAGACCAAGAAAAGTTGCGCTTAGCCATTGAAGGTTACAATGAGTCAGTGCCACTGTGGATGCTCAACAGACAACGAGACCTAGAAACCGGTGATGAACTTCACTTGACAGGTCAGCAGGTTTCCTTGACTCTCAAAGATGATATTACCAGACTGCGTTCAATCAAGTGCTACCGAGGTGTAAGACATGCCGGCGGTAACAAAGTCCGTGGTCAAAGAGGTCGCTCAAATGGCCGTGGTGGCCTAACACTTGGTGTCAGCAGAAAGAAGTGAGGGATGTAGATGGGAGAGCCAAAATTTTCTAGACCTAAATTTGATACACCTTCCCACCCATGGAAGGCAGCCAGAATCGAAGAAGAGCACGCAATCAAGGCTCAACACGGCCTGAAAAATATGCGAGAAATCTGGAAGGCAAAATCTCAGCTAAGGCGTCATCGAAGACAAGCAATGCGTTTGATAGGTATGGTCGATACCACAGAAGGACACGGCAAGCGAGAAATGGAAGATCTACTCCGCTCATTACACAACAAAGGGCTCATACAATCAGACGCTAGCCTTGACGATATTTTGTCTCTGGGAACCGAAGATATCCTAAATCGAAGATTGCAAGCACAGGTCTACTACAAAGGACTTGCAACCACTATGAAGCAAGCCCGACAGTTAGTTAATCACGGCTTGATATGTATCGGCGACCAGAAGGTAACTATCCCCTCATACCCAGTGTCACGCGATGAAGAAGAGCATATCAAGTATCATCCAAGCAGCGGTCTAAACAATCCCGAGCACGCCATTAGAAAGGCCATTGAAGGCCGTCGAGAAAAAGCAGAATATGCGGTAGAAGAAGTTGATCCAGAAGCGACACCAGAGTTTGCTGCAGAGGTCAAAGAAGCTGCAGAAGCAGCACCATCTGTTGAAACAGGAGGCGATGAGTGATGACCCGTAGAGCAATTGTCAACATTTTTAGCTCCTACAACAACATTCTAATGACTGCAACAGATTTGACTGGTGCAGAAACCATTACTACATGTTCAGGCGGTCAAATGGTTAAATCATCCAAAGATAGTGGCGGACAATTTGCTGCTACAAGGGCTGCAGAGAAGTTAGCAGATGCTTTGAAAGACAAAGAATTCACTCAACTTATTGTCAAGTATAGAGCTCCAGGCGGTAATCTTTCCAACAACACTGGGCCAGGTGCACAAGCTGCTATCAGAGCTCTAACTCGTGCTGGAATGACCATCACAAGAATTGAAGATGTAACTCCAATCGCCCACGACGGGACCAAGAAGAAAGGCGGCCGAAGAGGCCGACGTGTATGATGTGGTGATACAGTGAAAGCAGAAATTGTAGAAGGTTGGCCAAAAGAAAACTCGATTAGAATTGCCCTCAGTGAAACTGATGCATCTCAGGTTAATGCAATTCGACGAGCGTTGATTTCAGACGTCCCTAAACTCGCTATAACCCGAGTCAATATCAGCCAGGGTGTAGTTGAAAATGATGGGCAGATTCTTGAATCGGTAAATGTATTGCCGGATGAAATGCTGACTCATAGACTGGCTATGATTCCAATACCAACATTCCCAGAAGAAAAGCTGTCATTTTTCGAAACCTGTCCAGTGTGTATTGACTTAGTTGAAGCAGAAAAGGGGTGCCCACAGTGTCAGGTTCTCTACTCATTGAATGTTCAAGGCCCATCAGCAGACTCTGAAGAAGAATTTGTCACCGTATATGCAGGTGACCTGACAACTATTTCCGACCCGATGTTCGACATAAGAGAAGAGCACCGAAGGATTCCAATTACTATTCTTTCAAAGGGGCAATATCTTGAGTTGTATGCTTTCGCAACCTTAGGCCGTGGAGCGAGCCATCAGAAATGGTCACCTGTTGCCGGTGTAGGGTTTAGCGGAAGAAATATCGCAAAGCTCAACAAGCCTAAGAAGGCTGAAGCTCTGTTCTCACTAAACTTGAAAACCAGTGATGGCAGAGACATTGATGCTAAATTGTTTGGTAAAGACAAAACCGTCACAGATGTTAACACAGTTATCGATCTAGAGAAAGCGCTGCATCAGGTTGGCCCGGGAACCGGTAGAGACGCAGACTTCGATGGAGCAATTACCCTTGAACCAGTTGAGGGCAGTTACATTTTGACTTACGATACTGACGGAAGCATGGGCCCTGTGGTAGCGTTCAACCTAGCAATGGATGAATTGGCAAACCGATTTTCGGGACTCAATGAAGAAGTAAAGTCAGCCCTGAAGTAAATTCAATAATGGCTATACTCGATTTCCAGAGGCATGTGGACAACTTTTCCACCATTATCCGCTACTCTACCGATTATCTTCACTCCATCCATTTTTGTTGTCAACCATGAACAAATCTCGCTAGCATATGAATGATTTACCGCGATAATCATTCCGCAACCCATGTTGAAGGTGCGATACATTTCCCAAGTCTCAACCCCGCCAACTTTAGCAAGCCAAGCAAATTCAGGATGAGGGGTAATAGGGTCTGTAATCTCCCACCCCAGACTATTATGGAGGCGCAAAAGATTCGACAGCCCGCCGCCAGTAACATGACATATAGCACGAATATCACTAATAGAAAAATCACAGTCATTTGATTGTGAATACTGGATTAAGTCAACTACAGGATTACAATATATTCTGGTGGGGTTTAGAAAAATTTCACCCAGAGTGATCGGTCCTGATGTATTCTCAAAGCGAGTAATTTTACGGGTTGAAGAAGAACAATCAAATGGGGCCACATCCTTGTATTTCATCTCAGCATGGTCCATAATCCGGCGCACGAGAGAATATCCATTTGAATGAATTCCAGAGGATGGCAAACCGATCAATATATCCCCTGCCTCAAGGTTTTCTCCAGTGATGGCGTTACCTTTTTTCAAATATCCAAGTGCAGTACCTGAAAGATCTAATTCCGTCACAATCCCTGGCAAAGAGGCAGTTTCACCGCCTGCAAGCGTAACTCTTGCTAACCTACATGCTTCGGCGAGTGAGGCGCCTAAAGCGGCATGAACTTCAGGGTCGGGTTTTGGTACAGCAACATAATCAACAAATGCAATTGGTTCAGCACCAACACATAGCAAGTCATTAACGTTCATCGCCATACAGTCAATCCCTACACCCGACCATTGATTCAGCATTGCCGCAATCTGTAGTTTACTACCGACGCCATCAGTTGCCAACGCCAAGAGGTGGTCGCCAAATTCAATCAAT
>JAYXVG010000085.1:0-5411 GCA_036021875.1 Thermoplasmatota archaeon | reverse complement strand
TGTTGCGCAGGGACGTGGCGGCCTAGGTAACATCATAACCTGGGCTGCTGGAAATGGCTTGGACGATGATGATAATTCCAATTACGACGGTTATGCAAACAGTCGTCACACTATCGCAGTAACTGCGGTAACTCACTACGGTAGACAATCATGGTATGCCGAGCCAGGTGCCAACATACTCGTTGCCGCACCGTCAGATGGTGATGGAGAAGGAATTACTACAACGGATAATGAAGGAGGTAGTGGTTACAATAACGGCGACTACAACAATAACTTCGGCGGTACGTCTTCTGCAACGCCATTGGTTTCAGGCGTGGTTGCCTTAATCCTTGATGCCAACCCAAATCTAACCTATCGAGATGTCGAACACATAATTGTTCACAGCTCCAGAGTAAATGATGTGAATGACAACTCATGGAATGTTAATGGAGCGGGCCATGATGTTAGCCACAAGTATGGGTTTGGGGTAATTGATGCAAGTGCGGCAGTAGAACTAGCCGCTACCTGGACCAATGTAGAGCCTGAAATTAACTTCCAGTCTGGATTACTCGATGTGCCAGACCGGCAAATTCCTGATAATTCAGCGCCCGGAATTACTGAAACTACTCAGGTTTCTGAATCAATAAAAATTGAGCATGTTGAAGTTATTGTTGACATAGACCATTCATATCGTGGCGACTTGGAAATAATTCTGACTAGCCCGTCAGGCACTCAGAGTGTTCTCTCCGAAAAACACGAAGATAGTGGTAACGATTGGAATAATTGGATGTTCACCTCGGTTCACCATTGGGATGAAGACAGTCTTGGAGAATGGACTTTATCGATCGAAGATCAAGGAAACGGAGACGCCGGGACACTATTTGATTGGGAATTGAATATTTACGGAACAGAGTTGAACACAGACCGAGATGGGGATGGGCTAACTAACTACAACGAAACTGATCTGTATGGCACAGATCCAGACGATATCGACACCGATGATGACCAAATTAATGATGGTGATGAAATTAATATTTACGGGACTGACCCTCTATCGGTCGACTCCGATAACGACGGACTTGAGGACGGTAGAGAAATTCTAGTTAACGGAACTGACCCACTAGATAGCGATACTGATGATGATGGTTTGTCGGACGGAGACGAAGTCGATGTCTACTATACCAACCCGCTGGTTCCGGATTTAGATTCTGACTCAGACAGCTTCTACTGGTTCCAGGATTGTAACGATACTAATGACCAAGTCTATCCTGGTGCACCTGAAATTCTCAATTATGTAGATGATGATTGTGATGGGTTATGGGATGAAGGTTTCAACCAAACCGACACTGATGCAGATCAACTCAGCGACTATGCTGAATTCCACACGTACGGCACAGACTTTACTCTGCAAGATACTGATGGAGACATGCTCGACGATGGAGAAGAAATTTTAGAGTATCAGTCAAATCCACTAGTTTATGATAATGATAGCGATTTAGACGGATTCTACTGGTTCCAAGACTGTAATGACACAAATGACCAGATTAACCCTGATGCGATAGAATTGCTTGACGCAATCGACAACGACTGTGACGAATTGATCGACGAAGACTTTGTTGGACTTGATAGAGACAATGACCAGTTGGCTGACTTAGTTGAATTCTACACGATGAATACCGATCCATTGGACAATGATACGGATGATGACGGGTTAGAGGATGGTTTTGAAATTCTGACCGTTGGTAGTGAGCCGACAATGTTCGATACCGATGGTGATGGTTTGAGTGATGGTGTCGAAGTTTTACAGACTAATACCAATCCAAGAATACCTGACTTGGACGAAGATGGTGACGGATTTAGGTGGTTTGAAGAGTGCGATGATACTAACATTGTTATCAACCCTGATGCGATAGAGCTCTGGAATGGAGTTGACGACAACTGTAACGATATTATCGATGACGGGGTAAACCGCTATGATTACATTGCTTTTTCATCTCTTCGGAACTCAACAATAAATGCCACAGAAGACAAATTGGTATTAAGCATGGATGTAGATTTGAGCGAAGCTGACATTGAAAATATTGGTCTTGAGTTTTACTGGTATCGAAACAGCACCTTACTTTCGACAAATACCTCTTTTGAGGAAGGCCCATTCAACTGTTCGATTACCGAATTTGGTTTCGGTGGAATTTTGTGTGCAGGAAATGGGACTCTTGGACCATACAATATCAGAGCAGTTGCTATAGACGAATTTGGTTCTGCTGAGTATACTTGGAATATCAGTTATTTTGTCTGGCATCCACCAGAAGTCGTTGATCCTGATGAGCAGTCAACTGTTTCTCGAATCATTAATACGATATCAGACAATGTGATGGCGGTGATTATTGGATTGTTATCCTCGTTGGTAATCATCCTACTAGTGGTGAGACTACGCCAAGGAAAGGCATCGAATACACCAGCAATGCCACCTCCAGCACAGTCATTCAATCAGCAATTGGGACAGAACCGGTACCAACAAGAACAGCCAAAATACTCTGATGTGAAAGCGGCTCCAGACCTATCTATGTTCGATAGTAAGTGGAAGTAGTTAGGTGCTCATTACATAATTCCAACCAATGATTCGACCATCAGTTGCATCAGCTATTAGATTGAAACTCTTGTCGAAGCCATTCTCAGTCCAATCACGAGAAAGATCAACGGTACAAGCCCCGTCGGTCGCATCCCCAATATTGGCTAAAATAGTGTTAATACCGCTACCAGGAACTACAACTAAGTAACCAACCCTAGTTTCTGCATGGTATGTTCCAGAGTTGGTGAATAAGCCCTGATCTGAGGTAAGTGATGGGAATCTGCTAGAATCAAGAAGTGATTCTTCAATAGTTGAAATGTTTAGCACTTTAGGGATGAAATCCCTGTTATATGACACCGTTTCATCGTAACTTCCTTTCTTGTCAAATTGGCAGTTTTCTTGACTTGGTGAACCACTCATATTGAAAGTAACCCAACCGGCTATGTCATCGGTTGCTATCCATGAGAGATTCCATTGAGTGACAGAATCAAATTGCTGGTCAATCGCTCGCCAGATATAACCGCCATCGTCCAATGCAGCCACTGCTCCAGAAGCTGAGGATTGGAGATATTCTAAACAGCCAACAGCGTTCTCAAGGCTGTAAGTCCTGATGTTGGATTGATCCGGCATGTGCTCGCCATTTGGACCCCAATCGTTCAGATCACTATCGCTTGGAGATAGTTCGTTTGCTTGAGGTCTGGCATCATACGACAGGCCAAATTCTAATCCTTTTGAGCCTCTATTGAGCGAGGATTTTTGGAAGGTATGACTCATGGTTAACTCTCCTTCAGGCAAAACGTAATCACCGAGCAGTTTGCTCGTTGTCGAACAGCCTTGGCGATTGCTATCACTACCAGAAATTACTACATTGACCGTTTGTTTTGTCGCCCATGGGTTACCCTCCTCAACTAGCAGGGTCATGCTTGCTGAACCGATACATAAATCCTGAACATCCTGATTGGTTGCCACAATTTTCCACATATCTGTACTACCTAGTTTCTCGGTACCCAATACTCTCCAATCCCAGCCTAATCTAGACCCAGAAGCTCCGTTATCGATGTAATCATTGGCTAATAATTCCTGCAACTCAACCGGTTGTAAGAGCATTGAGAAGCCCGGTGATAAGGTGTCCAAGTCTCCCAATATTCCGCCAACTCCAAAAGTCATAAAATTACCCTGATAGGCATCTTCAACATTGAGATTCCAGTCCACTGAGGTTCCAATTGACGCTCTATCTCTCAATTCTGTCCATTGTGTTGAGATAAAATCTGCATCACCTGTTACGCTTGCTTTACTCGTTGAGCAAATATCAGAGTTTAGTATTGAGGTCAATTGACGCTGTATTGTTAGGTCACTTAAGTCGTAATTCGACACTGATTCAACGGTTAACCAATCCATACCTTGTCCGCCTTTCGCACTGACTGCACCTTTGCGATCGAGTGTGGTTTGGGAAACTAACTCAGATTGATCTCCATCAGTTATCGATAATTCCCCTGTACCTGAGAACAAAAGGCGTAATTTGCAAATATCATCCTCCGTTTCAAACTGGTCGAGTACTAAGTCAAGAAAACCATCACTGGCCATGAAATCACCTTCAGATATCGTGTAGGTCATTTCATCACCATACCGTAGCTTATCGGCAGTAAAGGGTTCTAATTGATTATTGAAGTAATACCAAGTACCGGCACCAAGAATCAATACAACAACAAATGCAGCAGCTATTTTTGGTTGCTTAACCATGTCGAGTAGGGTAGCAGCATCATTGCCTTGCTGCTTAGTGACTGTCACTTTCGGAGTAGTTTTTGGTGCTTTGACATCATCCTCAAGAGTTACAAATTCAGCATCAAGAACTTCTGCGTCAAGAACATCATCATCAGACTCCAGTGTCAATACTGGCTCCATAGGAGGTTGCTCATCAATGTCCGGTTCTACATCGGGAGTCAGAGTATCCTCGTCTTCGAGCGATAGTGAAGGTTGAATCGTTAATTCTGCTTCGGCCTCAAGTGGTGTATCAACGGCCTTTGATGTTACTTCAATTCCTAGTTCATTTTCCGTTAGCCCCGAATCTAACAACCGCTTAACAAGGTCTGATTTATTGCCGCTGGTTGGTAGGTCATTCAAGATGCAGAGGGCTTTGAGTTTCGCCGCAGTCAGATTAGATTTCAAATCGCTGGACAACCTCTTCACCACCGGTGCGTTGACGCTTTACCCTTTCAATCATCTTGTGCTTTGATTCAAAAATCTGCAGTTATTGAACGGGGAGAATCTATTCCGCCTGATACGGAACATATTGACCTGAGGCATCTCTAACGTAGATTTGTTGCTCATAGGCACCGTCGGGCAGTTTACGATAGAAATAGCCATTTCCAGCATCCTCAAACGTCGACCCATCTGTGACTTCTGTAACTGGTTCTGCAGGCGTTGCTGGTGGTGGACCACTACGCGTGGACTGGTCATCAACTGCAACATTTGCTGGACCTGATGGGGATTGACTCGGCGGGGCTCCAGATGGTCCAGCAACCGAAGGTGGGGGGCCTGCTGGGCCTGCTGTAGGTTTCGGTGGACCACCGGGGCCGGCAACGATTCTTTGTCGCCTAGCGTCTGCTAGCACCATTTGCTCTTCAGTGACTTTTTTGTCTTCAAGAATTGCTTTGACCTGCTTGCCAATTTTCTGTGCACCTATGAAAGCAAATGTTGAGAGACCAAGGAATACTAATCCCGGTATTCCAGCAATAACCTGGTTCGGCCACAACTTACCAGTGACCTCTAAGTTAGTCCTACTCGGGTCAACGATTGTACCATCTTGACCGACTGCTTTAGTATTCAAACAGTATTGTCCCATATCTAAATCGAAGTCGAATGT
>JAYXVG010000084.1:0-5416 GCA_036021875.1 Thermoplasmatota archaeon | reverse complement strand
TGTAATACTCCTCGGTTATATCCTATCCCTTGCACTACATCGTCACAGAGTAAACTTAACAATCAAATCATTTGAGACAGAAGTGAAATCTGCTCAGTCAAAACATTTGTCAATAAAATCTCTCCATGGGTATGAACCACTAGAAGATTCAATCAAGCGGTCAGTGACCAAGCACTTCTTTTCGCTAATGTGTGCACTACTAGCAATATTCTCTCTGTCAGCAATTGCCTTTTATGGAATTCAAACCGATATGGGCAAATATTTCCTTGCTTTATCATTCTCTCTAACAGTCCTGTCCACCGGGCAACATATTGCAACCAGATCGTCCAGTTTTAATATGGCCGAAAGGACAGGCCTGCTCAATGCATACAATTCTCCAATCCATCCCTCCACCCTTGATATGGTATTTTCTGATTTAGTTAGGGCGCATTTAGATCCTCTTTTGAAATCAGAGTATGAAAAGTTCGTGGTCGAAGTTGAATCAAATGTTAAGCGGGGTGTAGATCCAAGATTTGCAAGGGAGAAAATGATGATGACGCTTTACAAACACTCCCAAGGACTAGATTTGTCAAGTGTGGATTCAGAATTCAGTGAAATTTTCACCAAGGCAGGCGTGAAATATGTTAGAAATCATGAGGTATTCACAATTGAGGAATGGTTGGTAATTATCGATCATCTGGAGAATAAGTGTCCAGCTTTCTTTAGAATGATTGGTAGAATCGAAGAAGACTTAGCAGCCGGAAGGAGACTCGTCAAGGACGACATCATATTTGAGGTTGACATGGAGAATGTCGTTCACGGTAAAGCGAATCTGTTCACTTACATGCACAACCTTTCTAATAAATCTAAAACCGTAGTGTTAAGAGTTCAATCACCAGACTTCAGGCCGCACGATTTAGCTATGACATATCTGCTTCAACCCGGGGAAGAAAAAGCATGGCCTGAATCAGGATTACCCCTCTCTCAATCCGGTAATGAAGATTTGTTAGCCATAATGTCTGCATTGCTACGAGATGGTACTGTCGCTTGGCAAACACTACTGCCTGAGCGATTTGGTGAGGCAACTGTTAGCGTTAGGCTTGAAGAGGTGAGCGGGGAGCTGCTAGTAGGTTCTCAGATGAATGTAAGAATACGTTCAGTGTTCAAAGAAAAAATCAGGTCAGCATCTTCTGTAGTTTTTAACATGGTTGGTATTTTAGGAACCATAATAGCTTCTACACTGCTTACCTATGTGATAGTTTAGACGTGATTTTGCTATCCATAATTTTGAAATGGAGAACCTATACGGTATACCATGCGCGGTAGACTGAATGAAGGTGACGAGAGGCCTGACGCAGACCTACGTGAAAGACTTCATGCTATGGAAACCAAAGTAAGAAAGATGCGTGAAACGAGAAACAATTTTAATTCACAAGCAAAAGTCTCTGCAGAAAAGCGAAATTCTGTCCAATCACAATACAAAGAACATCGCGGTAAGATAGAGCTACTAGTAGCCGAAGTTAGAGCAATGCGAGCTGAAATAAAATCTTTCAAGGAAAAACGAAATACCATTCAGAGTCAAATGAGAGATCTAATTTCCCAGATTAAAGGGAAGCGCAAAGACCACAACAGCAAGCGTTCAGCTACCGCTGAGTATGCAGACTTAAAGCAACAAGTTGATGCTCTTGAGAAGAAGTTCGAAACCACTTCTGTCGGTGTCAACAAAGAGAAAGAAATGGTCAAGAAAATAAAAGAATTCTCCAAGCGAATAGAAGAATTAGAACCTGAGATTACCAAATTCAAGATGGTAGAAGTCGACATGTCAGATATTGATTCAGCTATCAAGACGTTAAAGTCAGAGGCAGATGCAGCACATAACGAAATGATACAGGCTGTTGAGAGACTCAATCTTAAGACACCAGAAGTAGATGAAGCCTTTGCTCATCGTGATTTCCTTAAATCAGAGGGCGACAGATTTCATACAGAGTTTGTTGAACTCAAAGAAAAGGCAAATGATGTTCACGCCAAGATTGAGGAACTAATGGTTGACGTAAACAAGGCTAGAGATGAACTTAAATCTGTAAGAGAGGAAAGAAAGTCTTGGCTCACTGACCATAATGCTGCTGTTGCTAAAGAAATGCAGACTGGAGCACAATCAGAACAGGTTGCAGAAAATCTAACACAATCACTTTTGTCCACCGGTACAATCACATTTGGCGGGCTTAGTAGTGAAGATTTTTCATCAAAAGGCAAGTCAAGGAAGTCGGAAAAGAAAAAGAATATGCGAAGAATCGATATTAATTCTGCCAGGCGAAGATAGGGTGTGCCTATGTTAGGCATAATCATGGCAGGTGGAAAGGGCACTCGCTTATTTCCACTGACTGAAAACAAACCAAAACCATTAGTTGAGATACTTGGAATTCCGGTTATTGATTATGTCAAAGATGCCCTGATGAAAGCCTCGGTAGAGGAAATAGTGGTAACTACTGGATTTCATGGTGAAAGCCTAAAGAAATTAGTATCTTCATGGGATAATAATTCAGACATAGAGTGCTCAGTGAACCAAGAAGCTCAACCTATGGGTACTGCAGGGAGCGTCAAATTACTACACGAAAGGCTAACTCAGACATTCATTGTTGCCTCAGGCGATGCGGTATTATCATCTGAACTCAATTTGTTAATCGATGCCCACAAGTCATCAGGAGCCAAGGTTACTATGGCACTTTGGGAAGTAGAGGATCCAACTGAGTTTGGCATTGTTGGTCTATCTAAACAACATCAAGGAGAATTAAATGGTAACCTAAACGAAGGCTATATTGTAAAGTTCTTGGAAAAGCCGACTAAAGAGCAGGCATTCAGCACAGTGATCAATGCAGGTCTATACATTATTGAGCCGGATGTGATGGATTATGTGCCTCATGGAGAAAAATACGACTTTAGCAAGCAATTATTTCCTGACTTACTTGAGTCCGGAATACCATTATATGCAGTCAAATTAAATGGGGCATGGTTTGATGTTGGCACTCCAGAAGAATTGATAAAGGCTCAGAATTATCTACTTCGAAATTCAGATTCCTTGCCGTTTGATCTGCCTGAGGGAACTCTATCCTCAGAGTATGGATTCTTGTTTAAATCTGCAATAACTCAGTCGTCTTTAGTTGATTCAGTAGTATGTAATTATTCACAGGTCGGTAGTAATTCACAAATTAAGGAAAGCCTAGTCATGAAACAATCAGAAATTGGCAATGATTGTCAAATCATGAATACAATAATTGGTGAAAATGTATCGGTTGGAAATCGATGTATTCTAATTAACTGCGTGGTTGGAGATGGTGTTGAAATACCCGATAATACGAAAATATGCGATGAACGGATTTCATTATCAACAAATAATCACACAGAATAAATATGTCCTCCATGCGCAGAGGTCTGTTAGTATGTCCGAGGATAACTCACAACCGTTTCGTTCTTATAATCGAACCTGGGAAGAAATAGAGGCTATGCTTGAGAATGCAGAAGACAGATTAACTCAGTGGAAAAATTGGTACGAACAGTGTCGAAAGAAAGGCGACCTGGAAGGTATGAAAGAAGCAGCCAGGAATCACAAAGCGTTACAAGGAGTTGTTAAAACTTTGAAGTGGACTTTGGGTGAAGAAGGAGTGGGAACTCCTCTGGAATGATTTTACCAACCGCGTTGGTCCAGCCTAACTTCGAGAGTTTCTAACTCATCTCCGCGCATTGGATCGCCCATGGTCATAGCCATTGCTTCGGCAACTTTAGCACCATCATCATAGTGTGCTGTAGCAAGAACAATTGCGTCAGCCATAGTTTTTGGATCGTCCGATTTGAATATTCCGGACCCTACGAAAACACCATCCATTCCCATTCTCATCATCAGTGAGGCGTCGGCAGGGGTAGCAATTCCACCAGCGGAAAAGGTTACTACAGGTAATCTCTGTATTTCCTTGATTTCGCTAAGTATTTGCATGACTTCGCTGTGCATGTGGGTATCTATAGGTCCGAATGGTGTCATGTCATATGTCCCTGGAAGCGATGATTGATTTGCTAATACGCTGTATCGAGAAATTATTGAGTCAGCAGCAAGTGCTAGTTTTTCTTCGTCCAGATTTTGTAATTGCTTTATTTCTTGGTCGATTATTCTGGCGTGAGTAACAGCAGCAACTACGTTGCCAGTTCCAGCTTCACCTTTGGTTCGAATCATTGCTGCGCCTTCGTAAATCCTTCGAACTGCTTCTGAGAGTTCGGTTGCGCCACAAACGAATGGGATTTCGAAATCTTTTTTGTTGATGTGGAAATAAGGGTCTGCCGGGGTTAGCACTTCTGATTCATCAATCATGTCAACTCCCATTGACTCTAATACTCTCGATTCTCCCTCATGCCCGATTCTCGATTTCGCCATTACTGGTATTGATGTACAGTCTAGGATTCCCTGGATCATATCTGGGTGACTCATTCGAGCGACTCCGCCTTGCTTTCTTATGTCGGCTGGCACTCTTTCAAGCGCCATTACAGCAACTGCGCCTGCATCTTCAGCAACAGCAGCTTGCTCGGGGTTTACCACATCCATGATAACTCCACCTTGCTGCATTCGGGCAAAGCCTCGCTTCAATAATTCGCTACCGCTACGGAACTGGGTAAAGTCTAGATCGTTCATGAAAGCAACTCCTCAGTCTAATCCGCTAGAACTGGGGAATCTCCCTCAGCAATTTCGGCATCTATGGATTCGTCAGCATTGCGGTCAATCCATTCTTCTTCTTCTTCAGGAACATCGGTGTCGGCAAATATAGCATCCACAGGACACTCTGGGATACATGCACCGCAATCTATGCATTCGTCGGGGTCGATGACCAGATATGTGTCTGCTTCTCTAAATGCATCAACAGGACAGACTGCTACGCATTCTTGGTATTTGTGGTCTACGCATCCGGATGTAACTACATGTGGCATGATTTTCTCCTCGGTTCTTGCTGTAACTTGAGATACTTAACCTCTTGTGAATTTCCATGAGCAAATCAGTGCCAGAAAGGTTCAACATGTGCTGATAAATTCAGTTAGATTATCTATGACGTTCTGTTCTGAATAGACTTTTACTTTGACATTACACTTGACAGTCTTAGATTTTGCATCCGAGAAGGTGATCTTTTGCCCGATTAATGAATCAAGACACAGCCTCATGTGTAAGGTATTACTGGAATCAATCCTTTGTTCTAAGTTATCTAGTATTTTGTTAAAATCACCGCTAATCAACTTTCCAAAGAACTCTTTAATTTGCTTATTTTTTTTTATTTTGGCGGTTACTAAGTTTATTTGCGGCCCATGAAATGATTTTGTTTTATCCACAACCAGTAACTCCTCATCACCACATAACCAGGCCATTGCCTCCATTATTACCGACACGTTATCCAGTCCGCTAGTA
>JAYXVG010000083.1:0-5471 GCA_036021875.1 Thermoplasmatota archaeon | reverse complement strand
GCATCGGCGACACTAACAAATTTCTTATCATCTCCAACATGCTTTCTAATGTCGAACAATATTTCAGCTGGCATGTCCAATGAAACCTTTGGCATATTTACGCCTGTTAGGTGAATGATATAAGTATTCCTAGAGTATTATTAGAGTAATATTAGTGCTGTAATATATGCCAAGATTAACCATTGTTTGGCGAATGTTGAAGAAGCGCCAAGATTGCAGTTGAAATGATGAAGTCTGTAAGTAGGGCGGAAGATGCGCTTCAAGCGTTGGCAGAAATTAGAAAATTTTCTGGTGATATGGATACTATCGGGCTAAACGACGAGACAGTAGCAAAATTTTGTCACTCAGATGAAAAGTTGTTTCAGGCAATCATGGAGGGTCTAGACAACCACCGAGCTCTAAGAAAGTCTTTAGGGACCGATATCATGCTTACTGATGAGCCAGAATTGGTAGCTCAATTGCAGGAAGATTACGTTAATTTCTATGCACCAGCAACGGTAAATCCATACATCGCCCTTGCTGCCAGAGGCCCTTGGATCGTTACCTCACATGGTGCTGTTGTCCACGATAATGGAGGCTATGGAATGCTCGGAGCAGGCCATGGGCCATCAAGCGTGATCGATGCTATGTCACAAAACTGGGTCATGGCAAACGTTATGACGCCATCATTCAGCCATAGTAGACTAGCGAATGCTTTGAAAAAAGAGTTAGGACATACTCGTGGCCATTGCCCATTTACTAAGTTTATCTGCATGAACAGCGGTTCAGAATCTATGACTGTAGCTTTAAGAATTGCAGATATTAACGCAAATCAGCAAACTGGTCCCGGCGGTAAATACGAGAATTATCCGATAAAAATGGTGGCTGTTGAGCGAAGTTTCCATGGCCGAACAGACCGTCCTGCTCAAATTTCACACTCTTGTAAATCTGGCTATGATAAGAACCTAGCAACTTTTCAGAATCGTGACAATTTGATATTGGTTCCGGCTAATGATCCCCATGCACTTGAAGTCGTATTCCAACGATCAATTGATGAGAAATTCTTCATCGAGTTAGTGGCAATTGAACCAATACAAGGTGAAGGGAACCCGGGAATGTGTGTTACTCGGGAATTTTATGATGCGGCTAGAAAGCTGACTAAGGAACACGACTCAATGTTACTTGTAGATTCAATTCAAGCCGGTATTAGAGGTCAGGGTTGCTTATCAGTCATTGACTATGAAGGATTCCAGGACGCAGAAGTTCCAGACTTAGAGACCTGGTCAAAAGCAATTAATGCTGGTCAATACCCACTATCTGTTTTAGGTATGAATGATAGAGCTGCAGAAATGTACGTAGTTGGAATATATGGTAACACAATGACAACCAATCCGAGGGCTCTTGAAACTGCAGTAGCAGTGTTAGAGCAGATAACTCCAGAACTGCGTCGGAACATCAAAGAGCGTGGCGATGAATTTGTTGAGAAATTAAAATTGCTTGCTGATGAACTACCCGGAACAATAACTAAAGTTCAAGGTACAGGATTGCTATTAAGTGCAGAATTGGTCCCAGAAAAATACCCTGTTGTCGGCTTTGATGCAGTTGAACCATGGTGCCGACGCAGAGGACTTGGCGTAATCCATGGCGGTCACAACGCACTCCGCTTCACACCACATTTCAGAATCACTTCCGAGGAAATAGATCTTATCATCGATATTGTAAGGGATGCACTGGTTGCATTCTCATGACAATGTTGTTACAATATCTTCTCGCTTGAATTGTCTTGCTGCATAGTATGCAGCCATCGTTGCGTAAATTATCGATGTTACCATCCATATCATGACATGCTCAATAATCACACGGTCTAGTAGTAACTCCCTTAAAGCAAGTAGTATGTTTATTACAGGTATACTAAACCAAAAACTTTCGATACCGTCTAAATTAATGACTTGAGTAAACAATGCCGGGAATATTATCAAAATTATTGCAGGTCCTAAGATTGACCCCGCCTCCTTCACGCTGTGTGAACGCATCGCTAAAGCTAATTCTAAGGCTACAACCATAACTGCAAACAGCATAATGGATATCACAATCAAGAAGATCGCTGAATAAGATAAATCCGGTATACCTATGAAATCAGAAGTTGCTAGATAACCTATTGCAAATAGTAGCCCAACTATTTGCAGAAGCACGCCAACACCAGTGATAGTTGCAACTCCAATCCATTTGCCAATAAGTAGTTCATTTCTAGAGCATGGTAGACCAAGTAAAGCTTCAAGAGTACCTCTCTCACGCTCACCTGCAGTCATATCAATCGATGGTTGAATTGCACTAGAGAAAGTCCAGATTGCCAACACTAAAGGTATGAATAGTGATAAAATAAGTCCTGCTTGTTCGCCTTCAGTCGCCACGTCTGCATTACTTGAGTCACCATCCCATCTCAGTGGATCTAATGTAGTGTCAACATCCAATCCACCTTGTTCAATTCTTTGAGCAGTAATATTATTTTCAAAACTTGTCAAGAAACTAATAATTCTATTCTTTGCTTCTGTTGAACTTTCTGATGTTGATAAGTGTATGACAGAATAATACCATATGTCAGATGAAAAATTAAGTCGCAATACAGCATCAATTTCCATATTTCTGACTCTGTCTAGGTCGCCTAGCGGCTCAGATAATGAATGATTAAAAGTAGTGTTAACCATAATTAACGTGGTAGTTGAATCATTGAAAATGTCAATAAAATCTTGGGGATAGACATTGTATTGTAATTCAACAACGACCTCCTTGGAATCTAGTTCAGCAGCCTCGGATTCTAGCAGTATAGGGAACACGATGAATAAAACTGGAAACATCAATATTGGTATGACAATAATTGCAACAATCGTTCGCCAATCTCTGACGAATTCAATAACTTCCTTTTTGGCAATTGTTCTGACTCTATGCAATGAGTTACTCATCGGATTCGCCCTCCAAAGTTTCCGGATATGGCGTTTTAGGTTTGAACAATTTGTGCCATAGCCGAGTTATGCCAGAATCTGATTGTATGTCCTCAAAACGCATCCTAGCTTTTTCTTGGGTCAAACTGACGTAAGCTTCCTCCAAAGAATCACTACTCGTTTCTTCAAGTAACTCAGCAGGTGATCCATCAGCCTTCACAACGCCGTTGTGTATTATGATAATTCGATCACATACTTGCTGTGCTTCAAATAACTGATGCGTTGAGTATACCACAGTTCCCCCCTCTTGCTTAATTTGCTCTACTAACGCTCGAACTGTGCGCGCACTGGTAATATCTAAACCAGCAGTAGGCTCGTCGAGTAACAAAACTTTAGGGCCATGAGCTAAGGCTCTCAGCAATGCTGTTTTTTGCCTCATTCCACGAGAAAATCCTTTAGTATAACGAGATAGGTTTTCTTCCATATCCAGACTCTGAGCAAATTTAAGCGTCCTTTTCCATGCAACAGCGTCATCTATCCCGTATAGCCTGCTGTGATAGCGAATGTTTTCCCATGCTGTAAGTCTTGAGTACAAACCAGTAGATTCAGGCACAACTCCTAAGTCCTCCCTCATTTTGTGAACTGGTGTACCATCTCCAAGTGTAACATTCCCACTCGTAGGATAGTAGACACCGGACATTAGCCTTAGGAGGGTTGTTTTGCCAGCACCATTGCTGCCAACTAAGCCAACAACTTCCCCTGGCTTGATATCGAATGTTACGCCATTTAACGCAATTACTTCTCCAAAGGTTTTTTTGACGTCTGATACTTGTAATAGCGTATTATTACTCGACATGTTCAACTTGCCCTGCCTGATTCTATCGCGTCATTTAGCCCTGGGTATTTAATTTCGAGTTTTCTTGCCCTAGCGAGCTGTTGTTTTAATTGTGCATAAATTTCTCTTTGTGGAACACCCATATCGATTAAATTTGCAAACATCTCAAAAGCCCCATATATGGAACCCGCATCTAGATAGGCATCATTTGTTATCTTACCACTATATCTCAACGCTTCAAGTCTGGTCGAAATGAATTTTGCTTCTGCTTTAAGCCTAGGGCCATCTATGTGAGACAACGCCATCAGTTGGTCCACGCATGTTCGCATGACGGAAAATTATCAAGATGGATTATGATTGTTTCCTATTGTTTTTGAGACAATTCCACAAGAACTCCTCCGGTAGATTTGGGGTGAACAAATGCAATTAGACAGTTTTTGGCACCTAATCTGGGGGTAGTGTCGATCATAGTGATATCCTCTGCCATCAGTTTGTCGATTAGACTTATGATATCATCTACTTGAAAACATATCTGTTGAATGCCAATACCACGTTTGGCAATAAATTTTCCAATCGGTGTGTCTAATCCAGTTGGTTCGAGCAGCTCAATCATCGCAGCTTTCTGAGGTTCTCTAGATATAGGAAAGAATCTTGTTTTCACTCCTTGTTCGATAAGCTCCTCATCGTCACCATCACTTACCAAGCCTAATATTTTCCAGAATTTTTCGCCCTCATCGAGACTGTTCACTGCAATGCCGATATGATCCAATCTTATATCCATAAAATCACCTAAAACCCACTTGGAGCCATCCATGTTCCGAATACATCCTTCATTGCTTCCATTATTTCACCAAGGGTGCAATCATTCTTTATTGCTTGAATAACATGAGGAAATAGATTTTCACCACTCCGGGCAGCATGTCTAATGTTATCCATCGATTCATTTGCCAATCCAGTATGGCGATTTTTTCTCAAAGCAATCAGTTTTTCTTGTTGCATTTTGCCAAGATTATCATCTAGTTTCATTGCTTGTATGGAATTTTTCTCTTCCATTATTCCATGATTGACGCCAACAATTTTTCGTTTCCCGGACTCAACATCATTAAGATGAGCATATGCAGAATTGTGGATTTGCCTTTGTTGCCATCCCTCTTTGATAGCAGACATTGCTCCGCCTTTATTGTCAATTTCTTGTATCATACTCATTGCTGAATCATATATTTTTGCTGTAAGGTGCTCCACATAATGTGAACCTCCAAGTGGGTCGATAACGTCTGCCGCTCCAGATTCTTCAGCGATAATCTGTTGAGTTCTAAGCGCTATCGTGGCGCTTTCTTCGGTTGGTAATCCAATTGCCTCATCATATGAGTTAGTATGCAAACTTTGAGTCCCACCGCAAACAGCGGCTAATGCTTGGATAGTGACCCTAGATATATTGTTGAGTGGTTGTTGAGCAGTTAGACTAACGCCGGCCACTTGGGTGTGAAATCGCAGCATCTTTGATTTGGGATTATTTGGTTTGTATCGTTGTTCAACTAAATCATGCCAAAGCTTTCTAGCGGCTCTAAATTTAGCAATCTCTTCAAATACTACCTTTTCATGATAACTTTCAAAATATTCATTTTTAAGGAACGGTAATACTTTTCTTGAATAATCTTCGTTAAATATTAAGTTTTTTAGAATTGTAGTTTCAATTCGTTCCATAAAGTATAAAAGCG
>JAYXVG010000082.1:0-5528 GCA_036021875.1 Thermoplasmatota archaeon | reverse complement strand
GATGCTGATGAATATAATTTCGTAATCGATATCGATGAACTGGTAGATTTTGAGCTGTATTATCCTGGTAGTGTCCTTGACTTGACTCCACAGAACCCTGAGGAGTATGAAGTTAGAGTCTACAACAACGGGAGTGAATCAATTGAATTTTTCCTTGATATAAACGATGACTCACCTCTAGCAACTTCTATTGTCGGTGATAGTAGCATTATTGTTCCATCAGGAAGTGCTGGAACATGGACTGTTTCCACGGATGTAGCGGAGGGAGTTGTTGGCCAGTATCAACAGGCATTTTCAGTGACATACGGAGACTTAAGCAGTTCATCAACAGTAATATTTGATGTTCAGCCGGTAGCAGAATTCACCATCATTGGTCCGCTTGACGGGAGGATTTCGTTGAAACCCGGTGAAACTGTTGATGTCTCACTGGACTTAACCAATACCGGGACGATGGATTTGGTGTTGAGCGCATCAGTATCCGGCCTACCAACAGGCGCAGGGGTTACTTTCTCTGATATTGAAGTGGGCTTAGACGCCGGAAATACAGAAGTTGTGACAATGAGCGTTAGTATGGTTTCCACTGCTCAATCAGGCACTTATCCCATCGTTGTATCCTATTCTTCGGATGATTATACAGATTCACTTAACCTCGAGATGCAGGTATCGGATAGTGTCGGATTGACTGTAAATGCCATCAGCAATAACATTGCTGCGGGTCCTATATCAGAGGTTACTTACACTTTCGAGGTTACAAACCTCGGTTCAGCATCAGATACATTCTTTGTCGAACTAGAATTCGATGAAGGAAATGGGAACGCTCAGACCTGGTTCGACACTACGCTTTCAACAACCTCAGTTAACCTTGAACCATCCTTAACTCAAGCTGTCACCATTTCTATCAGAGAACAGTCTGCTGGCGCACCAATTTCTGGATGCGATGTAAATATCAAAGTAACATCTGCAAATGATGACACTGTCTCATCAACTATTGATTTCAAGATTATTCCAATTCAAGCAAGTGCTCAAATCAGTGTCTTATCATCAGACGACAGTGCCAAACCCGGAGAGACAATTACTGGAACTGTGTCTGTTGATAATACTGGCACTGGGGAGGATCAATTTACGCTGACAATGATTGGAGATGATTGTGACCTCTCCGAGGTATTCACGATATCCCCGGGTATGTCATCCCAATCATACCCTTGGAGTTGTGTAGTCGACGCCGAAGCCGATGCAGGCCCCTCAACGTTTACATTTAGAGTAACTAGCAGTGCTAGAAGCAATTACGTCTCAGAAGTAATAGAAACTTACACTGTAGAACCAGATTGGGAAGGCAATAATATCGCAGAGATATCTTTTGCCGATGATTCTCTTACTATGGCATCTTCAGGTGGGTCGTCCACAACGGTAACTATTACCAACTTGGCTAATGCACCGATATCTGGAGATATACATCTTCTCGGCAGCGACGTGGCCCTATTTGACGTCACCATTTCTCCATTAGGCTCGGAAAATGTATCCACTACATACACTCTAAATAATGGCCAGACTGCAGAATTCAGGGTGTTACTTATTTCACGAATTTCTGAAACTGAAGATGCAATGTTGAAGATTTCAGCCAATGTATCGATCGGTGGAAACCAATTTACTCAGCAATCAAGTAATCAATTGTCAGTTAATGTAGTGGGGCCAGAGTTGCCACCGAATGGTGTAGAGTTGCCACTGGGAATAGAATTTGATGAGCAACAGACAATAACAGCCATTGGCAGTGGTTGGGCTTTAGCATTATTGTTGCTAATTTTGGTCAACATTCTACGGAAGCGCAGAAAGTTAGCCACTGTTGATGCTAGTGTTGAAGAGGCCGCTGATGAAGAGAACAAGCCTGAGAAAAAGGCAAAGAAGAAAAATGAGAAAACAGTTAAGGCTCATAAATTGAAGTCCAATGAATGTAGAATGACCCCAGATAACAAAGTAATTTGTCCGTTCTGTGAAGCGAAACTAGGTGTTCCAAGAGGAAGCACTCCTCCGTTCAAGTTTTCCTGTCCGCAATGTGAGAAGAAAATTAGAGTAGTTGAGAATCAGAAATTCTAATCAACGCTTGTGTGCAATTAACAGAAACGCAGTGTGTCCAAACGGCCCATTCACTGGTCTAATACCGCCTTTTGACGCTCTACCCCACTGCCTTTCCATCAACTCTCCAGCCCACTCTACAGTCAAATCATTATTTTCACAAGCTTCCCAAGCCTTCTCGATTTGACTTGTTACAGGGCAGTAGCATGCTAGCCTACCTCCATCCAGCAAAGATTTGGTGACTGCATTAATTGCAGTCCCATGATCTGGTAAATCAAGGATAATAGCGTCTACACGGCCCGTTAATTGTAATATTTTATTAGTCAAATCAGCAATATCTCCAGATAAATGATGGTGTGTAGGAAATTCTTGCAGACAATCCTTTGCTCTTGCTAAATTCTCAAGACCAACTTCAGCATGCTCGTCACGTGTTTCAACTGTGATTAAAGTTCCAGAGTTACCTAAAACTCGTGCGATGTGCAACGATAATCCACCGCTACCCAAGCCAGCTTCGACCACAATATCTCCGGGGCCGATTCCCAGTTTTGTGATGAGAATTCCAGCGTCTTTGGGTGATATTGTCTGTGCCCTTCTTTTCATACTACGATAAATTTCAGGTAATTTTACGCTCAACTTTGTTAAGACTTTCTGCCCTATTGTAACTTTTTCACCAACTGCTTTATCGCTAAGTTTGATCGATGGGTTGAATACCCCAAGCCCTTTGATTTTGGTCATGTCATCGACTAACTCAACAAGGTAGGTTTTTCCACTATCCTCTTCTAACACAACCCACTCAGTCGAACTCATGTAATCATGCTGTGGTTGCTTAGATTTAATTGCTACTTTGCAAACCATTATTCTCTTGAAATAAACCAGATATAGAGGGTTTGATATACTGCCTAAGCCTAGCGTAAAGCATGAAGTTGTATCTAAAGTCAGTTTCCTTGATGATTGTGGCGCTGTTCCTTGGAAGTATTGCGCTGACTATTGTTGCAGACAATAGCAATTTGCCTACGTCTTATTTAGATGACGAAAGCAATGTCAGCAATGCTCAGTCTCCTGGTCATACAGTCTTCACAGAATATGTTGGTGCGCACTGGTGCGGACCTTGCCACGGAGCATCTAATGCAATGCATGACCTATATGTTACCAACGGCGGAGGAGGTAGTCAATCAGAAGATTACACATACATTTCATTCTATGAATCCGCATCCAGTGGCTGGCCAAATGATGCTCCAATAAACCGTAGGGCGCACATCAACCCAAGTTATTATCCAACCATGGTTTGGGGCGATGCCACATCCAGCAGTTCTTATTACACTAGTAACACCAACACCGCAAATTTCTATCAAAACGGTGGTAACATGGATGCGAACGCGGCAGACTATTCGATAACTGTCTTCCAGTCTGAAAACGGTAACATGATGGATATTGACATCACCGCAGCATACACTGGCTCAGGTACAAAAACGGTGACTATTTACGCTGCTGTAACTGAAGATACCTCTCCAGAATCATACGATGGAGGAGGCCCAAACCCACATCACGTGTTTAGGCAATGGCTCCTCAATGGAGTTGGAAATGCGTTTGAATCTGTCACGCTCACTGGTGGAAACCCTGTAACTAAATCATGGTCTATACCAATATCTGTTGTTAGACCCGGCGGTGGCAACAGCGCTGCAGATAACTTCCTAACAGTTGCCGCTTTACTTGACGGGGATCATACTACAAACCGCAACGTGCTTGCTGCTGGAGATTCTCACATGGGTCCAAAGATGGACCTGGCCGTTTCCGGAGTTACTCTCTCAAATCCTGCATCCGCTGATGGTTATATTATCGGTGATCAAGTTACAGTTACTGCATCTGCTGTCAATGTAGGCGGCCTAGATTATAGTAACGGAGGAAACTTGGAAATAATCTACATGGACGGAAATAATCCAATCGTAGTGTCCTCCAAGCAATTAACCAACCTTCCCGTTCAATCTTCAATGTCTCACACCGCCTCAGTTGATACAAGTTCTCTACCAACTAATGCATGGTCGACGGCCTTTGGCGCCAGATTGAGCGGTTTGGCTGGTGATGGTAGCTCAAGAAACAACATTGCAGTTGAGGATTTCAGTCATGACAGACCGCCATTGGCTAAGCAAGCAACAGTCAGCGGCGAAAATGTGATTGAACGAGGCTCGATATTTACTGTTGTTGCAAAGGGCGGGGCAGATGATTATGTTGATACTATTCAGTCAATGACCTTCGAACTAGAAGTCTCTCCCGCTGGCATGAATAATTGGGACGATAGCATTGATTCGGGCGGCGAAACCATCGTCAATGAGGGAACTAGCAACGAGGGTAGAGAATATACTATGACCCCCTCGCTAACCATGCCATCCGGAACTTACGACTTACGTTCGAAAACAATCGACGGACGAGGCCAGGCAAGCGCATGGCGTGTCACACCAAACGCGTTTAGCCTTGCTAATGGAATTCCACAGGTAATAGCAGAACCCGTGCCTACAGTGACCTGCGACGTTGAGACAGAAGTTGATATGACTCCGCACATTTCAGATCCAGAAACACCTCTATATGATTTAGTGATTGATTCAGATAGTCCTTATTTCGTGTCTTGGAATCCTCTTTCAAGCACAATCAGTGTAAACTTCGAATTCAATGATCTGCAGGGATGTCCCCTAGGACAAAAGAGCATGTTAGTAACAGTCGACGACGGCGGAGACTATGGAAATGAAGAAAACCTACCATACGGAACTCTGAAATTTAACGTCATCGAAAATGGCCAGCCAAGATGGTTAGGGCTGCCGACACAAACCATCGACGAGGAGGGCCCAGATTCAGATGGAACATTGCGTCTGCAACCATACATAACAGACACCACTGCAGATGGACAGCCAAGTTCTTCCAGCTCCTTATCCTTCGACATTGTAAGCGAGACAAATCCTGGAATAATATCCTCGCAGATAATTAACGGAGTCCTAGGATTTGAAGCAATTGGAACAGACTCTGTAGGACAAACCACGCTGACAATCAGAGCGTGTGACACCGATATGGAGTGTTCTGACCAGACTATTGTAATCAATATCAATCCCGTTAACGATGCACCAGTGATAGATATGTCATCGTTTGATGGATTGAGAATAAAAACTGGCTCAGAGTTGTCTGTAGACTTAGAATCACTAGTATCAGATGTCGACAACGACAACAGCGAGTTGACAGTAATAGTCAACTCTCCAGATGAGGCTGGTGGTGCCCAATACAACCGCCAGACTGGTATGCTGAAGTTACAATTTAGTGAAATTGGCTACAAGAATGTTGTAATCAAGGTCGTAGATCTATACTCCTCAAACGAATATACCGCGGTAATCGAAGCTTATGACTCTGATATTTTTACAATCGCAAAGAGCTCAGATGAACCCGGTTTTATGGTTGTTGAGGCCTCAAATCTTTAT
>JAYXVG010000081.1:0-5608 GCA_036021875.1 Thermoplasmatota archaeon | reverse complement strand
GACTTATCAGCATCTCTTGCACAACCACCATAATTACTCAAATCTTCAGTCGGTTCGTAGGCAACGCGCAAGACTCGGAAACCTTCTGTCTTGCCGCCAGTGGTTTCAACTCCTTTCAGGGTTGGGTTTTGTGTTGGATCACCACTGAACCAACTAATCGTTCCACGATCGTCTAATGCCTGGCTGGTTCTAATACGAGCAATTGGTCTAACATTTTCCTCTGGGTCGAGATAAATGTTTAGACATTTATCGCCAACAGGGTCGCCATTACTCTGTTTCAAAACTGCATCAATATGGAATGATTCCTTGAGGAACAATCGGTAGTATTCGGTTCCGTTTGGTGCTAGCCACTTGTCAGTGGTTGACTTGAACGGCCCAACATCGGTAATCGAGAGGGTAGAATTGGAGAAGATTTGGTAGGTCAATGGTAGGGTCTTCGATTTGTATCGATACTGGTCTCGGTTTTGTGAATCGAGTGCAGAATAGATGATGTTAATGTCTGCTTGTCCAGCCTGAACACCTTCAATGTCACACTCAATAACGAAGATTCCAAACTCATCGGTTCTAACGTCGTTACACTTGGTAATCTGGTTGTTCGGATCATTCTTCATTGTGTATTGCGCAGAGACAATCCTACTGGTCAAGTTATTGCCCAATTCATCATAAAGTCGACCACTTAGAATCATTGGCTTGTCTTCGTATTGGTTAGTCTGTGGGTCAAATTCTCCCGTGTAGACAATTTCCTCATCCGGTGCATCAATGAAGGTGGTTCCAATCAAATTAAAACCATTCTCGATATTTGGCATGAAAACTCGGAATTTTTCGCTGTTTGGTATGAAGGTGCAGGAATCCCAGGCTCCACCAAGGGTTCGTATATCTAAATCATCAGCGAACGGCTGACAACCTTCGTTTGGCAGATTCTCTTCAAATCTCAGTATGACGTTTACTGGACCAAAACCATCTGGTAAGAATCCTGCAGGATCTTGCGCCAACTTGGATGGAGTCAGTGGCAAAATATCGGCTCTTAGACAGCCCACGGATTCTTCCCTACTTACTATGCCATTTTGATTTGTATCCCAGTCCGAAAGCCCGTCATTATTACCATCATAATAGCACAAGTGCGAGTCCCCTGCTCCGGGAACTGGTTCAGGCAATGTCAGTTGCCCTGCACCCTGTGGCGCTATTGTAGCAACTAATTGTCGATAGGTTATTCCTTGGAAATCTGTTCCCTCAAATATTACATCGACAAGACCGCCATTTGGTGCATTAGCTCCATTTAGGTTAACTGGTGTAATACCGGGGTCATTGGCACCATCATCAGTGATTTGAGCGACAAAATTCCATGAATCTCCACTGACTCTGAAATTCCCAAATTCTTCTTGCACTTGCCGCGGTAACAAGTCTGTTACCGATATATTGGTTCGAGAAATTACCCATATGTATTGACTAACAGTTGAACCTTTGAGCAATGTCGAGCCGGGATATTCAAATTCTAGGGTGAAGTTACCTAACGAGTCTGTACTGTTAATGGTAAATGGAACTTCAAAGAATCCATTATCATCGGTGTAGTTAACCCCTGTTCTTCCATCAAAAGACCATGTGTAGTTAACAGGTGCGTTCCTTACCGGCTGCAGAGAATTATCGACTAATTTTGCTTGAATTACCGTGCTGGTATTTCGGTACAATCGCGGCGTAGAGGTCATCTGGAAATCAGTTGTTCCAATAACGGTGATGTTGATGTATGCACCAGTTGGCGAAAGCGCACTAGTGTTACCTGTGAAGTAGTAAGCAGAATTGGTGAAATCTACTCTAGTTCCGTAAGTCTTAGCGGGATATTGGCTGAGCCAAGTGAAATTGTAATCATATACAGCATCACAAGATGAACAGGCTTGTGTTGGCTTAGAGGTGAATTGTGTCTCTTGTTGGCCAATGAATAATCCGTTGCCATCAATATCTATCTGGAGGGTAATCGGATCTTCTACCCACGGTGCAAGGGTTCGATTGGTAACCGTGCCAGTAACTCTGTAGCTCTCTCCAGTGTTCATCTCAGGAACAATTTCACATCTGACTGCACTGTTTGGATCTGTTGGGTCAACAGCACCACAAGGTGGCAGATTGGAGTTTCCACCGTTTACTAGAGCGATGGACCAGTTGTTTTGCACCGTGCTGATGAACGGGCGCAATAGAGCAGCTTCACCTGTAAGGCTCGCTGGATTACCATCCCAGTTCGTTGGGTATGGCTTGATAGCTGAAACTTCATTGTAGTTCAGACCAGCATTAGTTAGCGCATCTGCATGGAATAAAGTAGCCCAATTGCCAAAGGTACCGTCGCCATTATTGATTGTTTTATCGAAGTAATAGACCGGGTTGGTTCCTGGAACAAATAGCGTTCCATCGATATTCATACGGTGCATTACTCTGACATTCTCTGGTTCAGTATCATCGCCGTATAGATACGGGAATGGCCATTCGCTAGCTAGTTCAGGCAGAACCTGTCCAGTAACGAGATAATCACCGGCTGGTAGGGTCGTATTCGTATACAAACTCGTGAAATTTCCAGTCACCGGATCGCCCGTCACTGGGTCTGTAACAACAACGTGCCGCTTAGTCAAATCGTCCCAAATGATCTCTTCATAACCACCCGGTATTTGTCCAGGACCGTTGTCTAGACTTGCATTCAAGCGTATCTGTCGCCATGTTCCGGAGATTCCAACATCCTGAACGAACGTTACTGAGGCAAATCCTCGGTTATCTGTTCGATAGCCATTGCCATCTAAACCAGAGAAATTAGTCGGTGCAGATATATTACCAAACGGACCTCCACGTACGGTGAAAGTAATTGGAACATTACTGATTAGTTTGGTATAGTCACCTCTTTCAGTATCTGCAGTATAATGCGCCCAGAAATCAATCTTGAATGGTTGCTCACTGCTCTTAAACGCGCCTATTGGAGCAATATTGGCGGTCAGGTTTGCTTCTGCACCAACGAAATAGGCTTGTGATTCTGCCCCATTAAAGGCGAACAGCTCTGTAACCTCAGCATACACCTTGTAGGTGCTGCTATCCCCAACTGTCAGCATTTCTGGATAGATATACTGGTTGTAGGTAAAATTACCAAAGTTATTGGTTGGGATGTAAATTGATTCTATGGCTTTAGTCCCATTATTAGCCCACTCAATGTTAATCTGCACTGGGAAGTTACGGGCTGGTTCAAGTTGAGCCGTGATTGGATTTACCCAGGATACTGAACCCGAGAAACGCTGAGGCGTTGTGGCGTCAATCCACAGAGTATCTGGAGCATCTAGAGTAATGAATGTAGGCGATTTGTCATCTTTATCGAATTCACAGTCATTGTCTGAATCCCAATCACTAGCAGAATACTGGGTGCCACTTAGGTCAATACAGAATTCGCCTTCTTCAAGGTGGTCAAAATCAAGGTCTTCTCGAGTGTCATTGTCATCATCCTCATCGATTGCATCTGGACCAGTAAATGGATCGTTTGGATTTGCTAGGGCTTCTCCATCACCGAAATCATCATGATCCCATGGATTGGTTGAATTTCTATCAAATCTGATTGGCCAAACTAGAATCTCGTCCTTATCTTCCATACCGTCTTCATCATCATCTTCGTCGATATCATCCCTAAGGCCATCATTATCATGATCAAATGCTTGAGTAAGAGAAACTAGTAACTCAACATCGTTAGTCAAGCCGTCAGCATCCCAATCGTCATCTGCCCAGTTAGAGATATTGTCGTTGTCATGATCCCATGGCGATTGCTCTTCACCACTGAAACAGCCTGGTAGTAGTTCCTGTGCCCAATCATCAATGCCATTATTATCATCGTCGTAATCTTCTGCATCCGGGACTCCGTCATTATCATTGTCGACGTCATAGTAACGTGGATTCTGGTAACCTTGGGTCATTTCGCCGCGATCCCAAACAGCTTGGAAGAAGCCGTCATCGTCAGCATCAGCATCGTTACCATCATCGTCATTATCAACACAGTTTGTTCCAGTGAAGAATGACGACCCTTGTGGAAGATTGATGTTGGCATCCTCATCGAGGTCATCGTTAGTATCCATATCGAAGTAATCCCAAATACCGTCGTTATCATCATCGATATCGAACCAATCGTATACTCCATCTGCATCATCATCGATATCGATGGTATTGTTGAAGCCATCACCATCGATGTCTTCATCAATCTCGTTTTCTTTAATGTCCGCACCCATTTCATCAGGGAAATCTTGAACTGCCCCTGTGTCTGAATTCCAGTTCCAACCTTGGACACCTAATCCAAGCCCCATCCAAACCAAGAATGCATCTCTACTGTTTGAAATTTGGCTGTAGGTGATACCGGCATCAATTGTTCCGTCGCCTCCATAGTCATAGTGGTAACAACCGCCTTGTGCGCCTGGTGTGCAACTCCAATTGTTTGATGGGCCGCCTGCGGTTTGTCCTTGATCCAAACCAATATCTGGTCTGGTTGAAAATGGTAGTCCTAGTTGTGCATTGACACCGTTAAGTGGCATCTGATAAGCGAAGGCATAGGTATAGCCACAGGAGAATCCGGTAGCAAAGTTACCTGCGGTGTAACCACATGTTGTCAAATTGAATGTTCCACCCATCTTAGGATCATCGACGTCCATTACGCCATCATTTCCTTCATCTTGGTCCCACCAATTCGGCATCCCATCACCATCCTGATCGGTATCTAGCCCGTTGATTAGAGAATCTCCATCGGTATCAATATCCCACTCGTTACCACCGTTACGAGAGTTCCAACGAGAGAATAAGAACCAGTAAAATTCCGGCACCTCGCCAGGAGTTACTGGCTGTGTTGTAGCGTCATATCCGTTGTAGTTAATCATCATAGCATCGAACGGATTGTGTCGGAATACCATATTCCAGTAATCAGATGCATTGTCTACGTAACCTTGTCCGTCTGAGCTTCCGTCAAGGTCGCCACCATCATCAACCGGATAGTATGGGCGGTAGAAGGCATCGGTCTGATCAAAATCTACAACGCCACAGTTGCCATCATCTGGGTCATATAAATCTGATAGCCCATCATTATCATCATCCCAGTCAATGCTATTTTCTAGTCCATCACCATCAATATCTGAGTCAATGTCATTAGGTCCATCGTCACGATACAAAGCGCCGTTTATCAGATGTAGATCATTGTCATTGTCGAAATCACAATCCCAGTCAATATCTAGGATATCGATAATCCCGTCATTGTCATCATCTATGTCGTCCCAATTTGAAATTCCATCGCCGTCCCAATCGTTAAACTGAGCGAATGACGCTCTGCGGGTTGTACATCGAGGGTCTGGATTGGTCGGTATTGGGTTAGCGGCTGTTGGGCAATTCCAAGCTGCAACATCTGCGCTTGAGTCAAGTGGGAAAGAATCGTTTTCATTTTGAATCTGGTCGTCGTCTAAGTCGTATTCAAAGTTGGCTTGGTCGCCACTTACTGCGATATTAGCCAGATTGTCCGGGTTAGGGGTGCCGCCCATATCAGGGTCTAACCAATCATAAACCGCGTTGTAGTTTTGATCAAAAGGTCGCAGTCTGTCATCATCAAGGTCACCGTCATAAT
>JAYXVG010000080.1:0-5630 GCA_036021875.1 Thermoplasmatota archaeon | reverse complement strand
AAGGTTGGTGACTGGGTGGTTGTTGGACCGTCTCAAGGTGAGGTCATCGAAATTAATCTCAGAACGACCCTGATTAGAACGGGACTTGATACTGTAATCACGATTCCAAATGCAAATCTAGTAAGCACCCCGGTGGAGAACTATGGCAAACGACGGTGGCGAAGGTGGCAGACTATGTTGCATTTTGACATCAATTCCAATCCTGATAATGTCGAGGCTTTTCGTGACGCAGTATTGCTATCGATTCAAGATAATTCAGCAACAATGAATGAAGATTCTTCTTGGTGTCGAGTAAATGATATTTCTGCCACATCAATTGACGTTTCACTCAACTTATACTGGGATGTTCAAGGTGGTGCTGATGAGCGACAAGAGAAGGAAAAATTTCTACTCGAAATTATGCAACTTGCCAGAGACCATGAACTAAGTTTCTACGACAACAGAATTAGAAAGCAGAGCAGTTAATACGGCTTTGGGTCTTTAGACCAGTAGACCATGTTACAAGTAAGTGAGCCAATTAAGCAGAAAATTGCCGATACACCGGCTATGGTTGGAGAGATTGTGGCCATCCGCCATGCAAAGAATGCAATCACAACTCCCACAATTCCAGCCCAAAGACCTGACTTCCACAAGCGTAGAACTCCAAGATGAGCTTGGATTCTTGATACATCGTTGAGCCAGTTGTTGGCTTTGTTGCCAAGGTCTTCATCTCCATACACACGCGCCTCACCAAGTGCTAATAATACTGCATGATAGCGCCAAATCCACGGTCCACCCATCAGGGTTGAGAGTGCTTTTTTGTTTGAGTAAGAATGTGGTGCTGTGCCAAGGTATGCATGCAGTAGGTTCTTGCGCTCATTTTGAGTCATACCTTTGGTGAAAGAAATTTGTTGCTCGATTAGCATCAAATTCGCTAAGCCTGGTAACCTATCTGGTGCGCATAATAATTGTTCTACAAGCGACCTCACATCAGCAATAAACAATACCTGATCACCTTTTCTCGTCAGCATATCAAGATCGATATTTAATCGAGGTAAACCCACAGTATACTTTGAATGAGGAGCTCGCCAAAGTGTTGTCACCTTAAGTTCTCCTTCGATGTCCTTTAATCGGTCATTCCAGCGACGTTCGGTATTAGGTGTGGAAAATTTATCCAATGCTAAATGTATGCGGCCAAGTTTAGCAGCCAACTCATCACTGTTTTGATTACTAATGTCTAACATCAACTCAGAACAATCGTAAACAGCAACTCGGTCATTATTATCACAAGAATATACCATTGATGGCAGGATTACATCCAGCTCATTTACGGCTTTCCTCCAAGGGTCATATTTTACAAATCTAGAGAGGTCATTGCCAACTGCAAAAGTAGAAACCCTAGCGATTTGCTGTTCGTTCAGCCGTAATATTACGCCCTTTCTATCCTGTTTGATAATCTCAGGATTCACACCCTTTGGCCACTGCCCCCATACTTTTCCATCTAAAGGCGGCTGTTCCCACCATTCAGGAGACACACACTGAATAAAATCCCAAGTATCAATTGAGCCTAGTGCTGTTTGGATACGCTCGGAATCAATACCTTCAGAATCATCGATAATGATTCCAGATGGCAGCCACGGAGCCTCGTCCATGGTAAACGGACTAGTCTGCCACACAAAAGTCCGATGCTCTAGGCGTGACGAAAAAAGGCGTTACCATAAAATGGTAGCCATCAATCCAACAACCGTGTCACAACGGATAATTATGCCTCATGTCGTCCAAACAAGTGACGGTAAACGAAGTAAAAAGGGGCTGATTCTTACCCTGATTGCCACCTCAATATTCTTCAGCATGATTAGTGTTAACATGGAGCCCGACCCTGACGACCTGGATTATTGCGAAAACTACGTTGAGGGTTATCCCGGGGTATCATATGAAGAAACTGAAGAGTGCATGGAGATTAGGGACCAGGAAGCTAGTAGTGGATTTGTCGGCGCAATCAGTGGCCTATTTTGCTGCGGAGCAATAATAGTCGGAATTGTCGCCATGTCGGCTGGCAGTACTTCGACAAGGGCTGTGATTGTCAATCAAAACTATGTCCCCCAGGCTACTGTTGTTCAACCCACTCAACAGGTCATTCAAACAGGTTCCAATATACGGGGCGGAAATGTTGGCCAAATGCCACTAAACGTCAATCGGCAAAAATCAACTGCTCAGGAAACCCAGCCTACTATCACTGATTCGGTAGATAGCAAGACTGCACCGTCGATGGACGAAATTGACAAACTTGCCCAAGAAGCGAAAAATCTGGAGTTGGCCAGAGACTTCCCCCGCGCAGCCGAAATGTATCAAAAAGCCGGGCTATTTGCAGAGGCAGGAAGAATCAGGCAAACATATCTCGAAAAAGATCAGCCCATGGTTCAAATCGGTCAAATTGGTGACTCAGTTGTCAAAGACTCCGTGATTATGGGAGATAAACAATCTAACATGTGCCCAAGTTGCGGTAGTGCAACTCAGCCCGAGTGGAAATTCTGCCCATCATGTAATAGCCCGCTATGAGGGATTTCATGGATTTTGCATACTACTCAATTGCCCTGATAACTGCGTTTGCGTTTGCTAGGTATGTAACAGAAAATACCAAAATCCATTTAAAATTCAAAGGATTTTGGGTTCACCATTGGATTCTCGCCGCGCTTGCAATGATTGTAGTTTGGATTTGGCAGGTAGAAGAGTCGTATGTCTGGGGTGCCCTTACTGGTGTAGCACTAGAGGGACTGCCGAGAAAGAATTGGTCTATCAGGCAAAATCGCTGAGTAAAACATTGAACGCCAAATTTTCCAAATACCTGACTTAAATCGTATATTCATGCCACGCCGTGTTACAGTACCCTCGCGTGTCAATATTATTGGCGAGCATACTGACTACGCAGGCGGTCTGGCACTACCATTTGCTACTGAGACCTACCTTGAACTTACCATAACTCGATTAGATGAGGGGTTTGTTGGTGAGCAAAAAGTCATCGAAATGTGGCAGGCCGTCGGTGGTTATCCTGCCGAACTTACTGTTAGAAGTAACATTCCAATAGGCAAAGGAATGTCGTCCTCGGCGGCTTTGTGTGTTGCAATCGCAGTTGGAGTCAATCCAACTGGAGACAAACTGGCAATCTGCAGACAAGCACAAAGAATTGAGCACCAAGTTTTGGGGACAGAATGTGGACTATTAGACCAAATGGCAATGGTTTTTGCAAAGCAGAATTATGCAACTTTGATCAATTTCTCAAACCATGCAATAGATTACATTCCCATCGAAGAATCTTGGATATTCAAGTTGGTTGATTCTGAGATTCAACGTAACTTATCCGAAATAAATTATCAGGCAAATACTGACAAATTACCAGAACACATTAATTCAGAAAACCGCCGAGTTAAGGCTGCCATCAATGCTAATTCTGAGGAATTGGGTAAACTACTCAACGAATCCCACGATTCACTGAAACAACTCGGGGTTAGTCTCACTGAAATTGACCACTTAGTTAGGACGCTACAGTCGACAAAGGGGGTGCTTGGTGCTAGAATGATGGGTGGTGGTTATGGAGGAATGATACTTGTTTTGGTGGAAAATCAGGATATTCTTCCTAACGCAATTTCAGTATCAAGCTCTGGACCGTTCAGCTTCGAAGAACTCGCTTAATTTCGTCAGTCGTTCTGGGGTGCCCATATCCCAAAATTTCGTATTATCCATATGTGCACCAATCTTTCCAGCTAGTTTAGGGTATACCGTTTCTTCCCAACTCCACTTCCCATCCCTGCCAAATAGTAGGACTATTCTCTTACTAACCACGCTAGTGCCTGCCTCGTAGCCATTGAATTCTGGGTTATCGTTGCGTTTGTTGTACTTGACTACCTTTCCGTCTAGGTGTTGGAGATTCATGGTTTCATGAGATTCAGTAACTGTCATTGTTATTAGGTTACCATCTTCTCGATGTAGGTTAACTAAATCGTGGTAATTAATCGGGTGGAAATCATCTCCCCAAAGCAGAATAAACTCCGGTTCTAAAAAATCAACAGCATTCCATAACGCCCCTCCAGTTCCTAACGGGACAGGTTCGCGCACAAAAGTCAAAGAGACGGAATCATGGCTATATTGCTCAAATTTATCGCCCAGATGGCCTGTTAATACAAGGGCTCGATCGCACCCCTGAATGGCAATCCAATTGAGGATATGGTCAATCATTGGCTTGTCATCAACCTCAACGAGAGATTTGGGAATATGTTGAGTAATTGCTCCAAGTCTAGTACCAAGACCGCCCGCCAAAATAACCACCTGAGGCATCTCAGGGGACTGGTTGTGACTTAGGTCCATGAATGGGTTTAAGTAACATGAAGCATAAGAACTAATCGCATTTTCATAAGATGTGGGTCGTTGACGGAATTGGGTCAACCAACCTATCTTATTGTAGGAAAATTAAGACATAACCTCAAACGGGTGAAGGATTTGCAAACAGCATGTCGGAACATATTGCTTACCCCTCCAACATCAATATCGTCAACACTTCATTTCTAATAGGAATGCCAATTTTAGCCTTGACGTCGCTCGTTTATTACTCAGTAAATTTTGGCATCAGTTGGTTTGAACCAGTCATATTCGTAGGTTTTTACCTAGCGTCTGGATTGTCAATTACTGCAGGTTACCACCGTCTCTTCAGTCACAGAACCCACAAAGCCGCATGGCCACTAAAGTTGTTCTACGCACTATTTGGTGCTGCAGCGTTTCAAAACTCGGCTATCAAGTGGTGCAGCGACCACAGACGCCATCATTTGAAAACCGACAAAGAAGAAGACCCATACTCTGTAACTAAAGGATTCTTTTGGGCACACATTGGTTGGGTTATGGTTGATGAAGGCGAAGAATTAGTCGAAAATGTAGAGGACCTCGAAGCAGATAGAATATTAGCATGGCAAGACCGTAACATCTTCTTAATTGGTTTCCTGACCGGAATCTTACTGCCAGCACTGGTTGGCTTTGCCTGGATTGGTGGAATTCACGGATTCCTTGGCGGTTTAGTCTATGGCGGCTTTGTCAGAGTCGTTGTGGTTGATCACGCAACTTTTTTGATTAACTCTGCTGCTCATACCTGGGGCACACAACCTTACTCAACCGAAAACACATCCAGAGACTCTCCATTCCTTTCTTTCCTAACGTTTGGGGAGGGCTACCACAACTTTCACCACACATTCCAAGCAGACTATCGCAATGGTCACAAGTGGTATCATTGGGATCCTTCAAAGTGGCTGATTAAATCTGCATCATGGCTCGGTTTAACAAAGGATTTACACATCATACCAGCGAGAGTAATCGAATCACGTAAGATGAAACGCACCTTCCAGAAAAGAACCGATGGACAAGAAATCGAAAATCAATTTCAGGAACTTACAAATAAATTTGAAGAAATAAATTTTAAGTTGGATAAATTATCCACCCGTGTTTCAAAAATTCAAGCTGACAATCAAATAAGATTTCAGGATATAGAAACTAATATTAGTTCTGGAAATATTATTAATACAGAAAATCAATTAAGTTCAAAACCAAAAACTGACGAGCAAAAAGTTTTACCTGGAAGTTCACAGCCTCAAGATTTAGGAACAATTTCA